>NZ_CP149798.1:6871798-7176998 GCF_037940415.1 Streptomyces sp. f51 | reverse complement strand
CCCAATGGCAGCCACTGCGCGGCGCTCACTCCGGCTTCCTCGCGCGCAGGGGCGGTCTGGCGGGGAGGACCCGGCCGACGTACGCGACACAACATGCCGACAGGTGCGTCGGCAACATCCGATAAGATGCTGACATTCACGTCGTCAAGTTTAGGTAAAGAGGCGACGTGGCCAGTCAGTCGTGTCCTCATTCCTTCATCGCTCGGAGAGCTCCGTGTTCCTTGCCCTACGCGATCTGCGCTTCGCCCGCGGTCGCTTCGCCCTGATGGGCGCGGTGGTCGCGCTCATCGCCGTACTCGGTGTCCTCCTGTCCGGGCTTGCCTCCGGTCTGGCGGACGCCGGCATATCCGGCCTGCGCGCGCTGCCCGTGACCCACATGGCCTTCGACGAGAAGGCGACCAGCGAGCAGTTCTCCCGCTCGACCGTGGAAGAGAAGGATTGGCAGACATGGTCCAGGGCCCCAGGCGTGGAGCGCGCGGAGCCGTTCGGGAACACCCTGGCCAATGCCCAGGTGACCCAGGGCGCCAAGAAGGGCGAGCAGCTCAACCTCGCCGTCTTCGGTATGACGCAGGACTCCTCCCTGGCGCCCCGCCCCAGCAAGGGTGAGGGCCTGAAGAAGGGCGGTGCGGGCATCCTGATCACCCGGGAGATCGCCGATCTCGGGGTGGAGATCGGCGATGTTCTGACCGCGGACCGGAGCGGGGTGCGGATGAAGGTCGTGGGCCTGGTCGACGAGACCGTCTCCTACGGTCACATCGGCGTCGTCTACGCGGACCTCGACACGTGGCGGCATCTGCATTACGGCCTGCCCGGCGACCTGCCCGAGGCCGCGAGCCGCCAGGCCACCGCGGTGGCCCTGACCCTGAAGCCGGGCGCCGACGTCGCCGTGGTCGAAAAGGCAACCGGGACCCTCGCCGAGACCAAGGAGGCCACGTTCGACGCGTCCCCCGGCTACGAGGCCGAGTCGAGCACCATGGCCCTGATCAAGGGATTCCTGTACGTCATCTCCGCACTGGTCGTCGGCGCGTTCTTCACTGTCTGGACCGTCCAGCGCAAGCCCGAGATCGCCCTGATGAAGGCACTGGGCGCTCCCACCGGGTACATCCTGCGCGACGCGCTCGCCCAGGTCGTCGCCGTGCTCGTCGGAGCCACGGCCCTCGGCACCGCCGTAGGCCTGGCCCTGGGCAGCGCGATGATCGGTAAGGCCCCCTTCTCCCTCTCCGCACCGGCCATCGCCACCTCCTCCGGCCTCCTCATCGTCCTCGGGACCGTGGGCGCCGTCGTCGCCGTCCGCCGCATCACCGCCGTCGACCCCCTCACCGCTCTGGGAGCCAACCGATGACCACACCCGCCACCGACCACCAGGCCACCGCGGACACCGACCGCTCCGGCGGGCTGCGCCTGGACGACGTCACCCTGACCCTCGGTGACGGCGATACCGCCGTCACCGCCCTCGACCACGTCGGCCTGACCGTCGCCCCCGGTGAGTTCGTCGCCGTCGTCGGCCCCTCCGGATCCGGCAAGTCCAGCCTCCTCGCCGTCGCCGGCGGCCTCCAGCGCCCCACCTCGGGGACCGTGCACATCGCCGGCACCGAGCTGACCGCCCTCTCGGACAAGGAACGCACCGCCGCCCGTCTTCGCCACATCGGCTTCGTCTTCCAGCAGTCGAACCTGCTGGCCTCCCTCACCGTCAGGGAACAGCTCCTGCTGCCCCTGCACATCGACGGACGCCTCGACACCACTGCCCGGGCCCGCGCAGACGAACTCATCGAAGCCGTCGGACTGACCCACCGCGCTGGCTCCCGTCCGCACCAGCTGTCGGGCGGCGAGCGCCAGCGCGCGGGCCTGGCCCGCGCCCTGATGACCTCCCCCGCCGTCCTGCTGGTGGACGAACCCACCTCGGCATTGGACCGGGTACGGTCCGCCCAGGCGGTGCGGCTGATCGCCGAACAGACCCATGAGCGCGGAACGGCCACGGTCATGGTTACCCACGACACGGCGATAATGGACGCTGCCGACCGGGTATACGAGATGGTCGACGGCCACCTGTCCTGACGGGGGGCCGCCAACCGGTGCCGCATTCCCGGCCCTGTCACCCCTCCAGGAGCCCGCCCGCATGCCGAAGATCAACGCCTCCACCGTCGCCGAGCACCGCGCCCAGCAACGCGAGGCGCTGATCGGGTCGGCGATCGACATCCTGGTCAACGAGGGCGCCGCCGCCGTCACACCGGCGGCGGTCGGCGCCCGCGCGGGCCTGGCCCGCTCCAGCGTCTATCAGTACTTCGACTCCTCGGCAGCCCTTCTGGCCACCATCACGGAGGAAGCCTTCAGGCGCTCCAACGAGGCACTCACCCGCGCCATAGCCACTGCGGAAGGCCCACTGGAACGCGTCGAGGCGTTCTTCGGGGAAAGCCTCCGCCTGGGCGCCGAAGGCGCACACCGGCCCGCCGTCGCCCTCATGAACGCCGGCCTTCCTCCGGCCTGCCAGCAGCGGCTGATGGAACTCCACCTGGACCAGGTCGAACCGTTCCGCGCCGCCGTCCGGGAGCTCGGCGCTCCTGAGCCCGCGCTCACGGCCGACCTGATCGCCGGAATGCTGCACACCGCCTTGGCCGCCGTCGAGAACGGCACCCCCCTCGATACGGTCACACAGCGCACCCTCGCACTCGTGCGCCGCTGCCTCACCCCGGCCGGCAGCACCGCCCGCGCACCGGAGGAAGGGGCCTGAAGCCCTCGTACCGAGGCGCCGAGACCGTCTCCAAGGCCACCCGTGGCTTTGCGCCGGGAAAAAGATCAACGGACGCAAGAGACGCCGTGCTTGGTCTGGGCGGCGCCCTGATCCTGGTGGGCATCACGCCGCAGCCGCTCACCATCACCGAGGGCCTTACCTTCAACTACCTGGGCAAGCAGGTGCGCGGGCACTACGGCGGCACCCCGGAGTCCGTCACCGAGCTGGTGCGGCTGGCCGCGGGCGGCCGTCTCGACCTGGCCCCCTCCATTACGGACCACATCCCGCTGGCCGACGCGGCCGACGCGGTCAACCGGCTGGAGAACAAGATCGGCGACCCGATCCGTCTCATCCTCGTCCCCTGACATCGGAACAGAACGTTCCGCCAAGCCACCTCGGGCAGGGGTGAGTGGGCGCCGGTGCTCGAGGGAGCACCGGCGTCCACGGCTCACCCGGATCAGGTGAGGTCGGGCAGGGGGCGCCGGGTGACCTCGTGGGCGTCGTCCGCAGGGACGCCGAGCATGCGCAGGACCATCTCGGCCAGGTCGGAGGCGGCCTCGTCGCCGTCGAGGTCGGGGCGGGCCAGTCGCAGTGCGACGAGGGACATCAAGGTCCCGCCCACGGCGGAGAGGGCGGTGGTCGCGCTGGTGCAGGTGAAGCGGCCCGAGGTGATGCCGATCTCCAGGTCGCGCAGCGCTCGTGGGGCGAGGCCCCGGTCGGAGTGAATGTGGGCCAGACCGCGATCGCGCAGGATCCGCAGGAGTTCCGGGTGGGAGTCGGCCATCCGGGCGGTCAGCCGGAAGCCCGCCGCGACGAGCTCGGCCGGGTCCTCGATCCCTCGTACACGCTCGTCGATGACCTGCCCGAACTCCTCCAGGGCGTCCGCCACCGCGGCGTCGAACAGCTCCGTCTTCGACTCGAAGTGGTTGTAGAAGGAGCCGAAACCCACGTCCGCGCGCGCGGCGATCGCCTGGATGCTGGCACTGGTGTCCCCGGTCTCCGCGAGGACCTGCCGGGCCGCGCGGACGAGCGCCTGACGGGTCTCGGCGCGGCGCCGCTCGAAGCGGTTCCTGGGCGGGGCTGACGTCGGCATACGGCGAGTCTAGCAACGGTGACGATGAGTCCCCCATGACTGATGGATTTATCAATTCTCTGACCTCAACCTATTGACGACGAGAGGCGTCAAAGTTGATGATTTCATCATTACGGCAATGTTGCTTGGAGGAAACCATGCCCCACACCCCCGTTGACAGGGCCGATCCCCAGACACCCCACCAGGACCTCCACAGCGAGCAGGGCGCCCTGCGCGGTGAGCACCCCGGGCGCGCGCGCAATCCCGTGATCAAGGTGGCCGACCTGGCCTGGCTGGAGTTCGAGAAGCCTGATCTGGACCGGGCCGCGGTGTTCGCGTGTGACTTCGGGTTCGCGATCGCCGCCCGCACCGAGCGGGAGCTGTGGCTGCGCGGCACGTTCGCAGGCTCACCCTGCATGGTCATCCGGCGCGGGCAAACGTCACGTTTCATCGGGCCGGCGTTCCGCGCGGCCGAGCGGAGCGACCTGGACCGGCTGGCCCGCGCCACCGGCAGTGCCGTCCGGGACATCGGTGTACCCGGAGGCGGACAGTCCATCGCCCTGCTCGATCCCTCGGGCTTCCCGGTCCGGGTCGTCCACGGTGCCGAACAGCTGCCCGCGCTGCCCGAGCAGCAGCCCCTGCTCCTCAACTCCGGCACGGAGCACCGCCGTACGAACGCCGCCCAGCGCCCGCCCCGTGAGCCCTCCCGCATCCAGCGGCTGGGCCACGTGGTGCTGGAGACACGGCTGTTCGCCCGCGCCCTGGACTGGTACCTGAACACCCTTGGAATGATCGTCAGCGACTTCCTGTTCCTGGACGGACAGCGCGAGCGCGGGCCGACGATGGCGTTCATCCGCTGTGACCAGGACGGCCTGGCCGTGGACCACCACACGCTGGCCATGCACCTGGGACCCGGCAACGGCTACGTCCACTCCGCCTACCAGGTCACCGACCTCGACGCGATCGCCGCCGGTGGCGAGTACCTCGCCGAGCGCGGCTACCAGCGCAGCTGGGGAATCGGCCGGCACATCCAGGGCAGCCAGCTCTTCGACTACTGGCGCGACCCCGACCGCTTCATGCTGGAGCACTTCGCCGACGGCGACCTGTTCTCCTGCGACATCGAGCCCGGCTGGGCACCGATGTCGGCGAGCGGTCTGGCCCAGTGGGGCCCGCCGGTCACCCGTGACTTCCTGGGCACGAATCCGTCCCCCGCCAAGCTCCGCGAGGTCATGACGGCCCTGCGCGGCGACAACGAACTCGACCCCGCGCGCCTGCTGGGCCTGATGAAAGCGATGAGCTCATGAGCACCAACGTTCTGCGCACCACTGGGGGCACCTCACGCTCGGGCGGAGCGGGGAGCGGGGGAGGCTGGTGGGTCGTCCGGGGCGAGCGCGCCGTCCGCATCGAGACCAAGGCGGACACCACCGCCGAACTGCTCGCCGACCGCGACGCGGTCCGCGAGGCCGCGGCCTCCGCCGAGAGCGGCACACCCGTCGCCGACCTGGTGGCCCTGCCCCCGGTCACCACCCCGTGCCGGGTGGTCGCCCAGATGGTCAACTACCGCAGTCACGCCCGCGATTCGGGATTCACCGGCGAGATCCCGCCGACCTTCTTCCGCAAGGCGTCCGGCTCGGTCAGCGGCCCGCACGAGGCGATCATCCGCCCCGCGCACGTGAAGTTCCTCGACTACGAGGTCGAACTCGGCCTCGTCATGGGCGCAACCCTGCCCGTGGGCACCGTCGTCCAGGAGCGGGACCTGCCGCGCTACGTCGCCGGACTCGTCCTGACCAACGACGTCAGCGCCCGCGACGTCCAGCTGACCAAGACCCAGTTCTACGAGAGCAAGTCCTACCCGACCTTCACACCGACCGGACCGTATCTGGCCCTGCTGGAGCCCGAGGACTTCGCCCATCTGCTCAACCTGCGCCTGCGGCTGTCGGTCAACGGCGAACCGCGCCAGGACCGCACGCTCGCCGACATGATCGTACGGCCCGCGCAGGCGCTCACCCTGCTCGCCCGCTTCCAGACCCTGGATCCGGGTGACCTGCTGCTGACCGGCACCCCCGGCGGCACGGCCCTGAAGGCCCCGCCCAAGCCGGTCGAGAAGATCGGCGCACTGCTGCCGCCCGCACTGAAGTGGAAGGCGTTCTTCAACAGCCAGGCCAAGAACCCCCATTATCTGCGCGACGGCGACCTCATCACCGCCACGATCGCCACGCCTGACGGACGGATCAACCTCGGCAAGCAGCAGACTCCTGTGACGGACGCGTCATGAACGCCCCATCCCGGATACCGGTGGTGATCATCGGTGCCGGACCTGTGGGAGTCACGGCAGCCCTCCTGCTCGCCCGCCACGGAGTGCGCAGCATCGTCCTGGAACGCCACCGGGACGTCTACCCCCTGCCGCGCGCCGTCGCCATGGACGACGAAGTCCGCCGGATCCTGCAGAGTGTCGGCGTCCACGAGGAGTTCGCCGCCCTCGCGCGCCCGGCGCGCGGGCTGCGGCTACTGGATCCCCGGCACCGCTTGATCGCCGAGTTCCCGCGCTCCCCGCACGGGCCCCACGGCTTCCCGCAGACCAGCATGTTCGACCAGCCCGAGCTGGAACGCCTGCTCCGCGAGGCACTGGCGCGCCGCCCGGAGTGCGAGCTGCGGGGCGGCGTGGAGGCCGTGTCCGTCACCCAGGACACCGACGGAGCACACGGCTCGACGGGTCCGGTCCGGGTCGAATTCCGCCGCGACGGCAGCGACGAGGTGGAGCACGTGTGGGCCGATGCCGTCCTGGGCTGCGACGGCGCGGGCAGTCTCACCCGCGACACCATCGGTGCCGTATGGGAGGACCTGCACTTCGAGGAGAGCTGGAGAGTCATCGACGTGCGCACCAGTCGCCGGGTGCGCACCTGGGAAGGCGCAGAGCAGATCTGCTGCCCGATCCGGCCGGCCACCTTCATGCGCGTCGGCGAGGACCGCTACCGCTGGGAGTTCCGGCTGGCCGACGACGAGCCCCTGGACGGCCCGGAGGGGCTGGACCGCCTGCGCGAGCTGCTCGCCCCCTGGGTGGACCTGCCGCGTGACGCCCCGCCTGGCGACGACTTCGAGGTGGTCCGGCAGGCGCAGTACACCTTCCGGGCCCGCCTGGCCGACCGGTGGCGCCGGGGCCGTGTCTTCCTGCTGGGAGACGCGGCCCACCTCACCCCACCCTTCATCGGGCAGGGTCTGTGCGCGGGACTGCGCGACGCCCACAACCTCACCTGGAAACTGGCCCGCGTTCTCCAACAGGGCGCGGACGACGCACTGCTGGACACCTACGAGCGCGAACGCAAGCCGCACGCCCGCCACCTGATCCGCGTCGCGGTCGCCGTCGGCTGGGCCATGACCGGCGGACAGGACCGCGGCGCTGCGATCCGCCGGGCCGTCGTGAGCAGGGCCTGCCGCATCCCAGGCGTGACAGCGGCGGTGGGCCGCGATCTCAGCCCTGCCCTGGCCGCCGGTCCACTGGTACGGCGCCGCTCCCGGCTGGTCGGCCGCGTGCTGGCCGGCACCTTGTGCCCGCAGCCGTGCGTGATCGTCGACGGCAGGCGAGTACGCCTGGACGACGTCCTCGGGGATTCCTTCGCCGTCCTGACCACCGTGCCGCCCACCCCGCAGGTGACGGCCGTGGCCACGGCACTCGGAGCGCGCACGATCCGCGTGGACGACCTGGGCGACGACGGCGCCCTCACCGCCTGGCTGGCACGCGGCCGGGCCGATGCCGTCCTGCTGCGTCCCGATCGCGTCGTGCTGGACACGGTCCCCGCCCGCAGCGGCGACTTCACCGGCACCGCCGTCTGGGCGCCGCTGCTGCACACGGCCCGCCGCCCCGCCGGGGGCCGGCCGGCCCCCCTGCCGAGGAGCACCACACGATGAGCACCCCGCACGCCACGCCGTATCCGGAACCCTTCCTCACTCCCGACCCGCAGGCGGCCGCAGGCAGCCGCATCGCGGACTTCGCCCGATGGGCAGCCCGGCGCCAAGGCGCCGAAGGCGTTCAGGACCCCATCGACTACCAGGCCCTGCACCGCTGGTCGGTCACCGACCTGGAGGGTTTCTGGGCTGCGGTGTGGGAGTACTTCGCCATCGACGCGGCGACGCCGTACGAGCGTGTACTGGCTCAGGAGACCATGCCGGGCGCCCGCTGGTTCCCCGGCGCCACCCTGAACTACACCCACCACGCACTGCGCAACCTTCAGCCGCACTCTCCCGCGATCACAGCGCTGGACGAGACCGGCTCCGGCTACGAGATCACGGGCCGGCAGCTGCGCGCCCTGGTCGCCTCCGTCGCCGCCACGCTGCGTGACCTGGGCGTCGAACAGGGCGACCGGGTGGTGGGCTACCTGCCCAACACCCCCCACGCCGTCATCGCCTTCCTCGCCACCGCCAGCCTGGGCGCGGTGTGGTCGGTGTGCGGCCAGGACTACGCCCCCAAGGCCGCCGCCGACCGCTTCGCCCAGCTCGAACCCACGGTCCTCATCACCGCGGACGGCTACCTCTTCAACGGCACCAGGCACGACCGCCGTGCCGCCTCGCTCGAACTGGCTGACGAGCTGCCAACACTGACGGCCACGATTCTCGTGGACCACCTGGGCCTCCCCCGGCCCGAGACCCGGCACCCGGGGCTGACGGTTCCCTGGGAGGACGCCGCAGCCCGCACCGAGTACCTCACCTTCGCGCCGGTGCCGTTCGACCACCCGCTGTGGGTCGTGTTCTCCTCCGGTACCACCGGCCTGCCCAAGGGCATCGTCCACGGCCACGGCGGCGTCCTGCTCGAACACCTCAAGATCCTCGGCCTGCACACCGATCTGGGCCTCGGGGACCGCCTGCTGTGGTACACTACCACCCACTGGATGATGTGGAACCTGGTCGTCTCCACCCTGCTGACCGGCGCCACCACCTGCACCTACGACGGCAGCCCGGCACCACTTGCGCGACCGGACATCCTGTGGGAGCTGGCGGGCCGCCACAAGGTCACCGTCTTCGGCACCAGCCCTCAATACCTGCTGGCCATGGCCAAGCTGGGCATCGAACCCTCCGCGCACGACCTGTCGGCCATCCGCGTCATCGGCTCCACCGGATCGGCTCTGCCCGCCTCCGCCTACCCATGGGTCCGCGACCACGTGGGCACCGGCGTACAGCCGGCCTCCACCAGTGGCGGCACGGACATCGTCTCCGGCTTCGCCGGCTCCGCACCCACGACCCCCGTCTGGGCGGGGGAGCTGTCCGCCCCCAACCTGGGCGTGGCGCTGGCCGCATACGATGCCCACGGCACCCCGGTCCTCGACCGGGTCGGCGAGCTGGTCGTCACCCGGCCCATGCCGTCCATGCCGCTGCACTTCTGGAACGACCCCGACGGCAGCCGCTACCGCGACGCCTACTTCGGCGCCTACCCCGGCGTGTGGCGGCACGGCGACTGGATCACCCTCACTTCCCACGGTTCGGTGATCGTCCACGGCCGCTCCGATGCCACCCTCAACCGCAACGGCGTACGCCTCGGCAGCGCCGACATCCACGAGATCGTCGAACGCTTCCCCGAGATCACCGAGGCCCTCGTCATCGGCGCGGAGGAGCCGGACGGCGGCTACTGGATGCCCCTGTTCGTGGTCCCCGCGCCCGGCGTGACCCTGGACGACGTGCTGCGCGACCGGATCCGCGACGCGATCCGCGCCGGCGCCTCACCCCGCCACGTCCCCGACGAGATCCTCTCCGTGCCGGCCATCCCGCACACAAGGACCGGCAAGAAGCTCGAAGTTCCGGTCAAGCGCCTGCTCCAAGGCGTCCCTGCCGAGCAGATCCTCACCCCCGCGGCGGTCGACAACCCCGAACTCATTGACTTCTACGCCCAGTTGGGTGCGGAGCGGAGCAAGCGGGCAGCACACCGCACATGACCGTCGGCCAGGGGCGGCCAGGCCTGAGTGACAGCACCGGGATGGGCGCCCCGCCCGGCTCCGCAAACCCCGTCCCGCCGACTGGAACCGGGCGGAGAGCCCGTCCCAACACCACACCCTCCGCACACCGGAGCAAGAGAGAAACCGTGACCATATCCGACCGCGAACCGCAGGCCCTCGATGTCCTGGACGACGCCGGGCGAAAGCTGTTGTTCACAGAGGCCCGCACCGCAAACACCTTCGCCGCGACGGCTGTAACCGACGGCGAACTCGCCATGATCTGGGAACTCGCCCGTTGGTCGCCGAGCGCCGCCAACAGCCAGCCTCTGCGTGTGCTCTTCGTGCGCACCCGCGAGGGCAAGGAGCACCTGGTCCGGCACCTGGACGAGGGCAACAGGGCCAAGACGCTCAAGGCGCCGGCCGTGGCGGTCCTGGCGTACGACACCGACTTCCACGAGCAGATGCCGACAGTCTTCCCGGCCCGCGGCGACATGCTGCGATCGGCTTTCGCCGACCAGACCGAGAAGCGCGAGAGCATCGCTGCCTACAACTCGTCACTGCAGACCGGGGTCTTCCTGCTCGCGGTGCGCGCGGCGGGGCTCGCGGCCGGTCCCATGGCGGGCTTCGACGAGACTGGCGTGAACAAGGAGTTCTTCGCCGGGACCAGCTGGCGTTCCCATCTGGTGGTCAACATCGGTCACCCCGGTGCCGACCCATGGTTCCCGCGGCTACCCCGCGTGCCCGTCGAGGCCGCCGTCGCCTGGGCCTGACGGCATTGCTGGCTCATGGTCGCGCGGGACGCGGCCACCTCTTCCAATGGTCAATGGTCACGCCGATACGGGCCACATGACAGGCGATGGCCTCGGTGATCCGGTGCCCGTGCTCGGCCGTGCCCTGGTGATCGGTGCGCAGCGCCACGGTCCGCCTGTCGGAGGCGAGCCTGCTGCAACTACTGGCGGGGTAGCGGCCGGTGAGGCTCCGAGGAGGACGAGATCGGCTACCGCCGAGGGCAGGTGCGAGAGGCCCGATGGGCCGGGCGGGTGAGAGTGCCGCCGCTGGAGGTTCGTCTGATAGGCGCTGCGTGGCACGGTGGGGTCGTCTCGCAAAGCCGTGGACGCCACCCAGGCCCGCTAAAACCACGGGCCGTTCCCGCCTGGGCCCCGACGGCGCCCACTCCCCCACTCCCGGTGCAACCGACGCTGCACGTGCACGCTTCACCCCGCAGCCGACTGCCTGAGCCCGCGGTCCGGCCCAGGCAGCACAAATCCCGGCAGCCAACAGGCTGCCGGGATCAGGAGTGCTGTGAGCCTACTTGGGCCGGACGGCGTCCTTGGCCTTCTCCTTGGCCGCGCGCAGGTCGCCCTGGGACTCCTTGGCGTGACCCTCGGCCTTCAGGGACTCGTTGCCCACCGCGCCGCCGACGACCTTCTTGACCTTGCCCTCGACCTGCTCACCCTTGGCCTGAGCCTTCTCGTCCGCAGCCACAACCACTCACTCCTGTCTCACTCGGAAACTCACGTACGCCATCCGTGTCACCACGTATTGCATCCTCAAACCAGTCGAGGACCACAACGTATTCGCAGCGCGGACCGTCTAAGAAATACATAAGGCTGGCAGGAGTGAAGATCGGACCGCCGGGCACACGAGGGTCCGGAGGTTGATAACTATGGTTCCTATTCTTCTTGTTCTTCTGCTCGCCCTGATCCTCTTCGGTGCCGGTTTCGCACTGAAGGCACTGTGGTGGATCGCCGTCATCGTCCTGATCGTGTGGGTCCTCGGCTTCGTGATCCGGCCTGCGGCAAGCGGCGGCAAGCGCGGCCGCTGGTACCGCTGGTAGACAGCCACAACAGCAGCACAATCATGGGTGGGGCCCGACACCGTGGTGTCGGGCCCCACCCATGTCCCGTCCCCGTGATCCCAGGACGGAAGTGGTGATTCCTCCGGTTCGGGGGTAGCTGGAGGTTCATGGCCGGAGGCGGCCGTGACGCCAGGAACCATGGCCCTCCAGCACGACGCCTCCGGCCATCCACGAGATTCACAGCGAGTGCGGGATCAGGGGTATGCGCACGCGCAATTCTGACGGAAGGTCACCGGATTCGATGACGCCTGAAGAGTCATCGCAGTTCGGCTGGGCAAGCACAATTCAATGAGGGAGCCGCGATGCTGCAGAATCTGCGGACTGGGAGGCGCTGCGGTATTCGTCGTTGATGCGCCGGGCTTCTTCGAGCTGGTCTTCGAGGATGACGATGCGGCAGGCGGCCTCGATCGGTGTGCCCTGGTCGACAAGTTCCCGGGCACGGGCGGCGATGCGCAGCTGGTAGCGGGAGTAGCGGCGGTGTCCGCCCGCGGAGCGCAGCGGGGTGATGAGGCGGGCTTCGCCGATCGCGCGGAGGAAGCCCTGGGTGGTGCCGAGTATCTCGGCGGCCCGGCCCATCGTGTAGGCGGGGTAGTCGTCGTCATCGAGTCGGCCGAACGAGTCGTCTGCTGTCATTGCACCTCTCTCATGAAACGCGTGGAGGGGCCCTGGCGCCATTGCGCCAGGGCCCCGAAGGAACTGCTACACCATCTGCCGGCCCTGATACTGCACCGGCCTTCTGTTTCCGCACGAGCTCACGGGGGGTGAGAGCGTGTGCGGGGATCGCGGTTGCTCGACCGGAGACCACCTCACTATCGATGTCCTGCGGTACCCGGGCTCAGCCATTTCGCCCGGGCGATCCTGATGGCGCCTCGCTCCTCCGTTCTTTCCCTCTTGACCAACCATTACCAAAGGGGGGACTGCGTAATGCTGGCACTGCTCTACTGCGTGTTGCGTAGCGACCTGTGGAAGCGTCGCTCTTCGGCAGCCAGCCCCGTCGCCCGTCCTGCATCTGCTCTGGCTTAGAACCCCGCTGCCGAACCTCCCGGTGCGCGCGCCCGCAGCCGACGCCTTCACCGAGGTACTACTCACACACCTTCACTGCTGGATACCGCGAACTGCACTTGCGAGTACTTCACCTGCGGTCCTACTCACGGCGGCCCCTGATCACTGCGGGCCACCCGGTCCGGTCGTCAGCCCCGTCGCCGACCTGCGACAACCTGGCTTCGAAACTCCACCACCGCACCGTCCTGCCAACTGCAACTACCGGTACCACTGCCCGGCAGTTCGTGTCTGCCGGGCCCTGCTGATCTCGACTACGAGAGAAACCATAACCAGGCGATCTCTCAATGTCTACTCTGACCAACACAGATTTTTGTGCGTCAGGCAGAGAGCAAGTCGACCTCGAACAACGACGATGGACGGCCCCGGCTGGGCTGGCGACTGCGGCCGGGGCACAAGCCACGTCACACGCCCGGGCGGTGGACTCCAAAGGGGCTTGCAGCGCGCCAGGTGGCCCTGGCCGCAGCCAGGGAAGGGAGCCGCCGTGCCGCGGCACACCCTGATGCCGCGGTGCCGGACGTGCCCGCCCCAGGGGGAGGCAGCACGGCATCCCGACGAGCCGGCACGTCCCCGAGCCCTATGTCGCACCTCAGGTGCGGTGGGCTAACCTCCCTTCCGCCTTCACTCCTGCGGCGGAATACCGGAGTGGCGGAACCACCGTGAAATCGTGTGGCATGCATGCCCCAAGCGGGGGTACACCGTCTCCGGCCGCCCAGGAGCAGGCTGTGAACGAGGCTGGATCACGCAGGAGGGGATGAGCATGACAGCGACCGAGACAGCCGGGGTACAGACCGTCGTGCTGCCGGAGATCAGCGACCCGTCGCAGATCACGCCGAAGGACGCCCGCGAGCTGTCGAAGCTGTTCTTCGACCGCCTCGGCGTCCTGGAAGAGGGCACGCCCGAGTACCAGTACGCGCGCAACACCCTCATCGAAATGAACATCACCCTCGTCCAGTTCGCGGCCTCGCGGTTCCGCAGCCGCGGCCAGGACGAGATGGAGGACATCGTCCAGGTCGGCACGATCGGCCTCATCAAGGCCATCGACCGGTTCGAACTCACCCGCGAAGTCGAGTTCACCTCCTTCGCCGTCCCCTACATCGTCGGCGAGATCAAGCGCTTCTTCCGCGACACCACGTGGGCCGTCCATGTCCCGCGCCGCCTACAGGAAGCCCGGGTAGCGCTCGCCAAGGCCACCGAGGAGCTCCGCAGCCGGCTCGGCCGCATGCCCACGACCCGGGAACTGTCCGAGCTGATGTCCCTGTCGGAAAGGGACGTCATCGAGGCCCGGAAGGCCGCGAACGGCTACACCTCAACCTCGCTGGACGCCGCCATCACCTCCAGTGGAGACGGTGAGGCCGCCCTCGCCGACTTCATCGGCGTCGACGACACCGCCCTCGAACTCGTCGAGGACTTCAACGCGCTCGCCCCCATGATCGCCCAGCTCGACGACCGCGAACGCCGCATCATCCACATGCGGTTCGTCGACGAACTCACCCAGGCACAGATCGGCGAACACCTCGGCATCTCCCAGATGCACGTCTCCCGCCTCCTGGGCCGCACCCTCGCCAAACTCCGCGAAGGCATGCTCACCACCAACTGAGCACACGCGTCACCACAGCGCCGGCGGCGTTCCTCTGCCGTGTGGAGCCCTGTGGCGTGAGCCGACGGTACGGGGAGTTGGCCGCCCGCTGCCCGCCTTCGACACCACCCTTCGCCGTTGAAGAGCGTTTTGTCCCGGCGGGGTTGTTTGGTTCGGGGTTCAGGTCCTTGTTATGGCGTGATCGTTCGTTGAGCCGTTCATGGCGGATTTGGTTAAGCGGCTGGTGCCGGATGAGTTGTGGGTGTTGCTCCGGCGGGTGGTGCCACCGACCGAGGTGGTACGCCCACGACCGTGCGGCCCTGGCCGCGGTCATCTTCGTGGCGACTTCCGGCTGCACGTGGAGGCAGCTTCCGCCGGTGTTCGGGCCAAGCTGGCAGACGGTTTACCGGCGTTTCGCACAGTGGAGCCGGGCCCGTGTCCGGGTGAGGCTCCACCGCGTCGTCCTCGACGAACTCGGCGCTCTCGGAGAGCTGGACTGGAACGCGGTGGCCGCGCTGGCCGCGGGCGCGGCCCTGGGCATCCCGGCCGCCGGTCAGACTGGAGCCCAAACGGTGAGGGAGCAGACCTCACCGCGGTGTCCCGCAGCGCGATGGCTCGCGACTCCAGTACCGGCCTTGCCCGCGACAACCCCACCTCACCCTGACAAGCCGAAGTGACGTCGGGTGGGTGGGCTGACCACTCCCCCGGCGAGTTCGGTCAGCGGTGGCGCAGTTCCTCAGCCCGTTTCCGGAGCTGGTCTTCCAGGACCAGGTTTCGCCGCGGGCCACGGTCTGGAGCAGTTGGGCACACAATCGCTTCGGCGGCTTGCTGCCTGGCTACACGCCTGTTGGCTGTCTTGCGTTGACGCAAGGTCTTTCAAGGACTCGCCCGGCCGGTCGGAGGGGGTGGCTGCTCGCGGGTCGGCTTGTTGCGGGGCAGGCTGGAGGCGTGACTGCCTTCTCTTGGTCGGCTGTGCTGGTCGTGGGGACTGAGCAGGCCGTGGTGGGGGTCGAGCTGGGCGAGCTGACGCCGGCCAAAAAGCCCTGAGTGGGGCGGCCTGCTACGGGGCGTGCCGGTACGGCTGGCGGCCGAGATGCGGCAGGGTGTTCCGTCCCGGCTGCGCTTGGCCGACGGGCAGGAACGCAGCGTGCGGCCGGTCGGAGTGCCGTGGATGGGCGATCAGGGATTTCCTGATCGTGGCCTTCCTGGGCGAGGGAACAGCCCCGACCGGATGATGCCGCTGACAGCCTTTGCCCAGCCATGGAAGACACACGGCTGTGAGCCGACGGGGCGGGTGACGCTTCGGGGTCGGCAGCACGGGACCAGCCGTGGGCCTGCATGGTCTCGGATTCCCATTCCTCGAACAGCTGGAGCGGCGCCTTCAGGTCGCGGCTGGGGCCGCGGTACCACTGCCGCACACGCTTGACGCGTGGCGCGTCACGACGGGGCGTAGCGCGGGTCAGTAGTACTGGGCCAGGCAAAATTCGTGCTCTTCGGGATCGGCCATCACAACGACCACACCCTCCTCGTAGTCATGCCGTTCGCCGGTGAACCGGCCGCCGAGAGAGGTGACTTGGGCAATGCCCTCGTCGATGTCGTCGACGACGACGTCGAGGTGCAGGCGTACCTTGCCGTGCTTCGGCTCGGCCACCGGCTGGAAGACGAGTCGGGGCAGCGGGTCGTCGCGGTCGCCGAGGTAGACCCAGCCAGGCCGGGACGGCCCCGGCCGACGATCCAACAGGGCGCTCCAAAAGGCCGCCACCTTTTCGACGTCGACGCAGTCGATGGTCACTCCGGCCCAACGGTTCGGCATGTTGTCTCTCTCCTGCGTCATGGCGTGGGTGGTTGACGGTCCCCAGCAGACCGATCCTCAGTCAACTACGGGGACGCGACCGCGGGTGTGGTCCGGTGAGTCCTGGCCAGGTGGAAGACCTCGCGGAGCGTGACCGCTCTGCCATCGATCCGCGCGGCCAGCCGCTCCTCGGATTCCTGACGCAGTTCGACCCCGGTGGCGTGGATGGCCTCCGGCACTGACCACCACGTCCGGCGCCCACAGGATGCCCACGCGCCGCGAGGACGAGGACGGGGTGTTCAACAACGTCGTCGCAGGTGAGGTCTACCGCGGTGAGCACCTCGGCGACCTGCTCAGCGTGATGGGGCAGCTGCTGCCATGACGTCCACCGCGAGCTGCACCGGTTCCACGTCACGGGCGACCTCGTCACGATAGAGCTGACGATCGAGGGCACCTTCGGCGGGCCGTTCCCGACGCCCGCCGGCGTCATCCCGCCCAACGGCGCCAAGCTGTCCATCCCCACCGCGGACTTCTGGTACCTCAAGGACGGCAAGATCAAGGAGTCCAACTGCTACGTCGGGGTCAGCGTCATGCTCGCCCAGCTCGGCGTCCAGCCCGACTTCGCGGGCGCCGTCGCCGCCGCGACCGCCTCGAGCTGAGGGCCAACCCCGGCGTCGTCCACCCCGGGCTCGCCCAGCGTATGAACATCGGCACCGGAATCAAGCACTCGGAGAAGAACGACTCCTGACGCCTGGGCGCACCAGTCCCACCCCAAGCTGGTGCACCTGATCCAGATGTGGGTCGTCCCCGGCGCGGTGGGGCATGAACCGCCTGGTTTCCTGCGGTCAGCCGAACAGCAGCAGCGCAAGCGCCAGCGCCGCGTTGACGACGAGCAGAGCAACGCCCACGGGCCGGCCCCTGTCTGCGGGAGCGCTGTGCCCGGTCGGCCGCAGAGCGGGATCGGCTTGCAGGGCGCGGATACCGTCGACCGCCCGCAGCGCCTCCGGTCTGCGGCGGAAACGACGGCTGAGCCAAGCCGGGGCGACCACACCAAAGATCTCCGCGCCGCGGGCGCCCTCGCCGACCCGGTCGATTCTGAATCCGCGGCCCCACAGCCAAACTTGGCTGAACTCGTCCCAGGGTATGTGCCGGACCCGGCGTACCCCGACAGCCCACAGGCCCGCACTGTCCGCCGTGACGCGCCAGCTGAACTGCGTCGCGATCAAGAGGGTGCTGCCGAGGATGAAAAGCGCAGGGAACACGCGTTGCCCGAGCGACATGCCGCCGATCACGGTCAGGTCGCCCACCACAAAGGCCATCAGGGCGCCTTGGGTGAGGACGGCGCACCATCTGCTCCCGGTTCCTGGCCCCCAGCTCAAGGGCACCACGCCGGGGGCCGGTGTCTCGGGCCGGCTGTCGGGATACTCCTGACGCGCCGGTCCGATGTCGTATTCGGTGCACGGGCGGGGTGCTTGCTGTCCGTCGGACGAGACGAGGACGAGCCCGCCGCCGGGATGCGGCGGGCCGAACAGCACGGCCTCACGCAGCCGGTTGTGCACGGGAATGCGGGACTCACCGAGGGCGACCCGGGTGTAGCAGCTCAGGAGCGGGCGGCGCCCTTCGATGTCGTCGGCCGCGAAGACGTAGGTACGCCGGTCGTTCCCCCCACCCCCTTCGCGCACGAGCACACGCAACACGGGCACGGGCCCTTGGCGGAGCGCGGCGGCACGCCGTCGGTCCCTGACGTAGTACGCCAGGCTCAGCGAGCCGATGATGGTGCCGAAGAATGCCAGCGCCTGCCAGGTCTCGGTGTCCATCCACGCGGTGACGCCGAGCGGCCCGAGAACGAAGGCGAGGACGGCGACGGCGATCATCACGATGCCACAACCGGGCCGCTCGCCCGTGTCGCCCGGGCGAGTTCTCAGCCCTTCGGGCAGCGAATGCCACCCGCGGCCGGCGACCTCCTCTGCCAGCCGACGCTGACGGCGTGCGGCGGTGAGCCTGTGCAGACAACCGAGACACGCGTAGCAGGCCGCGACCGTCAGGCTGATGCCCGCCGCGATGGGAGTGCGCGGGTCAAAGAGCGCCCAGAGGGCCACCAGAGGGAGCACCGCTGCGGTGGCCAGAGGCAGCAGTCTGACGCCCCGGTAGACAATGGCGTAGACGAGCGCACCCATGGCCGTAGCGAGCCAGTCGGGAGTGCACGACCCTTGGCCTGAGCAGAAGTAGGCGTCCTCCGGGGCCAGCCGGAGGACAGCCATGCTCGCGAGCACCAAGGCCAGACCCGTGGGGATGGGATGCGCCCAGCGCCCGGGCCGCAGCGCACGCCAGCGCTCCGCGTCGGAGGAGAGCCAGTCAGCGATATCCGCCGGAACCGACTCGGGCACCAGGGGTACGGGGGCTTGGTCCACGACCGGCATTCTCAGGCCTAGCCCCTGACGACCCACCCGCACCAGCCGACAAGAACATGAACAGATCGGAACGGTCGGGCAAAAGCCGGCAGGAGCGCAGCCGCCAGGCGTGGGTCAGCATCCTGGATGCCGGGGTGGAACTGCTGGAGGAAGGGGCTACGAGCGTTCACCATCACCGCGGTCTGCACCCGGGCCCAGGTGCCTCCCAGGGCTCTGTTGGCACGACTTTCAGGAGTCCGACTGCGCCGCCCCGGGGAGCCGTCACCGGGGTGATTGCATGACCTGGCAGCTGTCGCAAGTGGTAACGCCGGCCTGCGACAGCTGCCAAGTGACACCTGTGCCGTACTGCTCAGCGGTCCACGGTTGCGCTGCTGGCGGCAGATCCGAAGCTGCCGTCCGGTCCGATGAGGGCCTTGCCGTCGGAGTGGGTGCCCGGCTCGGCTTCAGGGAGAGTCATAGGCGTGAAGGTGTAGATGACGGGTTCCCTGTCGGTGGCGGGGTCGTCGTTCAGATGCAGGTCGGCCTGCACTGTGACCGTGCGGCCGTCGTCTGTGGTCGTGGAGGTCAGGTTGCCTGTCCGGTGCGGGCTGACCGTGTAGTAGCCGTAGGACACGCCGCCGGTGAAGCGGAGGCCGGTGGGTGCGGTGAACGTCTGTTCCACCTGGCGCGCGGTGAAGGGGGATTCTCTGGGGTCGAGCCAGATGTTGACCGTGGCGGACTGGCCCGGCTTCAGCGTGGGGACGGCTTCCTGCGTGACCGCGAGCGGCTCGCCGGTAGTGACGACATCGAGGCAGCCCGCGCCCCGTCGCGGAAGCGGCGGAATGCGCCGGTGCGGGTGACGGAACGCGGAGCGCCGGGCACGTACCGGGTGGCGCGGTGTGCGGCCGGTGTAGTCGCATACCGCGCGGTTCGCGCCGACCAACGTGCCGTGAGTGACTGACTGAGCGTTTCAGAATGGGAAACGCCGTCGTCTGGCCTCCATGGTCAATGGTCCCGGCCGTAGCCACTCCCTGGGGGCCTCGGGGGCTGACGTTGGCTCACGCCCACTCCGTCTCCAGCCCGAACCGCTGTACGTGCTCCGCGCCCAGGAACGAGGTGAGGCCTTCGACGAGCTCGCCGCGCAGGGTCAGCACCGTGATCGACCACGCGAGGTGCGGGGCCGACCGGCTCGTGCCCACGTAGAAGGCCACTGCCGGTTGGCCGTTCGCCGAAGTGAGGTGGTAGCGCCAGCTCGGGCAGCGGGTGAGCGGGACCTCAACGGCGAAGTCCATGACGGCGGCCCGGCCCCGGTACCACTGGGCCAGCGGCGGCATCGACCAGGCGACGTCCTCGGTGAGCAGGGCGACCAGGGCGTCGGCGTCGCCGCTTTCCAGGGCGGCGGCGAAGGCGGTGACGGTCTCGCGGACCCGGGCGTCGCCGAGCTTGCGCAAGGCCTGCTGCTGCGAGCGCGCGGGGACCCGCTCGGCGAGCAGTCGACGGGCGCGGGCCAGGGCGGAGTTCACCGAGGTGGTGGAGGTGTCCATCATGGTGGCGATCTCGGCGGCGGAGAAGCCGAGCACGTCGAACAGGAGCAGCGCGGCCCGCTGGTTGCCTGACAGGTGCTGCATGGCCGCGACGAAGGCGAGTTCGACGGCCTCGCGCTGCTCGTACCGCGCGGCCGGTCCGGCCGGGCCGGCAGGCAGACCCGCGTCGGGGTAGGGGCCCAGCCAGGCGACCTCGGTCAGCGGGGTGGCGTCGACCACCGCGTGGTCGCTGGCCGGGCCGAGGTCGATGGGCATCGCCCGCCTGCCGCGCCGGTCGACGGCGTCCAGGCAGGTGCGGGTGGCCACGGTGTACAGCCAGGCGCGCAGTGAACTACGCCCCTCGAAGCGGTCCAGGCCCCGCCAGGCCCGCAGCAGCGCCTCCTGTAGTGCATCGTCCGCGTCGTGGGTCGACCCGAGCATCCGGTAGCAGTGCGCGTGCAGCTCCCGGCGCAGCGGCGCCACCAGGCGGGTGAACGCGGCGTCGTCCCCCTCGCGCGCCCTGGCCAGGTCGCGCGTCGCGGATCCCGCCGAAATTTCCTCGCCCATGAGGGACGATTCTGCCCCACTCCGGGAGTCACCTCTTCGAACGATCGTTTCCGACACCCCGAGGAGACCCCGATGAGCAGTGCCGCCTGGTTCGACATCTCCACTCCCGACGCGCTGCGCGCCCGCCGCTTCTACCAGGAGCTGTTCGGCTGGCCGGTCCACGTGCTGGACGACACCTACGCCCTGGTCGGCGACGAGGACGGCCGACCGACCGGCGGGGTCGGCCAGGCGGGCCCGGACAGCCCGTACACCGGGCTCGTCGCCTACTTCCCGGTCGACGACGTGGATGCCGCGCTCGCCCGCGCCGAGCTGCTCGGCGCCACCCGAATCCTCTCCCCGACCGACACGCCCGCCAGCCGCATCGCCGTCTTCACCGATCTCGACGGCAACCACGTCGGCCTGATCAACCGTTGACCGGTCCTCTGCCCGCCCGACCACCGCACAGGAGCATCACCCCCATGACGACACCCGCCACCGGAACCTGGCCACTGATCCACACCGAGCGGACCGCCCTGGCCGCCGACCTCGCGCAGCTGACCGACCATCAGTGGGCCACCCCTTCGCTGTGCGAGGGGCTCACCGTTCGTGAGGTGCTCGCGCACCTGACCTCGGCGGCCGGCCTCAACCCGGTGCGGTGGATGGCGGGCGTGATCCGCTGCCGCTTCGACTTCGACAAGCAGGTCGCCATGCGGCTGGCCGAACAGCTGGGCGCTACCCCTGCCGAGACGCTCGACCGGTTCCGCCGAGTGGCCACCCGCACGACGAAGCCGATCCCCTCGACCGCGGCCATGCTCGGCGAGACCATCGTTCACGGCGAGGACATCCGCCGGCCGCTCGGCATCGAACGCGACTACCCCGTGCGCACGTTGACCACCCTGGCCGACTACTACCAGCGCACCGATCTGCCCGTCTTCACCAAGACCCGCATCCGCGAACTGCGCCTGACCGCCACCGACAGCCCCTTCACCACCGGCGAGGGGCCACGCGTGTCCGGCACGACCCTGGCCCTGATCATGGCGATGGCCGGTCGCGCGTCCTACCTCGATGCGCTCGATGGAGACGGCGTTGCCATCCTTCGCGAGCGCCAGGCACAACCACGGGCATGACGTCCTGTATCGAGGTGGCGGGGCTGTAGCCGGCCTTGGTGAAGGTGTGGCCGTAGGTGGTCTTCGCCCTGGGGTCGATCTTCTTCGGGGCGATCACGGCGGTCTTTGGGTCGACGCTGCCGCTGGCCGCGCTGTCGAGGGTGTGGCCCTGCGGGAAGCGGACCGTGGCTCGGGTACCGCCGCCGGAGGTGGCGGAGAACTTGACGGCGACGCCCCTGCCTTGGCCGGTGGTCGCCGCCTTGGAGAGGGTGGACTTCTCAATCCAGTTGGCGGAGTTGGTCTTGAGCGGCATCTGGTATTTGACGTTGAAGTCGGCGGTGCCCTCAAGGACCGGGCTCCCCTGGTTTCCACCCGTGACGAAGGGTCACTGGCGCACGATGACACATCCCAGTTTCACGGAAATCCAGCCGGGGCCGCGTTCACAAGTATGCCGACAGACCGGGCCCAGACCCGTCCCACGCCATGTCGGGACGTCCCAAAGACCTTTGGGACGGCTGAGACGAGGCGGCAAAAGCCGTCCCTGCTAGCTTGCGATTGCCGAGGGCGACGAGCCCCGGCCCCCCTTCATCGGCCTCGCCTATATAAACCGGAGACCACCATGTCCAGCGCCGTCCAGCGCATCACTTTCAAGCGAATGTTGGCCACACTCGGCAGCGCCGCTGTGCTCACCGCCGGACTCCTTGTAGGCGGCGCGACAACCGCGCAAGCCGCCATCCCCACCTGCACCACCTCCACCCAATACGTTGACCATGCGGGTTACTACGCCATGGTCCCCACTATCGGCCACGCCGGCACCAACTTCTGCAGCCTGCGCCGCGGCGACAGCGGCGAGGCCGTCTACCAGCTCCAGCAGACTCTCTGGCACTGCTACGGCTACCTCGTAACCGACGAGCAGTTCGGCCCTGCAACCGAGGCGCTCCTCAAGAAGGCCCAGGCATCCGCCGGTGTAACGGCCGACGGTGTCTACGGACCCAACACCCGCGACAACATCAAGCACATGTTCTGGCAGTGGGAGAGCGGCACCTGGCGCTGCCTTAAGCTGACAGACGCTCCCCAGCCCCTGGTCGTGGGCAGCTGATGAAGTGGCTTCCAGCGGTGGTGTTCGGCGATCTGCGGCTTGAGCCGGTTCAGGTCCTGCGGGCGGCCATAGGGATAGGGGCAGAAGCAGCCGGTGACGTCTCGGCTCTCAAGTAACCCGAGACCGTACGGGCCCGGTTGTTGGTCGCGATGACCAGCCACGCGCCAGGACGGGATCGGCGGATCCTCGTACGGGGCCGGCCAGACGAAGGGCACCGCCTTCAGAGCTCCTGACGAGTGAGGCGTTCCTCCAGATCGCTGTGCAGATGGCACCGATGGAGGCCGATCAGCAGGCCCGTGTGAACCCGCTCCCCCTCCGTCAGCAGTCCCGCGGGCTTTGGCGTTCGAGCTACTTTCCAGGGCCTTCACCATGTTCTCCACCAGGCACCCCGCGAACAGCGGACAGATCGACCCGTCGAAGTCGAAAAGCGCGAAGTGAGCACGTTCCATCACCTACAGCAGGTTTTCGGTCTCCGCCGCAGTTCGGCGAGGACTCGGGAACGACCACGGGCGGACGAACAAGCTGTGCCTCAGAAGAGCGGCAACCGTCCCGGGGCGCTCTCCCCCGGCACTTCGAGCTGGGCGAGAGCGCGAGCGAGCTGCGAGGAGATCGACGACCACCGCGGTGCAGGCGTGGACGGTACCGACCGCGCCCCGAACCCGGCCGCGATCTGGGCGAACGTCTCGTGCTTACGCAGGTACCCCCGGGGCGACCGGCGCACGCTGACGCGGGGGGAGCCTGCAACGACAGTCACTCGCACGGATGGCGATGAGCAGGGTGACCCACTCGACCAGAGTGTGCGGCAGGTCGAGTGCGGCAGGACAGGAGACCAACGAGGTTCCTGCGGCAACGGGTTGAGACGTCGAACACCTCCCTCGGGCACGGGAGCCCCGTGCGTTGCGGCCACTCACTCAGCCGCCGCCTGCACCTGATCGGTGGCCACGCCGATCTGCGACATAAGACCGGTCAAGGTTCGTTCACGCGGCACCAACGATTGACGGCTCGGATCCCTGCCTCGTCATACCGCTCACATGCCGCCTCGGGCAGCTCCGCCTCGATGCGGGCTCAGGGGCCAGGTCCTGCTCGGTCAGCGCGATGCCGACCGCACGGAGGCACCGCCTCAGCCGTCGACACGCGAGTCCGGGATCGGCACACCCTGACAGCCGACGACCTCCGCGCCAGGATTTCGGCGCGGAGGTCGTCGATTGCTCAGGTGGCCGCGTCATCCCGGGGAAGGCCGGCCTTGGTCGATGGCGGTCGCCGTGCAGATCATTCGGCCTGCGACGTCGACAGGTACGAGCGTGCCCGGCCGAGCCGGACCGTGGGGCCGACGACCTCAAAGGTCGCGCGTGCGCGGATGTCGTCCGACGAGGAGCCGACGAGCACGTCGACGGGGCCGGGCTCCATGACGAAGTTTCTGCCGTCGAGACCGAGGTAGGCGAGCTGGCTCATCTGCACCGAGAAGGTGACCTTCTGGACGGCGCCGGGTACGAGCGTGATCCGACGGAACCCGACGAGCTCCTGTGCAGGTCGCGCAAGGCCCGTCGCGACGTCGCTGACGTAGAGCTGCACAACCTCGTCGCCCTGTACGGTCCCGGTGTTCTCGACCGTGATGCTGATGTCGATCGAGCCGGCCGTGTCGACGGACGACTCACTCAGCGTCAGGTCGCGGTAGCCGAACGACGTGTAGCTCAGGCCGTGTCCGAACGCGAACAGCGGTGTCGCGGGCAGGTCGCGATAGCCCTTGTCATGTCGGACTCCGTGCGACGGTAGCCGCTGCCCGTGTGCTGCCCTGCATGGATCGGGACCTGCCCGGTGTGCCGCGGCATGCTGTAGGGGAGCTTGCCACCGGGGTTCGTGATCCCGAACGGCGCCTGCGCCACCGCGCGTGTTCCTTGCTGGCCGCCGCAGTAGGCGTGCACCAGGGCGGACAGCGACGGAAGGGACTCGCTGAGCGCCATCGGCCGCCCGGTCGAGAGGACACCGACGACAGGGGTGCCCGTAGCGGCCACGGCGACGTGCGAGCCGTCGATCGCCGCGTCGTCCATGTCCAGCAGGCCCGCGGCCCGCAGCTCGGCCGGCAGCACCTCGTGCAGCTGCGGCCAGACCCCCGCTTCCGTCCAGTCCCGCCAGCTCACGCTCTTGCACAGCACATAGACGATGCCACGCAGCGCAGCCCGGTCATCCACAGGCAACCGCCCGGGATACCGATGCCGCCTGGCCGGACGAGCCGGCAACAGCGGTGCCACCCGTTCCCACAGATCATCAGGCACAAGGTCAGCAGGTACCCAACAGATCCTGCCGACCCAACACTCAACTGCCAATTCTCACAACGAACTTCATTCTGAAACCATCAGTAACGCGATAGTCGCTCTCCCGGTCCGCACCCGAAGCCGTTCTGGGCTTGGACCATCCTGGGTCTGCTTGAGTAAACCAGCCGGTTCTTTGGCGTCAGGGAGTGGATCCCTTTCGTTGTCAGAGGCTCCGGGTGCTCAGACGCTTGCCATTCTCGGCGGTGACAATCAGGTTCCACGCGGTGGCGTTGTCCCCGTCGTCGCCGTCCCACCAGGCCGCGAACACGGCGGCCAACCGCTTTACGTCGAACTTGGGACTCTTGTCGGTGTACGTGGTGGCGATTTCGACGTCGTAGTCCCGGTCCCCGAGACGGACGAGAACCACTTGGCCGATATGGAGCGCGACCTGCTTCGCTCCGTTCGCACCGGCCCAGGTCCGGAACCGGGCAAGAAGGTCCGGATCAGGCGCGCGGTGAGTCACCGGCTTCCCAGGCGGATGACGGTCCGTTCCTGTTCCGACGGCCTCCTTACAGCCCAGCACCCAGGCCCCGCGGTCCTTCTCCACCACGTTCCGCGGCTCGGCGGTGAGGGACCGACGGACGCATCCTCCCCACACCACTTCGCGAACTCCCGCGCCCTTGCCGCCGTCCTTGAAGAGTTGCTTGCCTTCGCGCCATCCGGCGTCGTAGGCCATCGCGTAGCCGTGTCCGGCAGCAGGACGGGACGCCGGCGACTTTGACGCGGTGCTGCCCCCGCTGCCGCAGGACACGGTGATCAGGCCGAGCAAGGCCGCCACGAAGCCAAGCCGAACGAGCCGTGCTTGTGCAGGAGCGCACATGCCCCGTTCTTCCTTCTCGATGCCTCTGGCCCTCCGGTCAAGTAGAGCCCCTTCAAGGGCACTTGGTTGCTCCCCTTTGGTTGTTTCATTGCCTTTCCGTTGGATGGGACGAACGCCGACGGAGCTTGCGCGGAGAGGCGGATGACGCGGATCACGCGCCGTGATACCAACCGCCTCGGTAGGTATTGCCGGTAGCGTGATCGCTACCGCATGGAATGGCCATGCGTCCGGCCGCCCCATGCGAGGGATTCCGGTGGCGAGCGATGGGACCGCGATGAGCGAACTGACGAAGCCCGAAATCGAGATTCCGGAGGGTGACGCGCCCACCGAGCTCACGATCCGGGACCTCGTGGTCGGGGACGGCCCCGAGGCGAAGCCGGGCAGGGTCGTCCAGGTTCACTATGTAGGGGTCACGTTCGCGTCCGGAAGAGAGTTCGACTCCTCCTGGGAGCAGGACCGGCCGTTCAAGTTCGCCGTGGGCGGCGGCCGGGTCATCAAGGGCTGGGACCGGGGAGTAAGGGGAATGAAGCGCGGCGGCCGGCGCGAGATTATCGTTCCCCCGCATCTCGGTTACGGCAAGCAGTCGCCCTCTCCGTTGATCCCGGCGGGCTCGACGCTGATTTTCGTCGTGGACCTGCTCACAGTCGTGGGCGGGCCTGCTGGAGCAAGGCCCGGCTCGACCGGCTCGGCCTGAACCTGGCGCTCTTGAGGGACCGCTCGTCATCCCGGTCGACTCCAGACCGTCAGGCTGTGCGCACGGCCATCAGCAGTCCGCTTGCCCATGCCATGCGCACGCATCGGAAGTCCTCGCGTTCGTCCAGTTCGGCCAGAAGGCGTTTGACGGATGCTTCGTGGCCCTCCGGCCAACCGGGCTGGGGGAAGAGGTCGTCGATCAGGTAGATCCCGCCGGGAGCCACGAGTTCCAGGGCTCGGTCGAGGTGGGTGAACTTGCCTGGCCAGGTGTCCGCGAAGACGAGGTCGAAGGGGGCGTCGTCGAAATCTTCCAGCCATGCCCCGCCGTCTCCGGAGACGAACGTCACCCGCGGGTCGGCGCCCAGCTGTTCTTGGGCGAAAGATTGGAGGGCGGGGTCGAGTTCGACGGTGGTCAGACGGGCATCGAGGTCCATGCCGCTGAGGAGCCAGGCGGTGCCCTCTCCGACTCCGGTGCCGAGTTCGAGGATCCGGCCCGCGGGCCGGGCGGCGGCCAGGGCTGCCAGAAGGCTTCCTGTGCGGTCTTCACTGGACATGATGAAGCCCGCTTCGCGCGCCTTGGAGCGCAATGCGGGCAGGGCGGTCGGGATGCGGCTCGGCGTATCGTCCATGCGGAGATGATGTGGCGCTTGCGTCATCGCGGGCAAGGTCAATCCTCGTCCCGGCCGTTGGTGGCTGACCGCTCCCCGGCGTCCACCATCCCCTGTCGCACAGCCGTGCAGCGATTGCTCGTGGAGACGTCGGCAGCGTTCCCGGCGTCGTTCCTCAAGCGGTGACGGCGAGCCGCACCCACCACCTCCGCCGCCGCCGACCGGACACCCTGCGGCAACCGGATGGTCCATCCGGGTGGATGCGCGACACCGGATTCCCGCGGAAGTTGACGCCCATTTTCGGATGTTAACTTGGCCGAAAATCAACAGGTTTGCCCAGAGATCGGCAGGATCATGGCCAGTGCGATCCGGCGGCGGCCTGCACCCTAATCCCCAGAGGAATTCCCATGCGCGCACGACGTTTGAGCTGGGCCGCCGCCACCGCAGCCGGTCTACTCGGCCTGCTGTCGTTCTCCCTCGCCCCCTCAGCCTCCGCACACCAGAGCAGCCAGTCGCACCCGAAGCCGACGGTCGTCCTGGTCCACGGCGCCTTCGCCGACGCATCCGGCTGGAACGGTGTGGTGAAGCGCCTCCTGAACGACGGCTACAAGGTCGTCGCCCCGGCCAATCCGCTGCGCGGTCTGCCGCAGGACGCGACCTACATCGCCGGCGTCCTGAACAACATCAAGGGCCCCGTGGTGCTGGTCGGACACTCGTACGGGGGCGCGGTCATCACTCAGGCCGCCGCCGGTGATCCCGACGTCAAGGCTCTCGTCTACGTCGCCGCTTTCATGCCCGACCGGGGCGAGACCCTCGGTCAACTCGCCGCCAGGTCTTACGACTCGCAACTCCAGCCCGCCCTGCGCCCGGCACCATTCGCCAACGCCGACGGCTCCACCGGCACCGAACTCACCATCGATCCGGCCCAGTTCCACAAGGTGTTCGCCGCCGATCTGCCCACGTCCCAGACCCGGATCATGGCCGTCGAGCAGCGTCCCATCAGCGCCTCCGCGTTCGAGGACGCCCCCACCGCGGCGGCGTGGCACACCATCCCGTCCTGGGCCCTGGTCGCCAAGCAGGACAAAGCCATCGGCGCCGACCTGGAACGCTTCGAAGCCCGCCGCGCCGGCTCCCACACGGTCCAGGTCGACGGCTCCCACGTCGTCATGATCTCTCGCCCCGACGTCGTGACCCACCTCGTCGAAACGGCCGCGAGGACCACAGCCCAGTAGCCTCCCGGAGGTCGAGCTACCGAAATTCGAACGGCTGGGGCTCAAGGGCCCTGGCCGTTCGGACTCGGTCAATCCTCGTTCGGCTGCGGGGCCTTCCCGATGATGTCGACCACGCCCATGGTGTTCTCCGGGCTGTACGCGCACCGGGAGGCGAATTCGGATGTGGAGAAGAGGGGCGCTAGGCCACACGCGCGACGAAGAATTCGAACCGGTACTCCTGCTCGCTGACCGCGGCCACCGTGCCGAGGTCATGCGCGAGGAATACCCATGGAGTGTTCCGCGCCTGCCGGATCGAAGAGAACCAGGCCTGCGGCAGGCTGAACTCGATCCAAGGGGCGAGTTCCAGTTCCGTGTACAGGAAGGCCGATGTGTGGAAGCCGTGCGAAGGAAGGAGCTCCTCCACCCAGGCGTCCAGACTTTCCTGGGAAACCTCGTCGCTCAGTGTCGCATCCGGTTCAGTGGACATGTCCCAGAAGCCGCGCACTGCTTCCATGACGCGCTCGGGCACACTCGCGGAGGACAGCGTGTGCATGGTGACGACCTCTGCGGCATCACCGAGTATGCGGTCCAGTTCCTGGCGCTCCCACCGCTCCCTCAGCGCACTGCGCAACTCGCTACCCACAGCGATTGTCCTCTTCGTAGGAGAGATGGCGCTTCGGCTGCATTTCCTTGTAGATCTTTCCGGTCATGCTCACACGCCTGATGCGGCACCAGAACCCGTCATCGCCGCCCCCGGGAGCGGGGTTCCAGCAGTTCCAGGGCGCCGGTTTCGGTGTCGTAGCTGCGCAAGGCGGTGAGCCGGACCGACACCGGGAGCGCCGGCAGCAGCTCGGGGATGCGCCGGTCGGCGAAGGCACCGGCCCGCCGGGTCCGGCCGAGGGTGATGTGCGGGCTCCAGCGTCCGGGTTCGTGCAGGGGGTTGAGGGTGCCGGGCGGGCTGTCCGAGGCGACCGCCTCCCACACCCTGCGGTGCAGACTCGCCAGCGTGGGGTCGAGGTCCAGCGCCCAGCCCAGCACCGAGGTGGGCCGTTCGAACCGGACCACTCCGGTAACCCGCACCGGTAGCGGCAGAGCGGCGGCCAGTTCAGCGAGCTCCCAGCGAATCGGAGCGGTCAACTCCCCGCAGGCGGCGAGGGTCAGGTGGGGACTGTTGGTCGGCGATGGGTGGCGAGCCTGCGAGGGCAGCCCCGCCTCCGCCAGCCGCTGCCATGCCTCCCGGACAACCAGGTCCGCCGCCTCGTCCAGCAAAGCCTCGACCGTACGCACTGCCGCAGCATACCGGCGCCCCCTCCCGATCCTGTCAGCGACAGCCCTCCGACCAGCGGCTCGACGCGTGGTCGCGTGAGCGGCGGCGTGCCGCCGGAGCCGGGCCGTCCGCTCCTGGCGGCGCGCGGGTTCGCCGTCCCCGACCCTCCGGGCCTGTGGCTGCGCACCCTGGATGACCTATGCGCCTACGCCGATGCCGAGGGCGTGGAATTGAGGGTCACGTGCCGGCCCGACGGCGCGGATCGCGTTCGTGGCGTCGGATCCGGGCCGTCGGGGCGCGACCGTACGAGGGGGATTGGTGGCCCCCGGTCCGTTCAGTTCAGCTCAGGCGCCACTGCTGGTTGGCGCCGCCGTTGCAGTTCCACAGCTCCAGCTGGGTTCCGTCGACGTTTCCGGACGGCTGGTCGCCTCCGGTGACGTCGAGGCACAGACCGGACTGGACGCCGGTGATCGTGCCGTCGGCGTTCAGGCGCCATTGCTGGTTCGTGCCGCCGTTGCAGGTCCACAGCTCGACCTTGGTGCCGGCGGTGGTCGCGGCGCCGGTGGCGTCCAGACACTGCGTGCCCCCGTACAGGCGCAGTTCACCGGCCGCGGTCAGGGTGGCCTTCTGGTTGGCGCCGCCGTTGCAGCCCCAGATCTCGATCTTCGTACCGGGCGCGGTGCCGTTGTCGTACGCGTCCAGGCAGCGGCCCGAGGAGGCGCCGACCAGGGCGTGCGTGGTGCCGGTGCTGGTGGCCGAGCCGGTGGACACCCGGAACAGGACGGTGCCGTGGCCGGGCACGGTGGCCGAGATCGCGCCGCTGGTGGTGGTCTTCACATGCGACCACAGGTTGTCGAGGCTGTAGCCGTTGGACGAGGCGGGCAGGCCGACCGCCGAAGCGGTGGTGGACACGGTGGCCGCGCCGGAGTTCTCGTTGAACAGCGCCACCGAAACGTCGCCGCCCGTCAGCGGCTTGGCGAGGACGTCCAGACCCCCGGCGGCGGAGACCTGCACGCCCTGCTTGCCCAGCGCGTCCTGGTCGACCGCGACGACGTCCCTGTTTCCGAGGATGGAGGCGGTGGCGGTGGAGGAGTTGGGCAGGTCGTTGCCCGTGATCAGCGGGGCGGCCATCTCGGCCCAGAGGCTGAACTCGCTGCGGTCCTCGGTGAACGACATGCCTCCGTTGCCGACCTCCAGCATGTCGGGGTCGTTCCAGCCGCCGGGGCCCGCGTACTGCGCCAGCTTGACGTTGGCGTGGAAGATCGACAGCAGGGAGCCGTAGCTGTCGTTGATGTCGCCGGTGGTGCGCCACATGTTGCCCACGCCCGCGCCCCAGGTCCACACGTTGTCCACGCCCCATTCGCAGAGACTGAACAGGATGGCGCGGCCGCTGCCGGCCAGGGCGTCGCGCATGGTGGTGTCGCGTTGCTGGGCGGAGGTCCCGTCGTCGTTGCAGTTGTCGTACTTGAGCAGGTCCACGCCCCAGGAGGCGAAGCTGTTCGCGTCGGTCCGCTCGTGGCCGAGGCTGCCGGGGTAACCGGCGCAGGTCTTGGTGCCCGCGCTCTCGTAGATGCCGAGCTTGAGGCCCTTGCCGTGCACGTACGCGGCGGTGCCGCTGATGCCGTCCGGGAATTTCACGGGGTCCGGCACGAGATGGCCGCCCGAGTCGCGGCTGCCGGCCATCCAGCAGTCGTCGATGTCGACGAAGGAGTAGCCGGCCGCGGCCAGACCGGAGGACACCAGGTAGTCGGCGACGGCCTCGACCTTCTGCTCGGTCACGTTGCATCCGAACTTGTTCCAGCTGTTCCAGCCCATCGGCGGAGTCAGCGCCTGGCCGTTGGGCAGCGCGCCGGCCTGTGGCGCGGCGCCCATCACCCAGGCGGCTGACACCGCGAGCAGGGCCAGGACGGTGCCGAGCGCGGTACCGCCACGTGTCGGGAGTGTGCGAGGTGCGCGCGAAGTCCGCGGTGTGCGGGCCTTATGGCGCGTGCGGGGCATGGGGAGGCGCACGTTGTCCTTCTTTCGGATGGGGGGCTACCCGATGAGCACTCACGCCTGCCGACAGCCGTGAGTGACCCTGCGTCAGGTACGCGAACAACCGAGGGGGATGACAAAGACGCGTGACGGGTAAGGGTGGAAAGTTTTGGATTCTGTGCGAATGCCGGGCCATACCGTCGCAGTCCACACAGGCTCCGTCAAGGGTCTACACAGCAACCGGGATCGAAACCCGGACGCCACTCCCCTGACTCGGTCTGGCCCTGCCCGAGTCGGCCGAATCCGGAAGGCGGCGGGCGGGACGGAGGAGTTGTCGGGGCGCACGACCGGGTCTGCTTCTTCCGGAACGTCCTGTCCCTACGGGAAGGCGAAGGGGAGGCAGGGCGTCAGATGTGAACCGCGTACAGGAAATCGTCCTCGCCGGCGACGTACACGGTCCCGTCCGCCACCACGGGCGTCGCGTGCACCTCTCCGCCGGTCTCCAGGCGCCAGCGTTCCTCACCGGTGCCCGCGTCCACGGCCCAGAGCGAGCGGTCCTCGCTGCCGATGTACACGGTTCCTTCCGCGACGGCCGCCGACGACTCCCGAGCGGCTCCGGTCTCGTGCCTCCAGCGTTCCTCCCCGGTGGCCGCGTCCACCGCCCACAGGTACCAGCCCTCGCTGCCCGTGTACACGGTCCCGTCGACGACCGCCGGCGTGGACCACGTCGGATCGCCGAACGGCCGCTGCCAGCGCTGTTCACCGCCGACGGCGTCCAGAGCGACAAGCCCGTGGTGACCGCCGACGTATACGGTGCCTTCGGCCACCACCGGTGCGGTGTGGGGCGAGGCGTAGGTCTTCACCTGCCAGAGTCCGCTTCCCGTGGCGGCGTCCAAGGCCCAGAGGGAGTCACGGGGGTGGGAGACGTAGACCCGGCCGTCGGCCACCGCGGGGGACGTGAACTTCTCGTAGGAGCGTGGGTAGCGGGGTCTGAGCCGCTGTTTCCACCGCCTGCGGCCGGTGGCCGCGTCGACGGCCCAGATTCCGTCGCCGACGGCCAGGTACACGGTGCCGTCGGCGACGGTCGGCCGGGAGTCTCCCGCGTAGTCGGTCGCCCGCTTCCACCGCAGGCGGCCTGAGCCAGTTTCCACGGCCCACAGGTGTTTGCCGTTGCGGAGGTACAGGGTGGCGTCGGCGACCACCGGCGACGAGCCGAAGGGGTAGCGGGACGTGAGACACCACCGTTCCCGGCCGGTGGCGGCGTCCAACGCCAACAGGTCACGGTTGCCGGGCTGGTACACGACACCGTCGGCGACGGCCGCCGTGAAGCGCCCGGCGCCCGGGACCCGCACCCGCCAGCGCAGTGTGCCGGCGATCCGGGCGGAGCTGGATCGCCCCTGGGCGTTCGTCGGTGCCGGACGGGCGAGTGTGGCGCGGTGGCTGTCGGCGGGTGCTTCACCCTGCCGGTGGGCCCGTACGGCGTAGAGGTGCTCGTCGAGGCTGTCGATGTACACCCTGCCGCCGCTCACCAACGGCGTGGAGTGCACCGGATCGGTGGTCCTGACCTTCCAGTGTGTCTCGCCGGTGGCCGCGTCCACCGCCCACAGGCGCCCGTCGTGGCTGCCCGCGTACACGGTGCCGTCGGCGATCGCCGGTGTCGCGTGGATCTCCCTCTCCACAGCGTTCTGCCGCTCGCCTCGACATCAGTCATGGCTTCCCCTCCCCGCACGGCACAGTCCGCCCTCTGGCGTTCGCCGGGTCAGCGGGAGACCGAGGACTCCGCGGTCATGTCCGACGATCAGGTCCGCGCCCGCGGCGGCCAGGCAGGTGAGCGACACGTCCAGGGCGATGTGCCGCACCGCGCCGGTCTCCGGTTCCCACACCCGCAGCCGGTGACCGTGACGCTTGCCGGTCACCAGGACCGTGGGGCCTCCTTGGAGGGTGGCGGCGGTGATGAGCGGCGGGCCTGCGGTGCCTGTGGAACTGGGCAGGGCCTCGCCGGCCGGGGCACCGGTGGCGGGATCCCAGAGCATGACGACGCCGAGGTCGTCCGCCGTGGCCAGCATGGCTCGGTCGGATGTCGGGACGGCCTCCACGGCCGCCGCCCGATGGCCGGCGTCGGCGAGCGCGCGTGCGTTCAGTTGCACGGCCGCGCCGCGGTCCCAGGGGTCGTCGACGGCTGGATCCCACACGTGCACGCGGCCCGCGCTGTCCGAGGCCACGATCAGCGTGTGGTGGGCGGAGATCGGGACGGCGGTGACCGACCGGATCGGACTGCCGTACGGGTTGAGGTGTTTGACGCACTCGCCGGTGTCCGGTTCCCACATCCGGACGGCGCCTTTGGGGGTGGCGGTGACGAGCAGGGTGCGGCCGTCGGGGACGACGGCGGTGCACATCGCGGTCACCCCGCCGGGCCGGTCGCCGGCCGGTTCGCGAACTGCACGCCCGGTGAGGGGATTCCACACGGCGATCGTCCCGCTGTCGCTTCCGCTCGCCAGCAGGACGCGGCCGTCGGGCAGGGGCAGGGTCGTCATCGAGCGGACGGCGTCAGGATGTCCTGGCAGCGGGTCGTGGACGAGTCGGCCGTCGGCCACGTCCCACAGGCACACCACGCCCTTGGCCCCGCCGCCGCCGACGAGGGTCGGCCGACCGGGGCGGGAGACCACCGCCAGGGCGTCTACGCCTCCGGACGAACCGGGCGCGGAATCCGAGAACACCGAAATACGGCCCCAGGGGGTGCCGTCGGCCGCGACCACCGTGTTCCCTTCCTGCCGGAACCGGGTCGCCGCTCGGCCGGTTCGCCCGGTCGCCGCTGATCGCGCCCCGGGAGCCGACTGGTCGGAGTCCGTCGGGGCCGGAGCAGGACGGTGTGGGGGGTGCGCGCCGTCCGGGTGCTCCGCCAGGCCGTCCGCGATCGTCCACGTCCGCTCGCAGTCCCAGCAGCGGAAGTGCCCGGTGAGCGACATCAGCCGGCGGGCCAGCTCCCCCGCGGCCCGCTGCGGGGTCCCCCTGACGGCGACCATCCCGGCGACCAGGCACAGGACGGCCTGTCCCGGTGTCTCGGGGGACACCCCCCTCGCGGCGACGTCGCGCGCCACCCGCAGGAAGGCTTCCCAGCCCTCCCCCAGCGCTTCCTCCCGCAAGGCCGCGGCAACCTCTCCCCAGGGATGCCCTTCCTGCCGGACGTGGTGCGGGTCGGGCGGCTGTGGAGCCTCGTAGGGCGGCCGCGCCGGGTCCACGAAGAGGTCGGGGGTCTCCGTGTCGCTTCCGCAGGCGGGGCACGACAACAGGAGGCCGCTTTCGAGGTGATCCGGGAACTGCCACAGCACCTCGCCGATGCGATGTCCGGCCAAGGCCACGCAGGAGAGGGCGAGTTGGGCACAGACCCGCCCGGGCGTACCCGCGGCGAGGAGGCTTCGGGTGGCCGCCCGCTCGGCCAGCCGCAGTGCGGCGCCGAAGCCTGCCTCGAGATCGGCCGGGACGGGGGGTCGATGGTCGGCGGTCACCATGAATCCGAGGTCCACCCACAAGTCCACGGTCTGTGCCGGAGGTAGGACCGCTGCCGCCTCGACGAGATGCGGCAGAGCCGCGTAGGCCCCGTCGGCGACGACTCCGTCGTCCATCAGGCCACCGGACACCTCCCTCCAGGTCCGCCGCCACGCGTCGCCGCCCCCGGTGGCGGCCGCGGCGGCCAACTGGTCCAGGAGCAACCGCAGTTCCTCGACCTTCATACCGTCAAGACCGCGCCAACGAGGGCTGTCCAGGGGCAGCTTCGGAATCATGGAACGAGTCTCGCAGGCGGCACTGACATCATCAGGCGGCCTGGGGTGTGCCGGACGGTCGGCGAGGGTGGCGTGGCTACCATGCCCCTCATGTCTGGCGAACCTCGAAACTGCGGTCCGGACCGTGAAGTTGCCGCGGAAGGTGGCCGGTTGACCGATCCCGGATGGCTGGTGCACGGGGACCCGGAGCTGATCCTCGCGAGCCTGGACGGCGCTGCCGGCCAGGAGGAGAGGCCGGCGGCCGCCGTGTACCGGACGTCGGGGCATGTGCACCGTGACGCCGGTGCGGCGGTGCGGCGGCAGGTGCTGGCACTGGACGCCGCCCGGTACGGGCACCGAGAGCTGGCGAGAAGTATTTCCCAGGTCGCGGTCGGCCAGGAGGTGGATGACTCCTGGGTCGTGCAGTGGGCGACCGGCGGCGACTTGGACTCCCGGCTGCGATACGCCTTGCCGGTTCCGGCCGAGGTGGGCGTGCTGGCGACCGTGGTCGTGCAGGGCCGTGGTCTGGCTGTCGCCGGTTGCCAGGACGGCACGCTGCACGCGTGGGATCTGTCCACGGGCGGCCGATTCGGCAAGGCGGTGTCCGCTCATACCGGCGCCGTACAGGCGCTGGCGACGGCGGTGCTGGACGGCCGTCCCGTCGCCGTCACCTGCGGCTACGAACATACCGTTCGCGTATGGGACGTGGCGCGGGGAGAACTGGTCGGCACGTGCTCCGCCGACGATGACTCCTGGGTGAAAACGCTGGCCGTGGGAATGATCCAGGGTCGGCCGGTCGTGGTCGGCGCCTGCGTGGACGACGTGGTGAGAGTGTGGGATCTGGCCACCCTCTCCCAGCACAGTGAGCCGTTGACCGTGCGCACCGGTTTCGTGTCCGCTCTGGCGACTGCGGTACTGGACGGCCGTCCTGTAGCCGTCACCAGCCACTCCGAGGAACTCGGGGCGACGGACCTGATCACGGGGGAAGAAACCGTCCGCGTGTGGGACCTGATCACGGGACGGGAGTTCGGCGCCCAGGGCGACCCTCCCGACGACCCTCCCGCGTTCACGGACCAGGCGTACGACGGGATGGTGGAAGGCGACGGGGAGGCAAGGCTCTGCGCCAGTCTGGACCTCAATGCCAGGGCGCACTTTCTGGTGACGGATCCGGCGTCCGAGCGCCCGTTGGCCGTCAGCGCCAACGCGTACGAGGTGCACGTCTGGAACCTGGCCACGCGCGAGCAGGTCGGTGAGCCCCTCGCGGCCTCGTTCGTGGAGGCGGCGGCCGTGAGGGTGCTCCATGACCGCCCCGCCGCCCTCTTCGCGTACGCCCATGGACCGGTCGAGGTGTGGGATCTCTCCACGCTCCGGCAGGTGAGGCCGTCACTGACGGGCCACGAGGCGGCGGTACGGGGAGTGGCGACGGCAGTGGTGAACGGTCAGCAGCTCGCGGTCACCGGTGGCGACGACAGATCGGTGCGGATCTGGGACCTCGACGGTGAAAGGGAGACGGGCAGGGAGACAGGTGGCTGGCTGGCCGGTCATCAAGGCACCGTCACCGGGGTCACCACGGCCGTCGTGAACGGCAGTTGTGTCATCGTCACCGGCGGCTCGGACACGAGGGTGCGCATGTGGGACCTCGACGGCGGGGGACAGCTCGGTGAGCCCCTCACCGGCCATACCACCGCCGTGGATCTGCTGACGGCGGGGACGGTGGACGGACGGGCCGCCCTCCTCACGCGCGACGTCCGGCACAAGACGGTGCGGATATGGGACCTGACCACGCGGGAAGAGCTGCACGGACGGTCGACGAGCGAGTACACCAGCCCCTCCATCGAGTTCTTCGCGGCCATCGACGACCGCTTCGTCGGGGTGACCGGGGAAGGCCGCGTCTGGGACCTGACCGCGAGCCGATGGATCGGAGTGCAGCCGCGGCAGCGAGGCGCCCTGGCCCTGGAGACGCTCGAGGGCCGCAGCGTCGTGCTCACCGGCCGCAGGGCGGATGAAGTCCATCTCTGGGACCTGGCCACGGGCGAACTGCTGGCGCCGCCGCTGACGGGGCACACCGGTGAGATACGTGCGGGGGCGACCGGCATGCTGGACGGGCGCCCCGTCGTCGTCGCCGGTGGCGACCGTACCGTGTGGATGTGGGACGCGAGCACTGGGCGGCAGATCGGTGCCTACGCCTTCCCCTCCCGTATCAAGGCACTGACGATGGCAAGCGACGGACGGCTGGTGGCCGCCTTCGGCGCGGACATGGCGGTCCTGACCCATCGCCGCCGAGAGGGTGTCGGGAATTCCGATGGACGCGGCAGGGAAGGCAGGGCCGAATGACCGCCGAGGAGACGGGTCGGAGCGGCCCTGAGCCGCGGCGGGACCTGGTGCGGCGCTCGGCACCGTTCCTGCCCGCCGGCAGCGAGATCCGGCAGGTGTTCATCTGCCAGAGCGCGCCGAACTTCTGGTTCTTCGTCATCACCTATCTCACGGGCCTGACGATGTTCCGCAACACATACCGGTGCGTGGCGGTCGCCCGGGACGCCATCTACGTACTGGACAGCAGCAAGCTGTCCGGCGGCGCCAGTCCACGGCGTCTGGCGGGAACGATCCCACGCCGTACCCGACTTGGTCCGGTCTCCGGCCGATGGGGGCAGGTGGACCTCCTGGGTGAGCGTCACTGGGTCCACAGACGCTTCCACGACCAAATCGCCGCCGCGGACCGGGAGACCGGCTTCACCTCATAGGCCGCGAACTCGGATGGCGACCCGCTGAAGTGGTCGGTCCCCACGGCCGACCGGGCGCCCCCTCTCCCGGGTGGGGCGGGGGCGGCCCTCGGGCCTTCAGCCTCTCCGGAGTTCGAGCGTGATCGGCGTGGTGATCCGGACCTTGGCTCCCGGGGCGGGAGTGCTGGAAACGACGGTCCAGGCACCCAACCCACCGCCCGGGTCGGTCATCACGTCATGTCCGTCGGGGGCGACGGCCTGGATGTTGCCGAAGCACTTGAGGTCCTTGCCGAGCGGGTCGAACGGCTGGCCCTCGATGTCGGGCATGGGCTGGGGCCAATCCTGTGCCTGGCAGCGCGCGTTGATGCTGTCGGCCGCGACCGCGGGCGACGACGTGGAAGCGTTGGACTGCGAGGTGCTGCTGCACCCGGCAAGGACGGACATGAGCAGGGCGGTGACGGCGACGATGACGGCACGGCGTTGCATGGCGGTTCCCCTCTGCGCGAGCTGGCTAGTTGATGGGTCCGGTCCGGTGTCCGGCGCACCGGATCAGCCAGCCGGCCTGCGAGAGGTTCGTGCCGGGTCCGCGGTCCGCGGACTTGGAGGCCCCGGCGCCCTCGGCGCGTACGGCCCTGTCCTGTCGATGATCTGCGGCTCCGCAGCAGGTGGGCGCGGTCGCGAGGCCGACGCCGGTGGATCTTGCGTGCATGGTCCCCCCAAGGACGGGTTTGCGCGCCGCCATTGTGGCGCCTGCGTGACTTGGAGTGCATGATCACGAACGCTTCGTGTCGTAGCTGTGACCCGCGCGTGTACGGCGCCCTCACACCCTGGATGCCGCGGGTGCCGGGTTCTCGGCCCGCAGCCGGCGCCAGACCGGCCGGGGGCAACGGCCCTTGGGGCGGCCGTCGGTGAAATTCTGGTACGGAACCCTGAGCGGCTGAAGTCCGATCTCGACCCAGTGGTCCTTGCCCGAGGTGGAATCCCAGCCGTGGTTGGGCATGCGGATGTGGTCGTCGCGGTGGTCCTTGTTCTGGCTGGTGATCTTGAGGACCTCCACGTGGTGGGGACGACTCCTCATGACCACGCAGTAGCGTTCCTTGCTGCCCTCGTTGTCCCGGAACGGAACCACCGCGTGCCAGACCTCGCCCGGCCCCGGACGACGGCTCCCCGAGGGGAGACCGCGGTCGTCCCACCGGCGCAGCACCACCAGACACAGGTACGCGGTGAGCCCGGCGGCACCGCACTGCACCGTCGCCCGCGCACTCCACTCGGGCGCGTCGAAACGGGCCGCGACCCAGTGGGCGGAGATCTGACAGAGCACGAGCAGCGCTGCCGCGCGGGCGACGAGCGCCCCTGGGGCGACGGACCGTCGGCGGCCCGCGAACAGGGCCACGACCGCGGCGGCGACAACCGGCACGCCGTAGAGGACCGCGTACTGCATCGGTCCCCTGACGTGCAGCGGTGGATCCTGAGACGCCATCAGGTCGGGCAGGGTGACCGGCAGTGCCAGGGCGTAGCCGACGGCCGTCCACAGGTTCAGCAGCAGATAGCCCTTGACGGCCATGCCCAGGCAGGACGTGTTGGTACGACGAGCCACCGGATCCCCTCTTCGTCTGTTCCGGATGCCGCATTGTTCAGGCGGCCGGGTCGCCACGGGGCGCGAAGTCGGGAGTTGCCGGGCGGGCAGCGGTCCGTGTGCTAACGGCCCTGAGGGGACGGCGCTCGTCGCCGGATCAGCCGCCGACCCGTGTCTCCGGTGTGCGGCGTTCGGGTCATAGCCGTCGCGCGGCGTGCGAGCCGCAGGGAGATGAGGCGGCCTGTCGGGCGGTCAGCCCATAGCCTGAGCGGCCGGAAGATCAGTCGACGTCTGGAGCAGCGCGTGGCCGGGCTGACGGTGTGGCGGCGGCTGGGAAGGTGGAGGCCACTGCTGCCGGTGCTTCTGCTGTGCGCGGCGGTGGTGATCGATTTCGCCACACCGCCCACGGTCAGTGCCGCGGCTCTCTACGCGGCCGCGATCCTCACGGCCGCTCCCCTGCTGTCCCTGCGCGGCACCATCGCCATCGGGGCCGCGGCGTTCCTCCTCGACCTGGCCATGTTCGGCTATTTCGGGTTCCACGGGACCGCCACCGAGTACAGCGAACTGGCCATGGTGGCGACGGTGGCGGTGATCTCGGTCCTCCTCCACCTCCTCCTGCATCACCTGCACACACAGCTCCAGTCGGCCCGTGACATCGCCGCCACCGTGCAGCGGGCCGTCCTGCGCGACCCGCCGAAGGTGAGCGGGTCGCTGCGGTTCGCCGCCCGCTACGAGGCGGCGCAGTCGGACGCGCAGATCGGCGGAGACCTCTACTCGGTGGTCGATACGCCGTTCGGCGTGCGCTGCGTGATCGGCGACGTGCGCGGCAAGGGTCTGAACGCGGTCAGGGCCGTCGCGGACAGCATCGGCACCTTCCGTGAGGCGGCCATGCAGGAACCCAGCCTCACCGCGCTCGTGGAACGGCTGGAGCGAGCCGTCGCCCTGGAGATCGAGCAGTCCGGGGGCGTGACCGGACTCGAAGGGTTCATCACCAGTGTGGTCGCGGAGTTCCCCCGGCACGGGAACAAGGTCCGGCTGGTCAACCGCGGCCACCCTGCGCCCCTGCTGTTGCTGCCGGATGCCGTGCGGTATGTCGAACCGAGCCGGCCGGCGTTGCCCCTGGGCCTGACCTCTCTGGCCGCCGGTCCGGAGCACGTCGACACGGTCACGTTCCCGAAGGGCGCCACTCTGCTGCTCTACACCGACGGACTCACGGAAGCCCGGGACGCGAAGGGCGAGTTCTACGAGCCGGCCCGCAGGCCCGACCTGCTGCGGTACGCCCGTCCGGACGCCCTGCTCGACGCCCTGGTGGCCGACGTGCACCAGCACACGGGCGGCCGGAGGGCCGACGACATGGCGCTGCTGGCGATCACTCACGCCTCCGAGACAGCGTAAGGCGCGGAAGCAGTTCCACGCCGGGGACCCGATTCCGGCCGTGGCCGGGCATGGGATGCTTCCGTGATCACACCCGTGCCGGCAGGGGGATGCCATGGCAACACTCGCGGAGATCAAGGAGTCCCCACCAGGTGCCTCGGCCAGCCGGTCCGGCGTCGTGTGCTCAGTTCTCGACCGCCGCCTCGAGTCGCTCGGTCGGTCCGGCGAAGGCGAGGTACAAGGACCGTGAGTCGAGAAGCCACCGGTCCTCGACCTTGCGGAACGTGTCCTCGTAGTGGCCGACCTGCGTGGGCGCTCGCGGGGGCACGAAACCGCCGGTGTGTCCGTCGACGCGGTAGGTCGTGAAGTAGGTGGTCGCGGTGGCCGTCGACTCGGACGTGACGGTGACCAGGATGTTCGTGCAGATCCGGCGCGACAGCCGGTCCGCGGGCCGGCCGGCGAAGTACGACCGAAGCGCTTCACGGCCCTCGATCCGACGGTCGCCTTCCGCCCACTCCCAGAACCCGGCGTCCGTGAAGAGATCGGCCACATCGCCCGGGTCACCGAGGTCGAGCATGTGGACGAACTCGACGACGATGCGTTCACAGGCCCGCTCGGCGAGCAGACGGTCCAGGGGATCCAGCGCTTCGGCAGTCATCCCCATGTCATATCAGCATGATCAACGCCCCCACGACCATCAGCCCACCGGCGACCGGTTCTTGCCCCCGCCCGACATCAGCGGATGACGACGAAGGAGGCCAGGAGCAGGGTGGCCGCGGTACTCAGGCCCAGGATCCGGTAGGGCCGCCATACCGTCAGCGCCAGGGCGGCGCTCCATATCGCTCCCACCACGACGGCCGGCCACAGGCCCGCCGTGTCCATCGCGGCGGCGAGCGGGAACGGTGCCAGGAGGAGGGTCGGCGGGACGACCGCCAGTCGTGGACGGATGCCCAGCAGTTTGTACATCACGGTCAGCCCGACGAGTGCGACGACGAGCGCGGCAGGTAAGGACAGGGTCGGCCACAGGGTCATACAGAAGTCCGGCGCGTTCGCGCAGGCACGGGCGTCCCGGCGGTCCGCCCAGTCCATCAGCCCGAAGGACAGGTACGTCAGGGCGGCACCGGTTCCCGCGGCACCGGCGATGCGTGCGGCCCGCTTGCCGGCCGAAGGCTCCGTGCCGTCGTCGTTGCGCTGAATGGAGGTGGCAGTCATGACGGGATTGTGCGTCTTCACGGCGGCCCGGGCCTGAGTACGGGTACTCAGGTGACGACCGGCGTTCCGGTCCCCTTCACCGCGGCTCGTCCCCGGTTCGGCACCCGCCGGGACGTTGGCGTCTTGCGTTCGCCTCAGGTGTCGGCGACGGCGGGCTCCGTGGTGGGGGCCGTGGCTCGTTGGCGCGACGGCCGGCGGCCCGCGAGACGGCAGGCGACGCAGTCGGCGTGGCCGTCCCCGGCGGCGGTGTCCCGCACGCGCCAGTCCCACTGGCCCGCCGGCCGGGGTCCGCTCGGTTTGCCCCAGCCGGCCAGGTGGAGCACCCAGGTGCTCAGCAACGCCAGGACCAGCACCGCCGCTCCCGCGAGCGCGAGGAGCCCGGACGCCGTCATCACCGCGAACCCGCACAGCCCGCATCCCAGGGTCGCGATCCCCGCACCGGTCCAGCCGGCCACGGTGTGGCCGAGGTCGTGGTCGTCGTCACCGTGGATGAACATGATCGCGCTCCTCAAGAGCTGTGAAGATGGTAGGGCTGACCCCGTCGCGAGATCTCTTATCTCGCGAGCTAATTATCTTAGATACTAAGAGGACTCGTGAGTGATCACAAGGCTCGCCCGGCAGCGACGGCGGAGCAGGCGCTCTACGCCATGGACCGGATGATCGCCACCGCACAGTTCGGGCAGCAGGACATCGCCCGCAGGATGGGCCTGAACGTCACCGACCTGACCTGCCTGGGCTTCCTCATGGAGGCGTCGATGGCCGGCGAGTCGCTGGTCGCGGGTGACCTCGCGGAACGGGCCAGGCTGACCACGGGAGCGGTCACGGGTGTGCTGAACCGCCTGGAGAAGGCCGGCTACATCCGGCGCACCGCGGACCCGGGCGACCGCCGACGCGTCTACGTGGTCATGGAGGAGACCGCCCAGGAACGCATTCTGGAGATCTACGGCCCCGTCTACCAGCGACTCGCCGCACTGTTCGGCGACTACGGCCCGGAGGAGATCGCCGTGCTGGCCGACTGGTTCACACGCGCCCGCGGCATGTTCGACGAGGCGCTGCACGAGATCCGGGAGGGTGCGCCGGCCTCGGCGCGGACGGCCGAGGGCACCCCATCCCCTTGAGGTGACGGTCGGGTTCGACCCCTCACCCGGTACTCACGCTCGTATGGCGTGAGTTGAGGCGTCCCATCGGCCGGGATCGGGCTCCTTCAGAGCGAGCAGCCCTTCAGGGGGCGGGAGTTGCCCCCGTGCACACCGAAGCCGGCCTTGGGTCCTCCCGAAGCCGGCTACGACGGAGACAATCAGGAAACGCCCGCGGACTCGACCACGTTCGCTGCGGCCGCCGCCTCGTCCTTGGCCATGCCGAGGAAGCGCTGGACCGTCTGGATCGGCATGTCGAGGCCTTCGGACGCCTCCTGGACACCGCCGAACACCTGCACCGCCTCGGCGACGGCCATGGCGACCTCGACCTCGGCCTTGCGGACCTTGGCCTCGGCCTTGTCCACGGTGTCGACCACCGCCAACTGACGGCGCTGCTTCTCCTGAAGGCGCTGCTTGCGCGACAGGGCTCTGTCGGAGTTCGAGTTCTGCACAGACATGGCCAAGATCATAATGAGTCGCGCGTGCGCCGTGAAATCGGCAACTTCCCTGTGCCACGGCAGGCGTTCAGGGCCCGGACCGACCGGAACTCCGATCGTCCCTCCCTCCGTACGGGACCGGTCCCGTACGGCTTGCGCGCCGTAGCGCGGTCGCCGGCGCGGGGCGGGCCTGACAGGGTGTCGGTCATGACCTCCGAGCCGTCGCACCCCGTCCCCGTCCGTCATCGCGACGACGGCACACCGCTCGCCCGGTTCACCGGACGGATGCTCGTGGTCTGCCCGAAGTGCGGGGGCCGTGCCCTGGTCGTCCCCCGGCCCGGCGTCGAGGCGCCGAAGTACTTCACCGAGCTGCTCTTCCAGCCCCGCAGGCTCGTCTGCGAAGGCTGCGGCACGGTCGCCGACCGGACGGCCGAGCAGCGGGGCGGCGCCTTGGTCGGCGCGGTGCCCGGCGGCACCGAGGACCCGTTCTTCCGGCGTCCCCTGTGGCTCCAGACCCGGTGTGCGGGACGGATTCTGTGGGCCTACGACGTGGAGCACGTCGATGCCCTCGCCGCCTTCGTGGGCGCGCGGCTGCGCGAGCGTCGTGCCTCCCCGACGAGGGCGATGTTCGCCCGGCTGCCGGCCTGGATGAAGGCCGCCGAGCACCGTGACGAGGTACTGGACGGCCTGGCTGCCCTCCGGATCCTGGCCGGTCTGTCGGCCCCCGCGGACCGTTCCGAAGCGGCCCACGAACGGGGCGACCGAGCGCGCCACCACGCCGGCACCCTGTTCCGGGGCAGGCCGTACTAGGGCGAGCCGTTGTCGCCGAAGAGGAGGCAGGGGCAACGGAGTTGTCGCGATCGGCAGCCGTCGCTACAGCTCGAAGTCCTGTGCCAGCCCCTCCCAGTCGATGCCGCGAAGGGCAGGGGCGGCGTTCTCGCCCGCCGGTATCTCCGGTGCGTGCTGGAACCAGGCGACGACGAGGGCGGAACCGTCCATCGACCCGTCGAGCGGGGCGGATTCGAAGGAGCCGACGCAGAACACGGGAGGCAGCACCTCGACGGGACCGAAGGCGCCCGCGGTCGCGTCCGGGTACTCGCGCGAGGGCGGAACGAAATGGACCGGCGTGGGGGTGGACGTGTGCTCGGCATACCGCTGGAACCTGCTGACTCTCAGGTCGTTGACCCGCTTGCACGGGTAGCCCTCCAGCATCCCCGCGTAGGTCGACGACATGCGCAGGTCGGTGAGCCGGATCGCGCGACCGGACAGGAGGAGCGTGTGGCCCAGTGACATGCCGACACCCTATGCGCGCGATGCACGGTCGGCACGTGACTTAAACCTCCGCCGGAGTCCGCTGTCGTAGGAGGTAGACCCCCGCGACCGACGCCAGGACGGCCATGCACGCGATGAACACCAGCCCGGCACCCTCCAGGCCGATCGGGCCCACCAGGACGCCCACCCCGATCACCGGGACCGAGATGCCCGCGTACGCGACCACGAACAGGGTGGAGATCACCGCCGCCCGCTGGTGTTCGGGCGAGGCCTGCGCGACGGTCGTCAGCGCCCCGCGGAAGGCCAGGCCCTGACCGGCTCCGCCGACGATCGCGCTCAGCACCACCAGGACCATCAGGTCCCAGTGGAGCGCGCCCGCGAGCAGGGCGAGGCCGGCGAGGAGTGCGGCGCAGCCCAGGGGCAGGGACCGTCCCGCGCCGACCCGGCCGACGGCGAGCTGTCCTGCCGTCGAGGCGAAGAAGGCGAGGGCGACGACCAGTCCGCTGACCGCGTGGTTGGTCACGTCCAGGGACTCGGCGAGGAAGGCGGGGCTGACCGAGGTGAACACCCCGAACAGGGCGAAGCCCACGAACGCGGCGATCGCGGGTGGCGTGAACACCGGCCGCACCTGTGCGGGCAGGCCCGGCCGTTGGGGTCGTACGGTGCTCAGCGGCTTCCGCTCCCCTACGGTCTCGGGAAGCCGCAGCACGACGACGGCCGAGAGTGCCACCAGGGCCAGATGGACGGCGAAGGGCAGGTACAGCGGCCAGGGGGCGTACTGGGCGAGGATCCCCGCGAGCAGCGGTCCGCAGCCGAGTCCGCCCATGTTGGCGGCCGTCGCGATGAAGGTGGCCCGCGTGGCGCCGCCCGGCGGGGCCAGTTCCATCACGTAGGCGGTGGCGGCTCCGGTGAACAGGCCCGCGGACAGGCCCGACATCAGCCGCCCCACGTACAGCCAGCCAAGCCCCGTGGCTGCCAGGAAGCAGACCGCGCTCGCCGCCGCGAAGCCGAGGCCCCACAGGAGCACCGGGCGCCGGCCCACCGTGTCGGACGCGTTGCCCGCGAGCAGCAGTACGCCCATGACCCCGAAGGCGTACACGGCGTACACGATGGTGACGGTGAGCTCGGAGAAGCCGAACTTCTGCTGGTAGAGGCCGTAGAGAGGGGTCGGCAGGGTGGTGCCGGCCATGCAGACGGCGAACACCGCCCCGCTGAGCAGACACGCACGCCAGCTTCGGAGATCACCGTCCATGCCGCCGACACTAACGTCGAGGGCCGCCGCGATTCGGCCCGACGTGCCGCCGGACAGGGCCGTGAACGGCGAGGCCGGGCGCGGTCCGCCGTCCTTCGCGGGAGGGCGGACCGCGCGGGCGGCCCGTCAGGGAGCCGCGTCGAGAGGCGCGCGGAACGGCGGGGAGGCGTGTTCCGGGCGCATGGCCGTCAGGAGCAGTTGGCCGGTGTCGCCTGCGACGCGTCGTGGATCAGCGCGTCGTGGGCGGCCTTCAGCCGGGCCACGTCGGGTTTGACCACCTTGCGGTCGTAGGTGATCAGGCCGTTCAGTTCTCCTTCCACGTCCGAGATCTGGGTGTAGACGGCTCCGTTGCCGCCCTTGCAGGCGAGCTTGTGGACCTCGGCGAGGCGGGCGAGATAGTCGTCGGTGTACGCCGAGGGGTCGACGTCCACGTAGGACTGCTGCACGGACCAGGCGTGTCCGGGGACCGCGAGGCCGAGGCCGCCGTACTCGCCGCTGACCAGGGCCCGTTTCCCGTCCGGGTTCGGTGGCAGCGCGGGGCTCGGGTAGCCGTGTTCGTCGATGATGTCGCCGGTGCCGCCGTCCACGCCGAGGTTGATGCCGGACATGGAGTTGATCAGGCGGGTCGGGTCCCAGGTCTTTGCCTGGTCGGCGACGCGGGCCTCGTCGTACTGGCCCCAGCCCTCGTTGAAGGTCACCCACATGACGACCGAGGGGCTGCTGATGTGTTCGTCGATGACCTGCTTCATCTCGCGCTCGTACTCGGCGCGGGACGCGGCGCTCGGGTCGACTCCCGCGGTCATGGCGGGCATGTCCTGCCAGACCATCAGGCCGAGCCGGTCGGCCCAGTAGAACCAGCGGTCGGGTTCGACCTTGATGTGTTTGCGGACGGCGTTGAAGCCCATCTGCTTGTGCATCTTCAGGTCGTAGGCGAGGGCGTCGTCGGTGGGCGCGGTGTAGAGGCCGTCGGGCCAGAAGCCCTGGTCGAGGGTGGCCATCATGAAGACGGGTTTGCCGTTGAGGACGGTGCGCGGGGTTCCGTTCACCTGCTCCACGGCGATGGAGCGCATGCCGAAGTAGCTGCCGACGCGGTCGGCGCCGACGGTCACCTTGAGGTCGTAGAGGAAGGGGTCGTCGGGTGACCACAGGTGCGGGTTCCTGATCCGCAGGACGAGGGGCTGCCCGGTGCGGCCCTTCACGGTGGCGACCTTGCGGTGTCCGGCGTACGCGGTCGCGGTGACCGGCACTCCGTCCCGCACGCCCTTCGGCTCCACGGTGAGCCGGCTGTTCTTGACGTCGGGCGTCAGCTTGAGCGAGTCGACGTGGTCGGCGGCCACGGGCTCCATCCAGACCGTCTGCCAGATGCCGGAGGACGGGGTGTACCAGATGCCGCTGGGGTCGAGGCGCTGCTTGCCGACCGGCGGGTTCTCGCCGCCCTGCGCGTCGGTCGGGTCGTAGACGCCGACGATGAGTTCCTGGGTGCGGCCGGGCTTGAGCGCGGCGGTGATGTCGGCGCCGAACTTGTCGTAGCCGCCCTGGTGTTCGGCGACCTTGGTGCCGTTGACGTAGACCTCGGCCCGCCAGTCGACGGCGCCGAAGTTGAGCTGGAGGTGCTTGCCCGAGCCGACCTTCCAGTCCCGGGGGACGGTGAAGGTGCGCCGGTACCACATGCGGTCCTCGTGGCGCTCGATGCCGGAGAGCTGGGACTCCACCGGGTAGGGCACGCGGATCTTCTCGGCGAGCTTCCTGCCGACCGGCGGCTGTTCGCCCGCCTTGGCGGGGGCGAACTGCCAGGAGCCGTTCAGGTCACGCCAGTCGGTCCGGGTGAGCTGGGGCCTCGGGTACTCGGTGCGGGCCTTGCCGGCCTCGACCTGGTCGGCCCACTTCGTCCGCAGCTCGTGGGTGGAGCGGTTGGGGCCGCTGCTCCAGAAGGCGTTGACAACGTTGCCGTTCGTTCCGGAGAGGCCGCCCTTTCCGTCGTAGCGCAGGTCGGCGGCGCCTCTGGCGCTGCCGGACTTGTTGCCGACGACGGGTTCCTTCAGGCCGACGATCAGGGACTTGGGGTCCGCGGGGTCCAACGTGGCCGTGGACAGGGGCCACTTGGCGCCGCCGATGACGGCTTCGACGTGGTCGGTGAGACCTGCGGGGGGTGCGCTGAGCGGCTGGGCGAAGTCGAGGCGCAGGCTGCGGCCGTCGGCCTGGACCGTGGTGGCGACGGCCCCGTCGTAGGCGTATCCGTCGGGCAGCCGGAGTGCCGACTGCGGGACGGCGGTCTTGGTGCCGCCGGGCGGGGTCCAGCGCAGATGGAGGTTGGAGCCGCCGAAGTGCTCGAAGTACTCGACCTTGATGTCGTAGGACTGTCCGGCGGTCAGGTCGATGGGCTGGGAGGTCTGTTCGCGGTCCCAGTCGTCGACCCAGTGGTCGATGGCGAGGTGTCCGTCGATCCACAGCCTGAAGCCGTTGTCCCCGATGATCGAGAACGTGTGGGGGCCGGTCTTCTCGGGGACGATCCGGCCGGTCCAGCGGACGTTGACGTCGTCCGACTGTGGGGTGGCGAAGGCGAGCCGGGGCTCCAGGTTGTCGAAGTCGAGATTGGTGTCCAATCCGGTGGCTTTGAGCTCGTGGAAGTCGAAGGCGCCGGGGGCGGACTGGGTGTAGTACTCGCCCTTCAGGCCGTGGACTTCGACGGGGGTGTCGGCGGCCGTGGCGGTCGGGGCCGCGGTGAGCCCCGTCAGTGCGAGTAACGCGGCTACCAGGAGTGTCAGTCGGGGGCGGAGTGTTCTGATGCGCACGGATCCTCCTTGGCTGAGGAAGGGTGGCGGCTCGTTGCTTCAGTCTGTACAACGTTGGAAGTAGCGGGAGTTGGCATCACAGCACGGGTCCCGGCCTCTGTCCAGGGTCATGACAAACGCCCAGGTGACAGCGGCGCACATCGATGAAGAGGAGATCCCTTGCGGGTCAGCCTGAAGGACGTCGCGGAACACGCCGGCGTCTCGATCAAGACGGTTTCGAACGTCGTGAACAACTATCCGCACGTCACCCCGGCCATGCGGGCCCGGGTCCAGGAGGCCATCGACGAGCTGGGCTACCGGCCGAACCTCACGGCACGCCATCTGCGCAAAGGACGCACGGGCATCATCGCCCTCGCCGTCCCCGAGCTCGGCAACCCGTACTTCGCGGAGCTGGCGGGCGCGGTCATCGACGCGGCCGCCGAGCACGAGTTCACCGTGCTGCTCGACCACACCCGCGGCGACCGCGAGCAGGAGGTGCTGGTCAGCCAGGGGTTCCGGGCCAACGTCATCGACGGTCTCATCCTCAGCCCGCTGGAGCTCGAGGACGAGGACCTGCGCTCGCGCACCGACGACGTGCCGCTCGTGCTGCTCGGCGAGCGCGAGTACGAACTTCCCTACGACCACATCGCGATCGACAACGTCTCTGCCGCGCGCAGTGCGGTACGCCATCTGCTGAGCCGGGGACGCTCGCGGATCGCCTACCTGGGGGCCCGTACGGATTCGGCCAACCGGCCGGCACATCTGCGACTGGCCGGATGGCGCGAGGAGTTGACGGAGGCCGGGGTGGCGGCACCCGACGAACTCGTGGTCCCGGTGGGCGGCTGGGACCGCGACGAGGGGGCCCGCGCGATGGCCAGGCTGCTCGACTCCGGGGTGCGCCCCGACGCCGTCTTCGCGTACAACGACCTGGTCGCGATCGGTGCGATGCGGGTGCTGCACGAGCGGGGTCTGCGGGTGCCGTGGGACGTGGCGGTGGTGGGCTTCGACGACATCGAGGAGGGCCGGTTCGGGGCGGTCACCCTGACGACGATCTCGCCGGACAAGCAGGCCATCGCGCGGATGGCGGTGGCCTCCCTGCTGCGCAGTCTCTCGGGCAGGACCGAGCCGGGAGGGCGTGAACTGACCGCCGATTTCCGGCTCGTCGAGCGCGAGAGCACGCTCGGGCGGCGCTGACGGGTTTTCGGACGGAGGGCTTTACAGGTCTCTTTCAACGATGTAAAAACCTCCCCGGAACGACGAGTACACCGAGTTGACCGCAAGAGCCGATCATCCCCGGGAGCGCTCTCAGCGCCGGGGCCGCGCCGTTTGGGGACTCCATGAAGCCGCTCGCACCACGTCATCGCATCTCCGCCAGGACCCTCCTCGCCACCGGCCTCGTCACGAGCCTCGCGCTCGTCTCCGGATGCGCGAAGTCCGAGGACGACACCGCAGGCAAGGACAAGAGCTCCGCCGGGGCGAGCGACCAGGGCCAGGTCGTCGCCTCACCGTCCACGGGCTCGGGCCCGACCTGCGCCATCGACGCGTACGGCGCCAAGAAGATCGACCTGAAGTCGGCCACCGTCGGCTTCTCGCAGTCCGAGAAGGAGGCCAACCCCTTCCGGATCGCCGAGACCGCGTCGATCAAGGCCGAGGCGGCCAAGGAGGGCGTGAAACTGCTGACGGCCAACGCCCAGTCGCAGTTCTCCAAGCAGATCAGCGACGTCCAGGACCTCATCGCCAAGGGTGCCGACCTCCTGGTGATCGCGCCGCTCAACTCCGACGGCTGGGAGCCGGTCCTGCGCTCGGCGTCCGCCAAGCACATCCCGATCATCACCATCGACCGCAAGATCAACGCCACCGCGTGCAAGGACTATGTGAGCTTCATCGGCTCCGACTTCGTGGAGCAGGGCAAGCGGGCCGCGGACCAGATGATCGAATCGACCGGCGGCAAGGGCGAGATCGCCATTCTGCTCGGCGCCGCGGGCAACAACGTGACCACCGAACGCACCAAGGGCTTCGAGGACCGGATCAAGGAGAAGGCCCCGGGCCTCAAGATCGTCTTCAAGCAGACCGGCGACTTCGCCCGGGAGAAGGGCCAGTCGGTCACCGAGAACCTCATCCAGTCCAAGCCCGGCATCACCGGGATCTACGCCGAGAACGACGAGATGGGCCTCGGCGCGGTCAACGCCCTCAAGGGGGCCGGCAAGAAGCCCGGCGCGGTGAAGATCGTGACGATCGACGGCACCCGCAACGCCGTCCAGGGCATCGTCGACGGCTGGATCGACGGCGTGATCGAGTCCAACCCGCGCTTCGGGCCGCTCGCCTTCCAGACCCTGGACACCTTCACCAAGGGCGAGAAGGTCTCCCAGGACATCGTCATCCAGGACAGCGCGTACACCAAGGGCAACGCCAAGGCCGACCTGGGCAAGGCCTTCTGACATGTTGTCAGTGACCGGCCTGTCGAAGACCTTCCCCGGCGTGAAGGCCCTGTCCTCGGTGGACTTCACGGCCCGCGCCGGGGAGGTGCACGCGCTCATCGGGGAGAACGGCGCGGGCAAGTCGACCCTGATCAAGGTGCTCACCGGCGTCTACCGGCCCGACGAGGGCGAGGTCACGTACGACGGCGCCCCGGTCCGCTTCGCCACCCCGCTCCAGGCGCAGCACGCGGGAATCTCCACCATCTACCAAGAGGTCAACCTGGTCCCGCTGATGAGCGTGGCCCGCAACCTCTTCCTCGGCCGCGAACCCCGCGGCCGCCTCGGCCTGATCGACTTCCGGAGCATGCACCGGCAGGCCGAGGAGGCGCTGCGCGACCTCGGACTCCACGTCGACGTCCGCCGGCCACTGCGTGAACTGGGCGTCGGCGCCCAGCAGATGGTGGCGCTCGCCCGCGCCGTCTCGGTCGACGCCCGCGTGGTCGTCATGGACGAACCGACCTCCTCGCTCGAACCCCGAGAGGTGCGGACCCTGTTCGGGGTGATCCGCATGCTGCGCGAGCGGGGCATCGCGGTGATCTACGTCAGCCACCGGCTCGACGAGCTGTACGAGATCTGCGACGCGGTCACCGTGCTGCGCGACGGCAGGGTCGTGCACACCGGGCGCATCGCCGAACTCGACCGGCTCAGGCTCGTGGCGCTGATGCTGGGACGGGAGATCGCGGACGTGCGGCAGGAGGGGCTGACCAAGTTCACGGGCGGTCACGACACCGAGACCGAACCCGTCCTGGAAGCACAGGATTTGACGATACGTCACCAGTTGCACGGGGTGTCCGTCTCCCTGCGGCCCGGTGAGGTGGTGGGGCTGGGCGGGCTGCTCGGATCGGGGCGCACCGAGACCGCGAAGGCCATCGCGGGCGCCCTGCCCGTCGACTCCGGGCGGGTCGTGGTGGCGGGTGTGCGCGTACGCACCGGCTCGACGCCCGCCGCGATCCGGGCCGGCATCAGTCTGCTCCCCGAGGACCGCAAGGCCGAGGGGATCGTGCCGGGGCTCTCGGTCCGGGAGAACATCGCGCTCGCCGCGCTGCCCGGACTCTCGCGCTTCGGTCTGGTCGACGAGGCACGTATCGACCGGATCGTCGACACGTTCATGAAGCGCCTGCGGATCAAGGCGGCGAGCCCGCACCAGAAAGTGGGTGAACTGTCCGGCGGCAACCAGCAGAAGGTGCTGCTGGCCCGCTGGCTCGCCATGCAGCCCAAGGTCCTGCTCCTCGACGAGCCGACCCGCGGCATCGACGTCGGCGCCAAGGCGGAGGTGCAGAAACTGATCGACGAACTGGCCGAGGACGGTCTCGGCGTCCTGCTCATCTCCTCCGACCCCGAGGAACTCGTCGAGGGCAGCGACCGCGTGATCGTCCTCAAGGACGGCGCGGTCGTGGAGGAGCTGACCGGGGACGCCGTCACCGAGGACCGGCTGATGCGCGCCATCGCCACCGCACCCGCCTCCCCCACCGTCACGGCCGCGGCCGGCGGTGCGGGCACCGGCCCGGGAGGCCACGATGACTGACCTGACGCTCGGCCGGGTGACCGCCGACCGCGACCGTCTGCTGTCCCTGCTCCAGGAGTACGGCGTCTATCTGGGCGTCGTGGTCCTGCTGCTGGTGAACACCCTGTTCACCCCCCACTTCCTGTCCACCGAGAACTTCCGCACCCAGGCGGTCCAGGTCGCCCCCGTCCTGATCGTGGCGCTCGGCATGGCGCTGGCGATCGGCAGCGAGGGCGTCGACCTCGCGGTGGGCTCCGTGATGGCCCTGTCCACCTCGCTCCTGTCCCTCTATCTCGGCTACGGGCCCGGAATCGCGATCCTGATCGCGCTCGTGGGCGGTGCCGTGGTCGGCGTGGCGAACGGAACGCTCATCGCGTTCGTCGGCGTCCAGCCGATCGTCGCGACACTCGCCCTGATGGTCGCCGGGCGCGGGCTGGCCCTGGTGCTGCTCCCCCAGCTCAAGGACGTGCACGACCCGGCCATGGCCGACCTGGGCTCCGGCGACGTCCTGGGCGTCCCCTATGTCGTGCTGATCGCGGCGGCCCTCGCCCTGCTCGTCGGCTTCGTCGTACGCCGCACGACCTTCGGCCGCAGTCTGCTCGCCATCGGCGACAGCCGGCCCGCGGCCCGGCTCGCCGGACTTCCGGTACGGCGTGTCCTCATCCTCGTGTACGTCTGCTCGGGCGTCCTCGCGGCCGTCGCGGGCGTGCTCGCCACCGCCCGGCTCACCGCGAGCGACCCGTCCTCGCTCGGCAACCTGATGGAACTGTCCGCCATCACCGCGGTCGTCGTCGGCGGCACACCGCTGAGCGGCGGCCGTATCCGGATCGGCGGCACGGTCGCCGGAGCCGTACTCATCCAGCTGCTCACCACCACGCTCATCAAGCACGATCTGCCGCCGTCGTGGACCCAGATCGCCCAGGCCGTGGTGATCGTCCTCGCCGTCTACGCGGCCCGGGAACGAGGAAAGCGATGAAGACCGACGTGGACACCCCGGTGCACGCCAAGAGCACGGCCGAGGACGAGCCGGCCGGCGCGGGCCGCTCCGAACGGCTCAGCGCCCTCGCCCAGCAGCACGGCGCGCTGGTCACGCTGATCGTGGCGATGACCGCGGCGTCCATCGGCTTCGACACCTTCCTGACCGGCGACAACCTGGAGAACATGGCGCTCTCCTCGGCGTTCCTCGCCGTGGTCGCGCTCGGCATGACCTTCGTCATCGTCACGGGTGGCATCGATCTGTCGGTGGGCTCGCTCTTCGCGCTCGGCGGCGTGCTCGCCGCCTGGGCGTCGCAGTACGGGGTGGTCGCCGCGCTGCTCCTGCCCCTGGCCGTTTGCGGACTGATCGGCTTCGTCAACGGACTGCTGATCGCGCGTTCCCGTCTCGCCCCGTTCATCGTCACGCTGGCCTCGATGCTGGGCGCCCGGGGCCTGCTGCTCTCGATCACCGACGAGGGCTCCCGGACGTATCTCGTGGGCAAGGGGTCGTTCTTCGCGAAGCTCGGGCAGGGCGCGCTGCTCGGCGTCGGAGTGCCCGTGTGGATCACCGTGGCGCTGTTCGTGCTCGGCGCGGTGGTCCTGCGGCGCACCCGGTTCGGGCAGTACGTGTACGCGGTCGGCGGCAACGAGGACGCGGCGGCTCTGATGGGCGCCCCCGTGGCCCGTACGAAGATCTCCGTCTACACGCTCTCCGGGCTGTGCGCGGGACTCGCCGGAGCGCTCAACGCGGCCTGGCTCGCCTCGGGTGTCACGATCCTCGGCTCGGGCATGGAACTGGACGCGATCTCCGCGGTCGTCATCGGCGGCACCCTGCTCACCGGCGGGTTCGGTTTCATCAGCGGCTCACTTGTCGGGGTGCTGCTCCTGAAGGTCATCCAGAACGTCATCAACCAGATCGGCTCCCTGGACTCCGCCTACCAACAGGTGGTCAGCGGCGCGTTCCTGGCCGTCGTGGTGATCGCGCAGACCTGGCTGGGGCGCAGGCGCCGGGTGCTGTGAGGGCAGGGGAGGCCGCTTTCGTACCCGGAAACAGAAGACCCGCACCGGTCGGTGCGGGTCTTTCTGCGGCGTCGCCGTCGTGCGGAGTCGTGCCTCATCGGGTCCGTGCGGGCCCGGAACTACAGCCGGTCATCTCCATGTCCTGACCGGACGTCACCCCTGGGACACCCCGAGCGGATGCGCCTTGGGCCGCTGTTCAGTGACCCTGGCCGTGTCCCTGGCCCTGCTGACCGTGCTGGCCCTGGCCCTGCTGGCCCTGGCCCTGCTGACCCTGCTGACCCTGCTGACCCTGCTGGCCCTGGCCCTGCTGACCCTGCTGGCCCTGCTGACCCTGCTGACCGTGCTGGCCCTGTCCGCGATCGCGGTTGTCGCCGCCGCGGTGGTCGCCGCCACGGTGGTCGCCGGGGCCGCGGTGGTCGTCACGGCCGTGGTCGCGGTCGTCCCCGCGTCCACGGTCGTCCCCGTGACCCCGGTGGTCACGGTGGTCGTCACGGCCGGGCCCGCGGTGGTCGCGGTGGTCGTCACGGCCGTGGCCCCAGCGACCATCACGGTCGTGGCCCCAGCGGCCGTCGTGGTCGTGGCCCCAGCGGTCGTCGTGGTCGTGGCCCCAGCGGTCGTCACGGCCGTGGTCGCGGTCGTGGTGCCGGCCCCAGGAGACGCTGTCCACGAAGCGGCCGCGCTCGGTGCGCAGCGTGGCGACGTCGGAGTGGTTGTCCCACACCTCGTTGCGGCGGTCCTGGTACAGGTCACGGCTGGTGTCACGGCCGAAGCCGGTGTGGATACGGACGGTGGAGCGGGCTGCGAGGCGGTAGTCGTCGAAGGTGTAGCGGTTGCCCTCCCGGTCCGACAGCGTCCAGCCGTTCAGGTTCACACCGTGACGCCCCGCGTTGCTGATTTCCACCCACTCCGCGTTCAGCGAACGAGCGGAGCGGTCGTCAAAGCCCGGAGCGTCGGCCTGAACCCGGCTGATCTCGACGTGGGAGCGCTCGAAGCGCGGCTCCGCGGCCGAGGCCGACACGGAAGCCGAACCGACCAGAGCGCCTGCCGCGATGGCCGCGGCCGCCACCCGGCGGGCAGTGACAGAGGTGGAAAGGGACATGAAAGCTCCTCAAGGTTCGAGAGCCGGCACACCCCGTGCGGGCACCCCTTACGGGGAACCCGCACGGTGCGACCCTGTGCGAGTCCCGGCCCGGTGGCCGAGGACTCATAACTTGCTGCACATCCCCGCCCAGGACGGGCGACACCAGACCGCTGTTACCAATTACGGACATATCAGTTACAGGCGTCTGTATATGGCCTTTAACTACGGAAAGCTGAAAAGTGATGGACTGTCCCGCCCAACTCCCTTACGCCCACAGTATTTAGGTCGAATCCGGCCATCTCTCGCGTCAGCGCACGTCATCCGCGGGTCACTCGAAAGTGAGTAACGCCCCTCCGGTCCGATCCGGGACCGGAGGGCGTGTCGCGGCCGTCCGCGAGGTCTCCGCTCAGTTCTCCAGACGCACCGGCATCAGCAGGGAGAACGTGTGCTCGTCGTCGGGCCGCCGGATCGCGATGGGCGTGGTGGGCGCGCCGAGCTCCAGGACGAGCCGGTCGCGGGCCATCTCGCCGATAGCGCGCATCCCGCTCTCCACACCCGAGACCCTGCGGCCTCGACCAGGTCCAGGGTCAATGCCTCGACCAGGTCTAAGGTCAAGCCCGTCCGGGCGCGAGTGCCCCTGGAAGTGCGCGGGTGACCCTCGAAGGGCGGGGGTTCAGACCGGGCAGTCGGCGAGTGTCGCGGCCGTGCCCCAACGGAGCATCAGATAGCCGGAACCGCCCCGCTCCGCCACGGCGTAGCGGGAGTACGGCCACGCGTCCCCGGCGCCGGCCCGCTGCCGCATCAGGGCCCGGCATGTCTCACCGGCCGCCATGTCCGCCCAGGCCGCGGCCTGCCGCTGGTTCCACGACCCGTAGTCCGACCACACGTACAGCGCCGAATGCGCCGGATCGAAGCCCATCTTGAGTTCCGCGTTGCCGAGAGCGCGGTCGGTGCCGAGCTGCGCGCGCATCGCGTTGGTGCGCTCGATGATCTTCCTGGTGGCGCGGTCGGCGACGTCGATCTCGGCGCTGTCGCTGCTGGGAACCATGGCCTGGCCGAGGCCCCGGCCGTCCGGCTCCCACACCGTCCCCGCGGCGACCGTGCCGAGGTCGACGTCGTCGTCCGACGCGCACCGCGCGTCGGTGAGGAAGTCGTCGTCCCAGGTCACCTGCGGGTCGTGGTCCGTCGACTCCTTCACCATGACGAAGGCGCGGTACGGCAGTTCCGGGTGGAGCCGCAGGACGACCTCGCGCAGGGTCCTGCACATCAGCCCGGCGGCCTCCGTCTCCGCGTACATCGTTCCCGGCTCGTCGGAGGAGAGCCGGTAGGAGAGGTAGACCTCCCCACGCGGGGAGTGGAATGTCACGGCCCCCGGGTCGAGGTCGATGCCGTCGCCGAGCTGACGGACGAGGGCGCCCTGGTCGCGCAGGACGGCCCGCGCGACGTCGTGCTCGCCCCGGCCTCGTGCCGGCCGCGCCTCGGCCCAGTTCTCCACGCTCGCCGGGCGCTCGCCCCTGGCCCGCTTCGGCTCGGCCGACGTGCTCGCCGCGGTGCTCGCCGAGGCGCCGGCGCCCGTGGCGGAGGACCGCGGCAGGGGGACGGCGGCCGAGGACGAAGCGGAGGCCGAGGAGGCGGGCGCCGACGGGACGGCAGAGGAGGAAGCGGGAACGGAGGACGCGTTCGAGGTCCCGTGACGACCGCTCTCCTGCTTGCCGGGCATCAGCGCCACCACTCCGCCGGCCAGTCCGCCGATCACCGCCGCCGCGACGACGACCATGCCCGCCCATGGTCGTCGAGCGCGCCGCACGGGACGCGGCCACGCCGGATCGTCCACGGGCGGGATGTCCCACACCGCGGTGATCATGTCTTCCGCCCGTGTGAACAACGTGTCCGCGTGCATCGCCTGGATGAGCTGCGCGGCCAGGAGTTCGTAGCACTCCTCGCCGGCGTCCGCGGCCGTGGGGCGGTCCCCCGGTTCCTTGGCCAGGGCCCTGAGCACGATCTCGCGCAGGGGCCGGGGAAGCCCGTCCAGGTCGGGTTCGCCCGACATCACGCGGAAGGCGACGGCGTCGGGCGCGCCGGTCCCGAACGGCGGTCTCCCGGTGGCCGCGTAGGCCACGAGCGCGCCCCAGGCGAACATGTCGCCCTCGGGTCCCGTGGCCCCCGTGCGGTACTGCTCGGGGCTGATCCAGCCCGGGGTGCCGGTCGTGGCCCCGGGGCTGGTGACTCTGGTGTCGTCGTCGGCGTGCGCGATGCCGAAGTCCAGGACGCGGGGGCCGGAGGACGTGAGGATGACGTTCTGCGGTTTCACGTCGCGGTGGACCACGCCGGCCGCGTGCACGGCGGCCAACGCCTGGGCGGTGGCGGCGGCGAAGGCGTACAGACTGGGTCCGGTGACACGTCCGTGGGTGAGCACCTGCTGGTTCAGCGTGGGGCCCGCGACGTACTCGGTGGCGAGCCACGGGGTCGCGGCGCTCGCGTCGGAGGCGAGCAGGGGGATCAGGTACGGGCCGGTGACACGTGAGGACATGTCCACTTCGCGCCTGAAACGCGCCCTGAATTCGGGTTCTTGGGCCTGCGAGGGGTGAATCACCTTCACCGCCACACGTGTTCCGTCGGAGGCGACTCCGGCATGGACGGTGCCCATGCCTCCGGCGCCGAGACGACCGACGATACGGTACGGACCTATTCGGGAGGGATCGCCGGCCTGAGCCGGCTGGACTCTTCCGGAGGATCCGGATTCGCTCACTGATGGTTCCTTCGTGCGGGCTGAACGGTTGAGCGGGCGGTGATGTGACGGGTGGTCGGGGGCGCGGCCCGGGTCCCAGCGGGTTGCCCCGGTGTGCCTTCCAGGTGACTTCCCGTCCGGATGTTATGCGCTCACCCGGCTCCTGGGTAGCGAAACCCCTGATCAGACGGCACACTCTCGGCCGCCGGGTGACCACTCGCTTGCGGACCGTGTCGCGGGCCGAGCGGCCGACCGGCCTCCCGCAGACCCCGTTTCGGTCAACTTCCTTACGGGACAGCCTTGTTGCCGCCTTTTCGGTACTCCGGAGACCCGGCCGCACGCAACGGAGCCCGGCGGCCCGGACCGGGCCGTCTCCGGGCCACCGGATCGGGCCCGCGGACCGGGGAACGGCAGGCGGCGGAACGCGGGTCCGGGCATCGGCGGAGGCGCTGCCCGTGCCCCCGGCCCGGTCCCGTCCGACAATGGGCGTACGGCGGGGACGGGCCCGGGGAGGCGCCGGGGAAGGAACGTCCATGCCGAAGCGGCCCCGCTCCCCCGGTCGCGTGCGGGCCGCGCGGCAGTCCGCACGGGTCACGGTCGCGTCCGCCACGGGCTTCTACACGGCCCTCTACGTCCTGGACCGGCCCGTCGTCGCCGTCTACGCCCTGTTCGCGCCGATCGCGCTCGGCATCCTCTCCCCCATCCCGGGCGGCGGCCGGGACCGGGCGCGGACGATCCTGTTCGCCCTGCCGGTGGCGGTGGCGCTGACGGCCCTCGGCACCGCGCTCGCCGTCACGACCGCGTCCGCCGTCGCGGGGATGCTGGTGATCGGCTTCGCCATCTCCTTCGCCTCGGCCTACGGGCCGGCCGCGGCGGGCGCGGTGCCGGGGCTGCTGCTCTTCTACGTCCTCGCCTGCTTCCCGCCGTACGCTCCGGACACCCTGCCGCAGCGGCTCGGCGGTCTGCTGGCCGGTGTGGCCCTGCTGGTCCTGTGCGAGCTGCTGCTCCTGCCCGCCCCGTCCGTGCCGCCGTACCGCGCGCGGATCGCCTCCGCGCTGGACCTCGCGGCCGCCTCCGCGCTCGCGTTCGCCCAGGGCCACCGGCACGATCCCGAGCGGGCCCGGCGCCTGCGCGCGGAGGGGCTGGCGCTGCGGCTGTCGCAGGCGCCACCGGCCTCGCGTCCGACCGGGGCCGGCCGCACGGACCGGGGGCTGGCGCAGGCCGGGGCCGCGACGCGGCGGGTTCTGGACCAGCTGGCCCGGATGAGCGAGCGACCGGACTCCGCGACGGCCGCCGATCCGCCCTCCGAGGCGCTGCTGCGCGGTGTCGCCGCGGGCTGCACCGCGACGGCGGGCGCTCTGCGGGGCGCGCGCGCCGTTCCGGGGCCCGAGGCCCTGGAGGAGATGGTCGCCGAGTTCGTCGCCGTGCGCGCGCAGCCCTCCGACGCCGGGCTCGACACGGACGCCAAGGCGTCGCAGCGGTTGCTGGAATGCCGGTCCGACCTGCTGGTCACGGCGGCCTCGGCCCTGACCGCGCAGGCCGCGGTGGCCGTGGCGATCGGCGGTCGGCGCGACGCGGCGGGGCTGCCTCCCGAGCAGTTCTGGTACGCGGGGCCCTCCGAGCCCCGGCTCCTGGCCCTGCGCCTGACCGGCAACCTCACGCTGCGCTCGGTCCTGTTCCAGAACGCCGTACGCACGGCGCTGGGGCTGGGCGCGGCCCGTCTCGTGGCCGGAGCGCTCGAACTCTCGCACGGGTTCTGGGTCCTGCTCGCCGTGCTGACGCTGGGGCGCACGACGGCGGGGGCGACCTGGTCGACGGTGCGCTCGGCGGCGATCGGCACGCTGGTGGGAGCACTGGCCGCCGGCGTGCTGATCCTCGGGGCGGGCGGCACCGTCCAGGTGTACGCCGTCGTGCTGGTGCCGGCGATGTTCGTGGCCTTCTCCGTGGGGCCGATCGCGGGGCCGGCCTGGGCGCAGGGGCTGTTCACCCTGGTCGTCGCCGCCGCCTTCAGCCAGCTCGCCCCGGCCGACTGGCGGCTGGCGGAGACCCGGCTGCTCGACGTCCTGGCGGGCTGCACGATCGGGCTGGTGTGCGGCGTGCTCGCCTGGCCGGCCGGGGCCCACGCCGAGCTTCGGCGCGGAGTGGCGGAGGTGCTGCGTTCGGCGGCACCACTGGTGCGGGTCACGGCGTCCGCCGTCGTCTGCGCGTCCGGGACGTCCGGGGCCTTCCGCGCACCCGGCGATCCCGCCTCCGGGGACGGCGCGGCCGAGGAGGCGCTCCGGCTGACCCGGCACCGGCTCCGAATCGCCGAGGGCGCCTACGCGCAGTACCGGACGGAGGGCGGCAGGGATGCCGTCGACAGCGGTCCCGACTGGCACCTGGCGCTCAACTGCGCCTCGCACGCGGTGATCGGGTCCCACTGGCTGCCCCGGCAGGCGTACGGTCCCGCACCGCCCGACGCGGTCAGGTGGGCGCGGGAGTCGGCGGCCCGGCTCGCGACGGCGATGGACCGGGCGGCGGCCTTCCCTCCCGGGGGTGTCCAGGCGGCGCCGGTGCCCCTCCCGCACGAGGTCGTCTCCTCCGCCCCGGCCCCCGTGCTGCCCGCGCTGGTCGACATCGACACCTGGCTGCGGACCCTGGCGGCGGAGCTGACGGGATTCGGCGGCAGCGGTCCGCCGCCCGCGGCCCCGGACACCGGACCGCGACCGACGACCACCGGCGCCGCGGCGGCTCGCGCGGACGGGTGACGGGGCGGGAGGGCGGCGGGCCCGTGGCTCGCAGGGCCCGCCGGGTCCGCGGACCCGGTCTGCCGGACTACGGGTCCCGTGCCTGCCCGGCCGCAGACAGCGGCCGGGCAGGCGGCAGGCCAGGCGGTCGGCCGGGGTGGCGGACGTCCGGAGGCGGACGTCCGGAGGCGGGGAGACCCGGCAGTCGGGCCGCCGGGAGCACCGCCGGGCCGGGCCGCAGGTCGTCGGGCCCGGCCATCGGCAGACGTCCGGGAGTCGGGCCGCAGGTCGTCAGGCCCGGCCACCGGCAGACGTCCGGGAGTCGGGCCGTCGGGAGCGAGAGTGGAGCGAGCCTCCCGCCGCGTGGCCTCAGGGCCTGCGGCCGATGAAGCCGAGCAGGCGGGTCTGTACGTCGGCGGTGTCCGGGACCTCCACCCGAGGCCCGTACTGTCCGCTCGCGCGCAGCATGTCGTCGAGCGGCAGCATGCCGTCGAGCATCCGGGCGCACCTGTCGGGGTCGAGGCGCTCGTCCTGGCCGCTGGCCCGTGCCAGGTCCCAGGTGTGCATGAAGACGTCGGCGGTGTAGAAGCGGTCCACCGCCTGGTCGAGGGGCACCTCGCCGATGTGCGGGTTCGACAGCGTCCTGGACGCCGTGGCCGGGTCGTCGAGCAGCGCCTGCACCCCGTCGCTGTGCACGGTCCAGGCCTTCACCGGGTCGTCGTCCACCGAGGGCCCCTTCGGCAGTTCGACTCCGGCACCCGCCTTCAGGAAGGCGGGGAACCACTCGACCAGGTGACGCACCACGTCCCGGGCGACCCAGCCCTCGACCGGCGCGGGGTGGTCCCAGTCCTCGGGACGCACTCCGCGTACCCGCTCCGTGAAGCCCCCGGCGATGGTGCGGTGCTCGTCTGCTGCGCTGGTCATGGTCTCAGGCCTTCCGTCTCGGTTCGTGGTCCGGGTTTCCGCTCGGGCCGCCGCCGAGCAGTTCGTCGAGGCGCTCGTGACCCTCGCGCACACCGCGCCCCATACCGCTTCTGATCATCGAGTCGCGTGCCTCGACGGACGCCATGAGGGAGGTGGTGGTGACCCGGGTCCGGCCCCCGAGGTCCTCGAACAGGGTGGTCTCCAGGCTGACGCCGTCCGGGAAACCGTCGTAGGAGAAGGTCTGCACGATGCGCTCGTCGCGTCGCACCTCGTGGAACACCCCGCGGAAGCCGTACTCCGTCCCGTCGTCCTCGCGGTGCGTATAGCGGTACGAGCCCCCGGTGCGGGCCTCGTACACGTCGATCCGCATGGTCAGCCGGCGCGGTCCGAGCCACCTCACGACCAGGTCCGGATCGGTGTACGCCCTGAACACGCGCGCCGCGGGGGCGTCGAACTCCCGGGTGATCAGGATGGTGGGCAGCGCCGGATCGGCCTCGATCCGTGTCTCGCGCCGGTCGCCCCGGTCCGTCGTGCTCACGATGCCGCCTTCTTCCCCGAGGTGCCGTCCCCCGACTCGTCGGCCATCTCTTCGAGGACGACGTCGAGCCTGCGGAAGCGGTCCTCCGCCTCGCGGCGGTAACGCTCGATCCATCGCGTCATCAGGTCGAACACCTCGCCTTCGAGATGGCAGGGCCGACGCTGGGCGTCCCTGCTGCGGCTGACCAGACCCGCGTCCTCCAGCACCCTGATGTGCTTGGACACGGCCTGCACGGTCACGTCGTAGGGCTCGGCCAGTTCGCCGACCGTGGCGTCCCCCGAGGCCAGCCTGGCGACGATGTCGCGCCGGGTCGGGTCGGCCAGGGCCGAGAACACCCGGGACAGCCGGTCTTCGGACACCTCTCACCTCACGTAATCAACCAGTCGGTTGAATAACCGTACGACGGGCTCGCCCCGTAGTCAACCAACCGGTTGAATACGGCGGGGACCTTCGCCCCCGGTCCCTCGCGGGTCAGGGTCACGCGTTAGGGGGCCGGTCCTTGGCCGGTGGGGGTTCCACCACCTCGAACTCCGCGGGTCCGACCGCGAGCGTGCCGTCGGTCAGCGGGCGGCAGCGCACTCCCCCACCGTCGCGCAGCGCCCGTCGCGCGCCGGGGCCGAGCGTGGTGTCCATCCACGCGCAGGGCCTGGCCGCGCTGCGTACGGCGAGCACCACGGGTCCCGTGCCGCAGTCCAGGGAGACGGTCGCGCCGACGAAGGAGTCGATGTCCACCCCGCGCAGCAGCACGTTGCGCCGGGTCGGACGGAGGTCCGCGCGCTCGGGCGGGCCGAACGGGAAGCGTTCGGCGGCCATGACGGTGATGGACGCGTTGCGATGGGCCGGACGGTTGAAGTAGCGGTCCCCGACGACCCCGAGTCCGGCGCGCACCCGGGCCGTGGTCACCAGATCCGCGTCGGGCAGCGGCGGCGCTCCGTCGCCCGGACGCCCCTCGAATCGGTGCACCGGCGAGACCAGCAGCTGAAGGATCTCCACACGCCCCATCTCATCGAGCCTAAGGGGGATGGGACCTGGGGGGGGAGGTGGCTCTGGGGGAGGTGGGCTCCGGGGCAGGCGGGCTCCGGGGCGGGCGGGCTCCGGGGCGGGCGGGCCCGCCTGCCCGGGCCACCGAAGGAGTCGTGTGCCCGGCGTCCCGCTGACACGGGGACGCTCCGCGTGACAGGGTCGGCGGTGATCGAAGACAACAGCGGTAAAGGGGCTTCCGTGGACACGAGCACGTGGGACACGCTGGTCGGCTCGATGAAGAGCGCCTGCGTCAAGGGAGTGCGCGAGGGCGCGCCGCCACGGCCGGTCATCATGCCGCTCGTAGGGGGCGAGCTGGTCGGGCTCGTCTGGGTCCGCCCGACGAAGCCCGGGGCGGACGCGCTCACCGGCATCGCGGCCCTGTCGAACATCGCCGCGGCGGCCGGCGCGGACGAGGTGGTCCTGGCCTGGGAGACGCGGGAGGTCGCCATCGCCTGTGAGCTGCCCGTCGTCGGCCCCTCGCCGTGTCTGAACATGGTCCGCGCCACCCAGGACGGCCATGTGCTGCACCGGTTCCCGTACAGCGAAGGGGCCCTCTCCGGGGACCCGGACGGTTCCGGCGCCGCACTCGAATGGACGCAGCCCCCCGCGCCACGGCCGGACGGCGAGCTCCCGCCCCCGGTCAAGGCCGCCGTCGACTACGCCTTCACCCCGATGGACATCGACACCCCAACCCGTTCGGCGTCACCGTCGTGCTGATGGAGGAGGACGGCTACACCGTGCGCCTGTCCGACGGATTCGACCGCTGAACGAACCCGTGCGACGCGCCCGGCGGGCCCGCGACCTCTAGGCTGAACGGGCGCGGGCAGGCCCCGCGCGCCCTCAGCGGGCGGTCCGTGATCGCAGCACAGGAGGAACCGTGTCCGGTCAGTTCGAGGCGACAACCGAGATCAACCGCCCCATCGAGGAGGTCTTCGCCTTCCTCGCCGCCGGTACGAACGACCCCAAGTTCAGCCCCAGGGTGCAGTCGATCGCGAAGACCCCGGAGGGCCCGACGGCCGTCGGAACCGTCTTCACCAGCACGGTCAAGGACGCCGGCATGAAGACGGGCCGGAAGTTCCGGATCACCGAGTTCGAGCCGTCCGGCCGGATCCGCTGGGCCGAGGTCTCGAAGAACATCGTGATGGCCAAGGAGGGCGGCTACGACCTGGAGTCCACCGGCCCCGGGACGACCCGCGTGAGGATCTTCAACGTCCTTGAGGGGCATGGCGTCGGCAAGGTCCTGGTGGGCTTCGCGCTGAGCGCGGCCCGCAAGGACGCGAACGCCTTCGGCCAGCGGATCAAGGCGGCCGTCGAGGCTTCGTGAGGCAGCGGCCGTCGCGGCTTCCCGAGGGAGACGGGGTACGACGTCACAGCGGCACCCGAGGGAGACGGGGTACGACGTGACGGCGGGCGCCGCGGCACACGGCGCCGCCACCCGGCGGCCACCGAGGCCGCCGCGACGCCCGCCGTCACGTTTCGCCGGCCCCCGCCTTCCCCGTGGACCCGGGAGCCGGTTCGGGCGCGGTGGACCGCGTTCCCGGTGAACGCCCGGCGGGCTCCGGCTCGGGGCGTGCCCGCAGCTCGCTGATCACGGACCAGGCGACCGACACCATCGGAACCGCCACGACGGCACCGGTCACACCGGCCAGGATGCTCCCGGCGATGACGGAGATGGCCACGACCACCGGATGCAGCCGGACGGCCCAGCTCAGGACGAGCGGATGCAGGACGTGCCCCTCCAGCTGGCCGATGACGACGATCAGGGCGAGCACGATGATCGCGACGACCGGCCCACGGGTGGCCAGCGCGACGACCGTGGCCACGCCGAGCGCGACGGGCGAGCCCACCAGGGGGATGAACGCGGCGAAGAACTCCAGCAGCGTGAGGGGCAGCGCGAGCGGGACGCCGAGCACGTAGAGGGCGATGCCGACGAGCACGGCGTTCGTGCCCGCCACGATGATGATGCCGCGCGTGTACCCGGCGAAGGTCCGCCAGGCCGCCCGCCCTCCGCGGTCCCACGGGTCCCGCGCGCTCTGCGGCATCAGCTCCTGGAACCAGCGCCAGAACTTGTCCCCCGAGCGGATGAAGAACAGGGAGCAGAACAGCGCGAGCACCAGTCCGGTGACGAACTCGACCGCGCGGCCCGCGCCGTTGAGGGCGCTGCTGATCAGCACGGAGCGGTGCTCGGAGACGAAGTTGACCACCTTGCCCTGGAGACCCGACAGGACCGCGTGGCTCAGATGGAAGGGTGAGCCCTCCAGCCATCGTTCGATCCGTCCCAGTCCCCCGGCGAACTCGTGGCCCAGCTGTCCCGACTCTCCCGCGACCACGCGCCCGACCAGCGCCATCACGCCGAGCACCACCAGGATGCTGCCGAGGATGCTGAGGATCACGGCGGGAGTTCTCGGCATACGGCGGGCCAGCAGATCGGCGAGCGGACGCAGGACCGCCGTGATGACGAGCGCGAGGAACAGGGCCACGGCGACGAGCTGGAGTTTCCCCAGGAGCGCGAAGACCGCGTAGGCGACGACTCCGACGACGAGCAGCCGCCAGGCGTACGCCGCGGCCACCCCCAGCCCGTGATGCACCGGGTACCCCTGGCGGCCTTCGGCGCCGCGCCGCGCGTCGGCACGCGCCCGTACGACCGCCCGGCCCCCGCGCGAGGAGCGGTTCCCGGCGACGTGACGCGTCCGGCGCCCGCCGGGGCCCGCGGCCGGCTCGCCGGGCGGGCCCGTCCCGGGTTCACCCGGCCGTCGGCCGGGACGACGCGCTCCGGCGTTCACCTGTGTGCCACCGTCCTCCTGTCGTCGGGCCCTCCCGTCCAGCGCCCCCGGACGCGAACCGCCGCGCGCCCCGGAGGGAATCGGGCGACCGGTCCCGGGCCGTCGATCACGCGGGCGTCCTCGCCAGCGTGGTGTCGCCCACCGCACCCCGCAACCCGGGACCCGGGCCGCGAGAGGCCTCGACCGCACACCACCGCTTTAATGTCATTTAATGCGTTGCGCCCTATATTGGGTCTGTGATCAGGCGGCTGGACCTACTCGACACCGCTGACGACGGCATCACGGAAAGCGAGGTCTTCCGGCTCGCCCTTCAGCACTCCATCGCGGAGCTGGGCTGCGTCGGCGGGGCCGTCTACCTGCGGGGCCCGATGTCGGCCCTGCGTCTGGTTTCCTCCACCGGACTGCCGTCGTCGGTCACCCGCGCGTGGGAGATCGTCGACCAGGACGGACCCACGGCGACCGCACGGGCCGTACGGTCGGGCCGGCCCGTCTGGGTGGCCGCGCTCCCCGCCGACCTGGCCGAGCCCACGGCGCCGCTGCTGTCACGGTCCGGCTGGTTCGCCGTACCGCTGGCCTACGAGGGCCGTGCCATCGGCGCGATCACCTGTCTCACCGGTGACAACGAGGAACCCGCGCCCGAACAGCGGGCGTTCCTCGTCGCGGTGGCCGAATGGACCACGAACCGGCTGAAGAAGATGCCGGCGCCCACCCCTATGCCCACCGATCTCGACACCACTCCGGTCGGCACCTGGGAGTGGGACGTGCGCACGGGCGAGCTGCTGTGGGACCAGGCGGCCATGAAGGTGTACCAGACCGAGCCCGGACAGTTCGTGCCCGGCGTCGAGACCTGGATGAAGGTCGTGCACCCCGACGACCTCGCGAGCACCCTGGCCGCGGCCGAACGCACCATCCGCACCCACGCCCCGTTCGAGGCCGAGTACCGGGTCCTGCGCGGCGACGGGGGCTACTCATGGACCCGCGCGTCCGGTCACGTCGTGCTCGACGACGAGGGCCGGGTCGCGCGCATCGTCGGCAAGGGCTGGGCGAGCGACGCCGCGCGCTCCACCCGCGACGCCCTCAGCCGTGCCCTGCGGTACATGAGCGACGCCTTCCTGTCGGTGGACGACGACTGGCGGATCACCTTCGCCAACCTGGAGGCGGAGCGCGTTCTCGGTGCGGCCGACGAGCAGCTCTTCGGCCAGAGCCTGTGGGAGCTGCCCGCCCTGCGTCATGTGCCCGAGCTGGAACAGCGGTGCCGCGACGGTGCCGGGCAGGCCTCGGCAGCCGGATTCGACATCACGCTGGCCGACACCGGACGCTGCTACGACCTGCGGATCGTCCCCGTCCCCGGTGGCCTGACGGTGTACTTCACCGATGTCACCGACCGCCGCCGCCGTGAGGCCGAACAGGCGGCGGCCGTCGAGGTCGCCGCCGAGCGGGCGAGCCGGACGGCGGAGCTGACCACACAGCTCGCCTCGGCGACCACCTCCGACGATGTGGTCACGGCCGTGGCCCAGCGCGTCCTGCCCCCCTTCGGCGCCCAGGCCCTGCTCGTCCTCGTCCTGGAGGACGAGGAACTGGTGCGGATCGGGTCCGCCGGCGGTCCGGGCTCCTTCCCGGAACCGATGCGCGCCGCGCACGGGCTCGAACCCGCGGACGCCGGCCCCGCCGGGGAGACGGTCCGCACCGGCGCACCCCGTTTCTATTCGTCGCGCGAGGAGTGGACCGAGGACTTCCCCGGCGCGGGCAGCCGGCCGCCCCACGGCCAGAACGCCTGGGCGTTCCTGCCCCTGACCGCGTCCGACCACACCTTCGGCGTGTGCGTCATCGCCTTCGACACCGAGCACCGGCTGACGTCCGAGGAACGCACGCTTCTCATCACCATCAGCGCCCTGGTGGCGCACGCGCTGGAGCGGGCACGGCTGTACGAGGCCGAGCTCACCCGCTCCGAGGAACTCCAGCAGGCGCTGCTGCCGAGGGGTCTGCCCACCGTTCCCGAGGCGACTGCGGCGGCACGCTATCTGCCGGCCGGCGGGACCTCCGAGGTGGGCGGGGACTGGTACGACCTGATCCCGCTGTCCGCAGGACAAGTGGCCCTGGTCGCCGGTGACGTGATGGGTCACGGTCTGTCCGAGGCCGCGACCATGGGGCGCCTGCGCACGGCCCTGCACACACTGGCCGCCCTGGAGCTGCCTCCCGACGAGATCATGGGCCACCTCAACGACATCGTGAGCGGCCTCGGCGATCACTCGTACGCGACCTGTCTGTTCGCGCTGTACGACTCGACCGACGGATCGTGCACCATGGTGCGGGCCGGCCATCCGCCGCCGCTCGTCGTCCGCCCGGACGGCGCCGCCCACTTCCCCGAGATCGCCGTCAACCCTCCGCTCGGCGCGGCGTTCCCGCCGTTCGAGACGACGGAACTGGAGCTGCCCGCGGAGAGTCTGCTGGTCCTCTACACCGACGGGCTCGTGGAGTCACCGCAGCGGGACATCGACCAGGGCATGGACCAGCTCGCCGGTCTGCTGGCAGGCCAGGCGGCCAGTCCCGATCTGGAGGAGCTGTGCGACTCCGTGACCGCGGGGCTGCTGCCGGGCGGTCCCACCGCCGACGACGCCGCCCTGATGATCGCGCGTCTGCACCACGTGGCCGACCGACAGGTGGCTTCGTGGGCGCTGCCCGAGGGTCCGGAGGCCGCGGGCGAGGCCCGGCGCCACGTACGGGAGCAGCTCGCCCAATGGCGGCTGGACGACCTGGTCATGACGACGGAACTGCTGGCCAGCGAGCTCGTCGGCAATGTCATCCGGCACGCCAGCGGGCCCATCGGGCTTCGCCTCCTGTGCAGCGGAACGCTGGTGTGCGAGGTGTCCGACGCGAGTCTGACCATGCCCCGCATCCGGCGGGCGACGGACACCGACGAGGGGGGTCGCGGGCTTCAGCTCATCAACGCGCTGTGCGAGCGCTGGGGCAGCCGCTACACCCCGGACGGCAAGGCCATCTGGACCGAACAGGCTCTCCCCGACACGGGGGAGGCGGCGGACGGGGACGGGCCCGCCGGGTCCCCCGGTCCGCCGTCCTGAGGCGGTGTCCGGCGGGACCCGGCGGGCCCGCTCGGCCTCCCGTCAGGTCGGGAGGCACAGGTGTCAGCCGCGCGCGAACTCCAGCAGGTCGGCGTTGAACACCTCGGCGAACTCGGGCACCATGGCGAGGCCGTGCGGAGCGCCCGGGTACACCTTGTAGACCGCGTCCTTGACCAGCTTCGAGGACTTGTCGCCCGAGGCCACGATGGGAACGATCTGGTCGTCGTCGCCGTGCACGATGAGGGTCGGGACGTCGATCTTCTTGAGGTCTTCGGTCAGGTCGGTCTCGGAGAACGCCTTGACGCAGTCGTAGGCGCCCTTGATGCCCACGGTCATGCCCCAGAGCCAGAACTCGTCCCGTGTCCCCTGGGTGACGGTCGATCCGTCACGGTTGGCGCCGTAGAACGCGGCGCTGAGGTCCTGGTAGAACTGCGACCGGTCGGTCTCCACACCCTTGCGGATCTCGTCGAAGACCTCGATCGGCAGGCCCTCGGGGTTCGCCTCGGTCTTGAGCATGAGCGGCGGGATCGCGCCGACCAGGACCGCCTTGGCCACCCGGCCCGAGCCGTGCCGGCCGATGTAGCGGGTGACCTCGCCGCCGCCCGTCGAATGGCCGACCAGGATGACGTCCCGCAGGTCGAGCGCCTCGATGACGGCCGCGAGGTCGTCGGCGTAGGTGTCCAGGTCGTTGCCCTCCCAGGGCTGGCCGGAGCGTCCGCCGCCGCGCCGGTCGTGGGCGATGGCGCGGAAGCCGTTGTCCGCCATCACCTTCATCTGGGCGTCCCAGGCGTCCGCGGTCAGTGGCCAGCCGTGGGAGAAGACGACCGGCCGGCCCGTCCCCCAGTCCTTGTAGAAGATCTGTGTGCCGTCCTTGGCGGTGGCGAAGGGCATGGACGGGTCCTCTCGAATCTGGTCCGGAACGCGTACGCCGGTGGCTCCCCACGACGGCCCTCAAGTCCCGCCCGCCACAAGGCTTTCGGGCCAGACCGCGGATCAGCGGTGGGCGTACGGGGGCGGCGGGACGACCGGCAGCGCGAATGACCGGAATGAGCACATTGTCCCGATCACACTAGCCCAGGTGCCACGCCGCGGCACTGTGGACGGGCACCGACCCAGGGCCCGGGCACACCGCTCAGAACTGGCCGTCCGCCACCACGCCCCGCGTGGAGAAGGTGACGGGTTCACCCGCCGGGAAGTCGCCCGGCGGAATCCCGGGATGGTGCCCGTCGCCGGACGACGGGCGCTCCGCGTGGGGGCCGAGGGCCAGCCGGGAGACGATGCGGTAGCGGTCCCCCCGGTAGATCGAGTGGACGTACTCCACCGGCCGGCCCGAGGCGTCCGAGGTCAGGCGTTCGAAGAGCAGGGCGGGCGACAGTTCCGGCACGTCGAGCAGGCCCGCCTCCTCGCGGGTGAGCACCGTGGGTTCGATCGACTGGACCGCCTCGGCGACCTGGATCCCGTGCCGTTCGCCGAGGTGCTCGTACAGGTCGCCGTTCTCCAGTTCGTCACTGGTCAGGTCCGGCACAAGCCGGGCCGGGACGTGCAGGTACTCGATGGCCATGGGTGAGCCGTCGACGAGGCGGAGCCGTGCCACGTACCGGATGTCCGCCGCGGGAGAGACGCTCAGCCTGCGTCCCACCCGGGCGCCGGCGGGCACGGTGCTGAACTCCAGGAGTCTGCTGGTCCAGGTGCCCGCGGCCCGGGGCAGGCTGAAGGTCCGCCGGTCCGGGACGAGTTCCTGGGTGATCTTCTCGGCCGCCACGAACATGCCCCGGCCGTGTTCGCGCACCAGGAGCCCGGCGAGGACGAGTTGGTCCACGGCGGCCCTCAAGGTGGGCCGGGACACGCCGAGTTGCGCGCACAGGGTCCGCTCGGAGGGGATGGCGTCGCCGGGACGGCGTTCCTCGATGAGCTCCAGGATCGTCTCCCGGACCCTTTCACGCTTCAGTACCGCGCGGGATGCGGCGGGATCGATCTCCATACGAGACCTCGCTCGTCGTCGGTGCCGGCCAACTGGTATGCCCTCCGACCCTAACTGGTCCGCAGGTCATGGGGATTGCTTCCGGCTCGCCCGGTCGGACGAGAGTCCCGTGCGGCCCGATCACGTCAAGTTCCTTTGGATACAAGGGGGTTGACGCACCCATTGGTCTATGCCACTTTCAGGCAACGCCAACTGGTAAGGCCGAAGGGCCCAACTGGTCAAGCACGGCAAGTCTCCACGTGTTCCTGAGCACCCCCACCTCCCGCGGCCGGCGGGAGTCCACCGAAAGGAACCCCATGAGCAACCGCCCCCTCTCAGACCGTCCCCTCACAGGCCGCCGCCGCGTCGCTCTCGCCCTGTCGGCCCTCCTGGGAAGCACCGCCCTGGTGGCCGTGCCGATGTCCGCCCCAGCCGCGGCGGCCGGCGGCATCGCCGTCCAGTACCGCACCAGCGCCTCAGGGGCCACCGCCGACCAGAGCGAGCCCTGGTTCAAGGTGCGCAACACCGGCTCCGCATCAGTGCAGTTGAGCCAGGTGAAGGTCCGCTACTACTTCAAGGCGGACTCGGCGAGCGCCACGTACCGCTTCGCCTGTTCCTGGGCGGTCAAGGGCTGCGCGAACGTCACCGGCACCTTCGGCGCCCTGGCCCACCCCACCGCGACAGCGGACACCTACCTGGAGATCGGCTTCACCTCCGGAGCCGGCACACTGGCACCGGGCACCGACACCGGTGACATGCAGCTGCGCTTCTACCAGTCCAGCTGGCAGCCCGTGAACCAGGCGGACGACTACTCCTTCGGCGGTGCGCAGACCTCGTACGCGGACTGGAACAAGGTCACCGCGCAGCTCGCCGGAACGACCGTGTGGGGCACGGCGCCCGAGGGCAACGACCCCACGGACCCGACCGGCCCCACCGATCCGACCGACCCGCCCGGAGGCGGCCAGGCCCTGTTCGACGACTTCAGCTACACGTCGTCCAGCGACCCCGCGATCTCCGCGCACGGCTGGAACGTCCGCTCCAACTCCGGTGGTCCCGGGGTCCCCGGCGCGACCTGGGACCCGTCCAAGGTCACCTTCCCCACCGTGTCGGGCAACAAGGTCATGGACCTGGAGACCTCGACCGCGGGCACCGCCGAGTCCACCCGGCAGACCGAAGTCGTCTCCAAGAGCATGAAGTTCAAGAACGGCACCTACGCGGCGCGGGTGAAATTCGCCGACGCGCCGAAGTCCGGCCCCGACGGCGACCACCTGGTGCAGACGTTCTTCACCATCAACGACCTCACGGCGCCGATGGCCGACGACTACGCCGAGTACGACTTCGAGTACCTGCCCAACGGCGGCTGGGGCGAGACGGGCGACATCCTCTACACGACCTCCTGGGAGACGTACAACCCCGACCCCTGGCAGGCCGTCAACCAGCACACCGAGTCCCGGCAGAGCTACGCCGGCTGGCACGACCTGATCCTCACCATCGACAGCGGCAGCATCAAGTACTTCATCGACGGGCAGCTGTTCGGCACCCATGACGCCCAGTACCTGCCCGAGCGGCCGATGTCGATCAACTTCAACCAGTGGCTGATCGACCTCGCCGGACAGACCTCGACCGGAGCGCGCGCCTACGACGAGCAGGTCGACTACGTGCTGCACGTCAAGGACCAAGTGCTCACCCCGGCCCAGGTCGCCTCCAAGGTGGCCGCCTACCGTTCCGCCGGCACCGCGTTCGTGGACGAGGTGCCGGCTCCCTGACACGGGGCCGGTCCGCAGGAGCCTGTCGGCGAACGCGCGGGGCGCTCGCCGACAGGCCGCCGTCAGCGACGGTGGTGGCCCGCACCCAGCTCGGCCAGAAGGGCGGTCGCCATGGCCTGCTGCCCCTTGGCGTTGGGGTGGGCCGGAGCGGCGGGCGAGGTCGGGCGCAGCGGCTCGATCCAGCGGTCGGCGGGGGCCTTGCACATGTCGTGTCCGACGGTCGGCGTGTACGTGTCCACGTACTCGGCCCGGTTGAGGAAGGCCACCGCGCGGAGCATCAGGTTGAGCCGCTTGCCGGTGTCCCGCAGATAGGGGAAGTCCTTCGCCGCGAACGGCACCGTCGGGTAGCAGCCGCTGCCGTCGTCGGGCAGGAGGTCGGGGTAGCCGACGACCACCACGCGGGCGTGCGGGGACCTGGCGTGCACCTCGCGCAGCACCCGGGCGACCTTGGGAGCCGTCTGGAGGATGTTCACGGTGAGCTGGTCGTAGCCCGCGGAGTTGTAGTACTGCTGGCAGGGGTTGCCCGCGAGGTCCTTCGAGCTGAGCCCGGCACAGGTGGCGATGATCGGGCCGAAGCCCACGTCGTTGCCGCCGATCTGGAGGGTCACCAGATCGGTGTCCCGCTTCAGCGCGTCCAGCTGCGGTCCGTTGGTCCCCTGCGCCTTCCACATCTCGTCCGTCTTGGCGCCCGAGCAGCTGACGTCCGTGAACGAGGCGACCTTGCGGGCGGCCGCGGTGATCGAGGGGTAATTGTGGTCGGAACGAGCGCAGTTGGCGTCGATCTGCTGCGGGATCAGCGGCCCCGAGGTGTACGAGTCGCCGAGCGCGACGTAGTCCACGCCGTGCCCCGTGTGCCCCTCGCCCGCCTGGGCGGGGGTCGCCGCCGCGACACCGGCGACGAGCGCGCAGCTGCTCAGCGCGGCCCCCAGCGCCATGGCGCCCCGCCTCTTCGGAACGGCGTCATCCGGACGCGTGTGATCGTTCATCGTGCCCCTCCCCTGCAACCATGACAGCCTGCTGAACGGGTACCGGTGTTCCGCGGCGCGCGGGATCACGGCGCCGCGGCGGACCGAACGGCTCCTGCCCGGCAGACCCAACCTGGTCTGTATACCGGCCGGTAGGCCGCCGGAACAGGGTTTGATCCCCCTCCACTTGTCCAACTCTCATCCATCGTCGCCGAGTTCGCTGGGCGCGTATGCGCACCATCACCGTGGGGTGACGCTCCGTGCCGTCCGCGACGGTTCGGGGACGGCGTCCCCGAACCGGATGGCGAAGTCGTTCAGGGCCAGGCTGAGCAGCGGCCGGCGGCGGCTCAACTCCCCCAGGGGGCTGCTCTCCTGCGCGATCCAGTGGGCGCGAGCCGTTCGCACGGTGGAGCGCGAGCGTACGGAGCTGGTCTTGAGCGCCCCGTCGAGGGTCTGTGCGACGCGATAGGCGAGGGGCCAGCGGCCGGGGATCCGGCGTCCCGGTTCGAAGGCCGCGGTGGCCAGGACGTCCTTCTCCGTCGCGGCCCCGGCCCGCAGGCCCGCCGTCCTGTCGATGTCGAAGTCCGCCAACTCCTTCGGGATGCCCCACAGTTCGCGACCGCCCGCCATCGAGGCGGCACTGTCCACCCAGATGTCGGTGATGCAGACACGGGGGCGGTGCCCGTCGCGTACGAGGACGGCCCGCAGCAGTTCGTTGTAGTGCAGGACGCTGTCGTTCTCGTAGAGGACCCAGGCCGCGCCGACCGCGCCGCGCCCGGCGACGGTCACCGGCCGGGTGCCGTCGGCCACCCGGGGCAGTTCGCGGACCGGCACCAGCCACAGCGACAGGTACATCTGGCCGGCCAGCCGCCAGGGTTCCTCGGGGTAGCTCGTCACGGGGTGTCCTTTCCTGTGGGGGGATGCGGCGGCAGGGCCGCCGGCGCGCCCGCGGGCACGGCCGGGTGGCGCGGTGGTACGGGCGGCACCGGGAGGTAGGGCAGACCGGGTGCGGGCCGGGGGTCCTCCTCCCCGTGGTTGGGCCACAGGGCGACGGCCCGCTCGGCCAGGGCGGTGATGGTGAGCGAGGGGTTCACACCGAGGTTCGCCGAGATCGTGGAGCCGTCGATGACGTGCAGGCCCGGATGTCCGTGCAGCCGGTGATAGGGGTCGACCACGCCGGTCTCCGGGCTCTCGCCGACGGTGCAGCCCCCGATGAGGTGCCCGGTGGTGGGGATGTCGAACAGATCCGCCCAGGTGCCGCAGGCCAGCCCGCCGCTGCGTTCGGCCGCCCTGCGGGCCGCCCGGTGCCCCGCGGGTATCCAGGTCGGATTCGGGGTGCCCTCGCCGGGGCGGCTGGTCAGTCGTGCGCGCCCGGTGAACGTGCGGCGCAGGTGGGTCGTCACGGAGTTGTCGAGGGACTGCATGACCAGCAGGACCACGGTCTGCTGGGACCAGCGGCGCGGGCTGTGCAGACTCGGCAGGTCGCGCAGGTTGCGTGCCATCGCGGCCAGTCCGGTGAGCAGCCGGGAGCGGCCCGGCACGGGGTCGACGAGCAGCGCGCCGAGCAGTCCGAGCAGATTGCTGCCGCGGCCGTACCGGACGGCCTCGACATGGGTGTTCTCGTCGAGGTGCACGGAGGAGGTGATGGCGACACCTCGGCTGAAGTCGGCGGACCTGTCCCGGGACCGGACGCCCAGGATGGCCTCGGAGTTGGTGCGGGTCAGCCGTCCCAGGCGGGGTGACACGCGCGGCAGGGATCCGCGCTCGCGCAGTCCGTGCAGGAGTTTCTGGGTGCCCAGGGCGCCGGCCGCGAACACGACGTGCCGGGCGGTCAGGGTCCGTCTGCGGCGCGCGGGTCCCGCGCCGGTGCGTACCGAGGTGACGGCCCAGCCGTCGCCGTCCGGGACGACGTCGGTGACCGTGCGCAGGGCCAGCACCTCGGCGCCCGCGCGTTCGGCCAGCCCCAGGTAGTTCTTGGGCAGGGTGTTCTTCGCGTTGTGCCGGCAGCCCGTCATGCAGGCGCCGCAGTGCAGACAGGCGTCGCGGTCCGGTCCCGCGCCGCCGAAGTAGGGGTCCGCGACGCGGGCGCCCGCTTCCGTGCCGGGCGGCCCGAAGTGCACCCCGACCGGCACGGCCCTGAAGGTGTCCGCGCAGCCCAGGTCGCCCGCGGTGTCCCGCAGGAGCCGGTCGGCGTCGGTGAGCCGGGGGTTGGGGGTGACGCCCAGCATGCGGCGGGCCCGGTCGTAGTAGGGCGCGAGTTCGCGGCGCCAGTCGGTGATGCCGGCCCAGGACGAGCCCTCGTAGAACGCCTCGGGCGGTTCGTAGAGGGTGTTGGCGTAGCCGAGGGAGCCGCCGCCGACGCCCGCGCCGGTGAGGACGAGGACGTCGCCGAGCAGGGTCATGCGCAGGATGCCCGTGCAGCCGAGGCGGGGTGCGAAGAGGTAGTCGCGCACCTGCCAGGAGGTCCGGGGGAAGTCGGCGTCGGCGAAGCGGCGGCCGGCCTCCAGGATCCCGACGCGGTACCCCTTCTCGGTGAGGCGCAGGGCGGTGACGCTGCCGCCGAATCCGGAGCCGATGACGAGGACGTCGTAGTCGGGTGTGTCCATCAGGGCCCCTTCGGTACGAAGTCGGCGAGGACCGGTCCGATCAGGCGCGCGATGTTGGCCCGGCGGACGTGCGGGGGTTCGCCCGCGAGGCGCACCGGGCTTTCGAGGCCGGGTGTGTGGGCCGCGAGCGCGAGGTGCGGCAGCAGGACGAGCAGCAGGGACAGCAGGGCGTCGGTGTCGGCGCCCTCGCGCAGGTCGCCGGTCCCGACGGCCCGCTCGACCAGGGGGCGCAGGCCGGCGAGGTAGATGTCCTGCACCGGGGCGCGTACGGCGTTGCGGACGGCCGGGTCGAGTTCCATGTTGGTGGCGGCGGTGACCCCGCGTTCCAGCGGATGCCCGGCGAAGTAGTCGAACCACGCCTCCAGGGCGTCGGTCAGATGGCGGGAGAACTCCGTGGAGCCGTCGTATCCGTCGAGCCAGGGGCGCATGGCGGCGTAGATGCGCAGGGAGGTCTGCTCGGCCACGTAGACGAAGAGGTCGAGCTTGCCCTCGAAGTACTGGAAGAGCGAGCCCTTGGCCACTCCGGCCTCGCGGGCGATGACGTTGAGGCTTCCCGTGGAGTAGCCGTGGGTGCCGAACTCGTCCATGGCGGCGACCAGGACCCGTTCGCGCCGCACCGGGGACAGGCGGGTCCAGGTGGAAGTGGGCATGCATGCTCCCGCGTATGACCGGGCGGTCATGTGACCGCCCGGTCATCGTCGGCGGGGTGAACGCACGCTGTCAACGAGTCCGACAGGAAAACGGGGATGCCGGTAAACACGTACACGGGCAGGTCGGTTGATCCGTCCGATTTCCGAACTCCCGCCCATGTCAAGGTCATTGACAGGGCGGTCGCCGCACCTCAGCCTGTGACCACCTGGTCATGTGACCGGGTGGTCACCGGCGTGTTCACCGGAAGGGGCGGGCATGGAAAGGGTGTGTGTCATCGGGGCGGGCTCCTCCGGGATCGCCGCCTGCCAGGTGCTGGCGGCACGCGGGATCGCGTACGACTGCTACGAGACCGGCTCCGAGGTCGGCGGCAACTGGCGCTACCTGAACGACAACGGCATGTCGTCCGCGTACCGCTCGCTGCACATCAACACCTCGCGCCAGATCATGGAGTACGCGAGCTTCCCGATGCCCGAGGACTGTCCGGTCTACCCCAGTCACTTCCACATCGCCCGGTACTTCGACAGCTTCGTCGACCACTTCGGGCTGCGGCCGTCGATCTCCTTCCGTACCGAGGTGGTCCGTGTCGAACCCGTCCCCGGCGGCGGATGGAGCGTCACGACGCGCCGGCTGGACTCGGGCGAGACCGCGGAACAGCTCTACGGGGCGGTCCTGGTCGCCAACGGCCATCACTGGAAGCCCCGTTGGCCGCGTCCGTCCCTGCCCGGGGCCGAGGGGTTCACCGGCACCCAGACGCACTCCCACGACTACCGGACACCCGAACCCTTCGCGGACAAGCGGGTTCTCGTCCTCGGCATCGGCAACTCGGCGTGTGACATCGCGGTGGAGACCTCGCGGGTGTCCCGGCGCACGGTCCTCGCGATGCGGCGCGGCGCGCACATCCTGCCCAAGTACCTCTTCGGTGTGCCCACCGACCATCTCACCGGCTCCTGGCTGGCCACGGCCCCCCTGTCCGTACAGGAAGCGGGACTTCGGCTGCTGCTGCGGCTGAGCCGGGGCCGGCTGAGGGACTACGGACTGCCGACGCCCCGGCACCGGGTGCTGGGGGCGCATCCCACCATCTCCGACGACCTGCTCTCCCGCCTCGGTCACGGGGACCTGACCGTGAAGCCCGCGCCCGTACGGCTGGAGGGCGACCGGGTGACGTTCGAGGACGGCAGCACCGAGGAGTTCGACGCCGTCGTCTACTGCACGGGCTACGACATCGCGTTCCCGTTCCTCAAGGACGAGGTGATCGATCCGTCGGACAACGACATCGACCTCTTCCACCGGGTGGTCGCCCCGGACCGCCCCGGCCTCTACTTCATCGGACTGGTCCAGCCCCTCGGCGCGATCATGCCGCTCGCGGAGGCGCAGTCGCACTGGGTGGCCGACCTCCTGGAGGGCCGCTGCGGGCTGCCGGACCCGGAGCGCATGCGCCGCGAGACGAGCACGTACCGCGCGCGCCTGGCCCGCCGCTACGTCACCTCGACCCGCCACACCATCCAGGTGGACGCCCGGGCCTACCTCCGGGAACTGAGCACGGAACGGCGCAGGGGCGCGGCCCGCGTCCGACGGACGGCCACCGGCCGCTGAGCGTTCCGCCCGCGTGACCCAGATCACGCGACACAAGTGCATAGTGAGGCACCCTCCGACGTCTTTCCCCAGGTGTACGAGCAGGCAAGTGCGGGGACGGTGCGGATGGGACAGGCAAGAGCCGAGGGGACCGGCGGCTTCGACGTGTTCGTCGCGGCCCGTTGGTCGGCGTTGTTCCACCTCGCCCGCCTGCTCTGCGCGGGTGACCGGCACCGCGCCGAGGACCTGCTCCAGGAAGCCCTGGTCAAACTGTGGTTCGCCTGGCCGAAGGTGGCCGACGAGGCGCCCGAGGCGTACGTACGCAAGATCATGGCCCGTGCCGCCGCCCGCTCCGCGCGGCGACGGTGGTGGGGCGAGAGACCCGTGGAGGCACTGCCGGATCTCGCGCACACCGACGACGAGTCCGCGGCGGTCGTGGAGCGTTCGCGTCTGGAGGCCGCCCTCGCCCAACTGCCGCCCAGGCAGCGGGCGGCCGTGGTGCTGCGCTACTACCAGGACCTGCCGGAGCGGCAGGTCGCGGAGGTCCTGGGCTGCCCGCTGGGCACCGCCCGCTCCCACGCGTCACGCGGTGTGGCGCGACTGCGCCAGATCCTGGCGGATGTCATCGAGCCGGTGGGGTGAAGGGAAGAATGGACCACTTCGAGCGGGAGTTGGCGCGGATGATGCGCGACTCCCAGGAACACACCCCCTTCGAGCCCGCGCAGCAGAACAGCCTCCGGGCCGGTGTGCGCAGCCGCCGCAGGATCCGCGCGGCGCAGAAGGCCGCGAGTTGCGTCCTGGCCGCCGCCGGGATCAGCGTCGGCCTGTTCCTGATGCCGCACGCACCGGACCGTGACCGTCCCCTGGGTCCCGTCCCGCGGCCCACGGGCACCCCCACCTCCCCTTACGCGACCCTGTCCCCGACCCCGTCCTCGACCGGGAGCCCCACCGAGTCGGCCACCTCCACGGCCGGCGGCGCCACCGGGACCTCCGGGCCGCCCGACACGCCCAGCGCGACCGGGAGTTCGAGTTCGGTCTCCTCCGGCCCCGGGGGCCGCGGGACGGCGACGACCAGCGCACCCGCCACCGAACCGGCGACGCCGAGCGGGACCCCGACGTCCTCACCGCCGCCCTCGGGACCCGAACCGTCCTCGTCGGCCGCGACCGGCACCGGGTAGGCCCGGCCCCCGGCACGTCCGCCACCGGGCCGCCGCCCCCGTCCGTACAGCACGCATATCCCGACCCTGTCAGCGCGGTTCGGCCGTGAGCGTCCTCGGCCTGCCCCGCGACAGGGAACAGAACAGGACAGATCATGACGAAATCATTCGCGTCCGCGCCCACGGACTTCGGGAGCCCCACCCGCACCGCCTTCGGGAGCCTCGCGGACCTGGAGCACGCCGGGGGACACGACGGCGGGCCCCCGCCGGAACGCGAGCCCGGCGAACCCCCGCGCCCGGAAGGTCTCCCCGCCGGCCACACACCCGTGGACCGCCTCCCCGTCCGGCTTCCGTTGCCCGCGGACCACACGGAACCCGTTCTGGACGTGGTCGTCCCCGTGTTCAACGAGGAGACCGACCTGGAGCCGAGCGTGCGCCGGCTGCACGCCCACCTGCGCGAGACGTTCCCGTACCCGTTCCGCATCACCGTCGCCGACAACGCGAGCACCGACGCCACCCCGAGCATCGCCGCCCGGCTGGCCGCCGACCTGCCCGAGGCGACCTGGATACGGCTGGAGGAGAAGGGGCGCGGCCGGGCACTGCGCACCGCGTGGTCCAAGTCGGGGGCGCCCGTCCTCGCGTACCTGGACGTCGACCTGTCCACCGAGCTGAACGCGCTCCTGCCGCTCGTCGCTCCGCTCATCTCCGGACACTCCGACATCGCCATCGGCACCCGGCTCGCCCGTGGCTCCCGGGTGACGCGCGGCCCCCGGCGCGAGATCATCTCCCGTTGCTACAACGCCCTGTTGAGGTCCACCCTCGCGGTCGGCTTCTCCGACGCGCAGTGCGGGTTCAAGGCCGTCAGGCGCGATGTCGCCGAGCGGCTGCTGCCCCTGGTGGAGGACTCGGGCTGGTTCTTCGACACCGAACTGCTGGTGATCGCCGAACGCGCCGGACTGCGGATCCACGAAGTGCCCGTCGACTGGGTGGACGACCCCGACAGCCGCGTCGACCTCGTCTCCACCGCCGTCGCCGACCTGCGGGGCATCGCCAGGATGGGCCGCGCGCTGGCCCGCGGCACCCTGCCCACGGCACGGCTCAAACGCGCCACCGGAAGCACGCCACGGGCTTCCCTGACGGCCCAACTGCTGCGCTTCGGCGCCGTGGGCGCGCTCAGCACCATCGGGTACGTCCTGCTGTACGCGGCTCTGCGCCCGGTGACGGGACCCCAGGCCGCCAACGCCTGGGCGCTGCTCGTGTGCGCCCTCGCCAACACGGCCGCCAACCGGCGGCTCACCTTCGGGCTGCGCGGCCGGGGAGGCGCGCTGCGTCATCAGGCCAAGGGGCTGGCCGTCTTCGGCCTCGGCCTCGCGCTCACGAGCGGCGCGCTGACCGCACTGCACCACGGGACGCGCGCGCCCGGACGTTCCACCGAGATCCTGGTGCTCGTCGCCGCCAATCTGGCGGCGACCGTGCTGCGCTTCCTGCTCCTGCGCACCTGGGTGTTCACCACCGGGAGCCGGGGCGGCGACGCGGGAAGCGGACCGCGATGAACGAGCCCGGCATCACGGCCCGTTCGGCACACCAGGACAACAGGCCCCGGAACCCGGTCCGTTGGCCCACGGTCACCCTGCCGGACGCCACGGTCCCGGGCGCCGGCGGCACTTGGCGGGTGCGGCTGCGCCGGGCGGCGAGTCGGCACGGTCCCGTCCTCGCCCTGTACGGCACGATGAAGCTCATCGGCTTCTGCGTGTTCATGTACCTGCTGGACTCGTCCGGCGACTTCCGCAGGAAGAACCCCCGGTTCGGGGGCGGCGCCCACACCTGGGACGTCCTGGCCACCTGGGACGGCTGGTGGTACCAGCAGATCGCCGCCCACGGCTACCACCCCGCGCTCGTGCCGGTGCGCGGTGCCACCGGTCTGATCACCCTGGAGGGCAACTCCGCCGCGTTCTTCCCGCTGTACCCCGCCCTGATGCGTCTGGTCTCCTCCTGCACCGGACTCGGTCCGCTCGGCGCGGGCCTCGTCGTCTCCGTCGCCGCCTCGTTCGTCGCCGCGCTGGGCATCCACGCCGTGACCTCCCTGGTCAGCGGCCGGCGCGCCGGGCTGGCGGCCGCCGGGCTCTGGGCCGTGTGGCCGGGATCGGGTGTGGAGTGGTCGGGCTACTCGGAGTCCCTGTACGTCGCTCTCGCCGCCTGGGCCTGTTACGCCGTCATGCGCCGGAACTGGCTCACCGCGGGGCTGCTGACCTGCGCCGCGGGCCTGACCCGGCCCACGGCCACCGCACTGATCGCGGCACTCGCCCTGGCGGCGCTCCTGGACCTGGTCCGGCAGTGGCGGGCGGTGCGCGGCCGGAGGGGCTCACCCACGCCGGACCCGAGGGGCTTCCCCGCCACGGACCTGAGAGGCTCCCCCACCCCGGAGGGGGCGGGCGGCCCGGAGGCGGTCCTGCGTCCCGTGGCCGCCGTGCTGATCGCCCCCCTCGGACTGGTCGGCTACCTCGGCTGGGTCGGCCATCGCATGGGGGACTACGGCGGTTACTTCACGCTCCAGGACAAGGCGTGGGCCCACTCGTTCGACTGGGGCCGGCACACCATCGACGTGTTCACGTCCCTCATGGTCGGCCACTACGACTACCTCTTCGCCTACCCCCACGAGGACGTCATCGCCGCGGGCACCGTCCTGCTGGCCCTGGTCAGCCTGCCCCTGCTGTTCCGGCTGCGCCCGCCGCCGGTGCTGATCGTCAGCACCCTGCTGACCATCGCCCTCGTCCTGGGCAGCCAACAGATCTTCGGCAACGTGTCCCGCTACCTGCTCCCCGCCTTCCCCCTGCTCATCCCCTTCGCCACCGCGATGCGCCGGCTCGGCACCCCGGTCCTGTGCGCGGTCCTGACCGTCGCGGCCCTCGCCTCCGGCTCCTACGCGGGCTACGTCCTGTTCGAAGTCGGCATCCCGTGACGGAACCCGCCCCGCACCTGACCTACGGTGCGGGGCGGGTTCCGTTCCCTGCGGGTGTCACACGTTCTTCGGCGCCGCCTGCTGCACGACCTCGAACGACCAGACGGAGGATCCACTGGCGGCGGGCTTGGGACGGTCGCCGCCGCCCTGGTGGGCCGACTTCATCGGACCCTCCATCCACGCCTGGAACGACTCCTCGTCACGCCAGCGCGTGTACACGAGATAGTCGTCGGTCCCCTCGACGGGACGGAGAAGCTCGAACCACTCGAAGCCGTCCGAACTCTCCACGGCACCGGCACGCGAGGCGAAGCGCTTCTCGAGGGTCTCCCGCTGCTCGGCGGGCACGGTCAGGACGTTGATCTTGACTACGCTCATGAGTCCATCCTGCCGCACCGCCGCCGGCGCCGGGCCCGGGCCCCTGGTTCAGCCCGTGGTCAGAAGCTGGAGTGTGTCGATGACGCGGTTGGAGAAGCCCCACTCGTTGTCGTACCAGGCGACCACCTTGATGTGGCGGCCGTCGACGCGGGTGAGGGCCGAGTCGAAGATCGACGAGGCCGGGTTGCCCGTGATGTCGGAGGAGACGAGCGCGTCCTCCGAGTATTCGAGGACGCCCGCGAGCGGGCCCTCGGCCGCGGCGCGGTAGGCCGCGAGGACCTCGTCGCGGGTCACGTCACGGGCCACGGTGGTGTTGAGCTCCACGATCGAGCCCACCGGGACCGGCACCCGGATCGAGTCGCCCGACAGCTTGCCGTCGAGGTTCGGCAGCACCAGACCGATCGCCTTGGCGGCACCGGTCGTGGTCGGCACGATGTTGACGGCGGCGGCACGGGCCCGGCGGGCGTCACGGTGCGGGCCGTCCTGGAGGTTCTGCTCCTGGGTGTAGGCGTGGACCGTCGTCATGAAGCCGTGCTCGATCCCGGCGAGCTCGTCGAGCACCGCGGCCAGCGGGGCGAGCGCGTTGGTCGTGCACGACGCGTTCGAGACGATCGTGTGCAGGGCCGGGTCGTAGGCGTCGTTGTTGACACCGAACGCCAGCGTCACGTCGGCGCCGTCCGCCGGGGCACTGACGAGCACCTTCCGGGCGCCGGCGTCCAGGTGCGCTCCGGCCGCCTTGGCCGAGGTGAAACGGCCGGTGGCCTCCAGTACGACGTCCACGTCGAGCTCGGCCCAGGGCAGCTGCCCCGGTTCACGCTCGGCAAGCACCTTGATGCGCCTGCCGTCCACGACCAGGGTGTCGCCGTCGACGGTCACCGGGCGGCCGAGCCGGCCGGACGTCGAGTCGTAGGCGAGCAGCCGCGCGAGGGCGGCGGGCTCGGTCAGATCGTTGACGGCGACGACCTCGAGGTCCGTGTCGCGTTCCAGCAGGGCGCGCAGAACGTTGCGTCCGATGCGGCCAAATCCATTGATGGCGATACGTGTCATGAGTGATGTCCCTTCGGCTCCCTCCCAGACTCGCGCGCGGCGCCGGGCGGTGACAGCGGCGAGATCGCCATGGTCCGCAAGGATCGCGCCAGCCGGTGGCGGGCCGTCTACTCGCCCTGGGTGAAGGTGCGCCGGTATTCGCTCGGGGAGGTGCCGAGGATCCGGTGGAAGTGCAGCCGCAGATTGGCGCCGGTGCCGAGGCCGACACCCGCGGCGATCTGCTCGACGCTCCACTGCGAGCGCTCCAGGAGCTCGCGGGCCATGTCGATGCGGGCCCGCATGACCCACTGCATGGGCGTGTACCCGGTGTCCTGCGCGAAGCGGCGCGAGAAGGTGCGCGGTGACACGGCCGCGTGCTGGGCGAGTGCCTCCAGGGAGAGGGGTTCGCCCAGCCGGTGCAGGGCCCATTCGCGGGTGGCGGCGAACCGTTCGCCCAGTGGTTCGGGCACGCTGCGCGGCACGTACTGCGCCTGGCCGCCGCTGCGGTAGGGGGCCGCGACCAGACGGCGGGCGGCATGGTTCGAGGCGGCGACTCCGAGGTCGCCGCGCAGGATGTGGAGACACAGGTCGATGCCGGAGGCGGCGCCGGCCGAGGTCAGCACGCTCCCCTCGTCGACGAACAGGACGTTCTCGTCGACGTCGACGAGCGGGTGCTTCACGGCGAGCGCCCGTGTGTAGTGCCAGTGCGTCGTGGCGCGCTTCCCGTCGAGCAGTCCCGTGGCGGCGAGCGCGAACGCGCCCGTGGAGATGGCCGCGAGCCGCGCGCCGCGCTCATGGGCCCCGATCAGCGCGTCGACGACGGCGGACGGCGGGTCCTCACGGTCCGGGTGCCGGTAGCCGGGGACGAAGACCAGTTCGGCCCAGGCGAGTTGGTCGAGGCCGTGGGCCACGTGGTACGAGAGCCCGTCGCCGCCGGTGACGAGACCGGGTTCCGCGCCGCACACCCTCACCTCGTACGGCATGCTCGCCCGGGTGGTGAACACCTGCGCGGCGATGCCGACATCGAGGGGCTTGGCGCCTTCGAGCACGAGAACGGCGACGCGGTGCAGGGGAGATGGCGGCACGTTCCGAGGGTACGCGGAGGAGCGGGCCATGATCGATCGACGTGCTCGCACGGACACCGGGCGCCGCTTCCGCCGGGCCGCCCGGCCGGCTCCCTAGGATGCGGGGCATGTCCGACGTCCCGCCCCGCCCCACGCCGTTCATCGCGCGGACCGACCCGGCCGCGCTCGACGACCTCCGCTCACGGCTGCGCGCCACACGCTGGCCGGACGCCCCCGAGGACGCCGGGTGGTCGCTGGGGACCGACGTCGGGTATCTGCGCGAGCTCGTCGCCCACTGGGCCGACGGGTTCGACTGGCCGCAGCGGGAGGCGGAGCTGGCCCGGCTCCCCCGCTTCCGCGTCCGGCTCAACGGTCTGGGCATCCACTACGTGCACGCACGGGCCGTCGCGCCGACCGGCCCGGTCCTGCCGCTGGTGCTCAGCCACGGCTGGCCGGACTCGTTCTGGCGCTACACGAAGGTGATCCCGCTGCTCACCGATCCGGGCGCGCACGGCGGCGATCCGGCCGACGCCTTCGACGTGATCGTGCCCGACATGCCCGGCTACGGACACTCCGACCGCCCCGCGGGACCTCCGCTCGACTCGATCGCCGTCGCCGGCCTCTGGGCCGGGCTCATGGACGTGCTCGGGTACGAGCGGTTCGGCGCGGCCGGCGGTGACATCGGCAGCCACGTCAGCCGCTATCTCGCGCTGGACCACCCCGACCGCGTCGTGGCCGTCCACCGCATGGACGGGGGCCTGCCCGTCTTCGGCGGGGACCCGGCCGACCTCACGCCCGAGGAACGCGCGTGGATGCGGGGCGCGGCGGCCTGGGGCGCCACCGAGGGCGCGTACGCCGCGATGCACCGCACCAAGCCGCAGACGGCCGCCGTGGGCCTCAACGACTCACCGGCCGCGCTCGCCGCCTGGATCGTGGAGAAGCTCCGGGCCTGGAGCGACTGCGACGGAGACGTCGAACGGGCCTTCACGAAGGACGAGATCCTCACGAACGTGACGCTCTACTGGCTCACGGGGACGATCGGCTCGTCGATGCGCATGTACCGGGCGAACGGAGCGATCCCGCCGGCGCAGCTGGCCCGCCGGGTCGAGGTGCCCTCCGGATTCTCGCTGTTCCCGGGCGACCTGGTGCGTCCGCCGAGGGCGTGGCTCGAACGCACGACGAACCTCGCGTACGTCTCCGAGCCTCCCCGCGGCGGGCACTTCGCCCCGTTCGAGGAGCCCGGGCTCTACGCGGAGGAACTGCGCGCGTTCTTCCGCCCGTACCGGTCGGCCGGGGCGGACTGACACCGTTCGCGGCGCGGCCTCCGCGCGCCCTGCCTACGCTCTACAGGAGGGCGCTGCGGAGAAGGTACCGACAAGGACGGCTGCCATGGCGACGGGCTTCCCGTTCGTGGGACGCGAGGACGTACTCGGTGAGCTCCTGGAGGCACGGGAGCGCGCCGCCGCGGGCCGGGGCGGACTCGTCACCCTGACGGGGGCGGCGGGGGCGGGCAAGACCCGCCTCGCGGAGGAGGCCGCCGCCCGCGCCGAGGGCTTTCGCACGGTCTGGACCTGGTGCCCGCCCGACGCCGTCGAGCACGCGCTCAGACCCTGGTCACGGCTGCTGCGCGACCTCGTCGTGGGCGATGAGCGCTGCGGCCGGCTGGTCGCCGCCTCGCCCTGCCTGAACGCCGTGCTGGACGGGTCGGCGAGCGGCGGGCTGCCCGGGACGGACCCGGGGGCGGCGCGGCTGCGGCTGGCGGGGGACGTCTCCGAGATCCTCGCGACGGTGGCACGGCGGCGGCCGCTGCTTCTGGTCCTCGACGACGTCCACGCGGCCGACGCCTCCTCGCTGCGGCTGCTCCTGGAGGCCGCGGACGCCGTACGCGGGGCCCGGGTCCTGCTGCTCGCCACGGCCCGCGACGACGACAGCGCCTGGCAGGACCGCGTCTGGGCCCGTGCCCAGCTGTCGCGCCGCGGGAGCGCGCTGCCGGTGGGACCGCTCCGGGACGAGGACGTGGCGGCCCTGCTCGACGCCGCCACGGGCGGCACGCCCACGCCCTCGGCCGTGCGGGCCCTGGCCCGGTACACGGGCGGTGACGCGTTCTTCGTGACGGAGCTGCTGCGGTCAGGCGGCCGTCTCGACGGGACCCGGTCCGGGGCGACGGAGGTCTCCGTCCGGGTCAGGGACGCGGTCCGTGCCCGTACCGCCGGACTGTCGCCCCGCGCCGCGCGGTTGCTGGACCTCGCCTCCCTGCTGGGAACACGGTTCCGTCTCGACGTGCTCGCGGAGGCGGCCGCCGAGCCGCTGGACCAGGTGCGCGCCCTGCTCGGGGAGGCGGAGGGGGCCGGACTGCTGACGGAGGCCGGGGCGGACGAGGGACGGTTCCGGCACGATCTCCTGCGCGAGGCCCTGTCCGGAAGGCCGGCACCCGCCGAGCGGGCCGGCCTGCACCGCACGCTCGCGGCCGTTCTGGCCGAGCGCGCCGGGCGCGGCCGTGCCACGGGCCCCGCCGAGATCGCGCACCACCTCCTGCTCTCCGGCCCGGAACACGCGCGCGAGGCCGCCATGTACTGCCGGGAGGCCGCCGAGGGCGCCGCCGCGCTCCTCGCGTTCGAGGAGGCGGCCCGCTGGTACGAGAGAGCCGTGGGGGCGTACGGGGCCGCCGGTGCCGACCCGGCGGACGATCCGGGAAACGGTGATGGGGGCGAGGCGGCCGGCCGGGGGCCCGGTGTCGCCGGGGAACTCGTCGAGGCGCTGCTCGGGCTCGGGGCCGCGCGGTTCGGGTCCGGGGACTGGGCGGCGGCCCGTACGACGCTGCTGCGCGCCGCCGCGCTCGCCCGCCGGGCGGGCCGGCCCGATCTGCTGGCGCGGGCCGCGCTGGGCCTCGGCACGGGTCCCGTCGGCTTCGAGGTCGACGTGGCCGACCGCGAGCAGGCCGACCTGCTCGGCGAGGCACGGTCCGCTCTCGCGGGCGATCCCGGGCACGCCGGGCTGCGCGCTGCCGTCACCGCGAGGCTGTCCCTCGCGGCGGCGCTCCTCGCATCCGAGGAACAGCGCGTCGCCCTCGCCACCGAGGCGGTGGCCACGGCACGCGAGGTCGGTGACCCGGCGACCCTCGGTCCGGCACTCGCGGCCCTGTGCGACGCCCGGCCAGGTCCCGACCACTGCCGGGAACGCCTCGACCGGTCCCGGGAGATCATCGCCCTGGCGCGCGCCGGGCGCGACCTCCCGCTCGAACTCCTCGGCCGACGGCTGCGGTTGGTCGCGCTGATGGAGACGGGCTCGTTCGCCGGGGCAGACTCCGAGGCGACGGCGTACGACACCGCGGCGCGGCCGCTGCGACAGCCGCTGTACGCGTGGTACGTGCCCCTGTGGCGCGGCACCCGGGCACTGATGGAGGGTCGCTACGGCGACTGTGCCGCCGCTCTCGACGAGGTGGAGGCACTGGGCGTCGCCGCGGGCAGCCCCAACGCCGCCCTGCTCGCCCAGACACAACGCTGGTGCCTGCTCGCGGAGACCGGCGACATGGCCGGCCTCCAACTGCTGCGCGAACGGGCGCCGTTGGAGCGGATGCCGGGGGTGTGGCCGCGCGTCACCCTGGCGCTCATCGCGGCGCAGCTGGGACATCAGGAGGAGGCGTCCCGCCGCCTGGCCGGGGTGCTGCCCTCGGTCGTCCGGGCTCCGCGGGACAGCGAGTGGCTGCCGATGACGGCGCAGGCCGCGGAGACCGTCGGCGCGGTGGGCGCCCATCCCGCCGCGTCCCGGCTCTACGACGCCCTGGCTCCGTACGCGGGCCTGTTCGTGGTGGAGGGCATCGGCGCGGCGATCCGGGGCCCGGTCGACCGCCATCTGGCGCTGCTGGCACGGTCGTCGGGCGACGACGCTGCGGCTCGCCGACACCGCGAGCGCGCGGTACGGGCCGCCGCGGAAGCCGGAGCGATGGCCCTCGCGGAGCGGATCGCGGAGGAGACGCCGGGGACGGCGGGGACGGCGGGGACCGCCTCGAAGGCCGGGGTGCCGGAATCGGCAGGGGCGCCAGGGGTGCCGGGGACGGGAAGGGCAGCGGCAGCGGGGGCGCCGGGGACGGGAAGAGCAGGGGCTGACGGGATGGGAGCGGCCGGGGCAGCCGGGGCTGACGAGACAGGAGCGGTCGGAGCAGCGCGGACCGCCGGGACGGGAGCGGCCGGGGCCGTGGGGACCGCCGGGACGGAAGCAGCCGGGGCCGTGGGGACCGCCGGGGTGGGAGCGACCGGGGCCGTGGGGACCGCCGAGGCGGGAGCGGCGGGGCCCGCCGCACCCGGGCGCCGGTCTGAACCTCCCCCGCCCGCACCGGAGTTCCGCCGCGAGGGGCCGTTGTGGCATCTGGTGTACGCGGGCCGGGAGGCCCGCCTCCCCGACAGCAAGGGCCTGCGCGACATCGCGGTGCTCCTCGGCCGCCCGGGCATCCCGGTCCCCGCGACCGACCTGGCCGCACCCGGCGGTACCGCCGGGGACGTCGGTACGAGCGCGGGCGACCTGCACGCTCCCGGCGATCTGGGCGAGGTCATCGACGCCACCGCGCGTGCCGCGTACCGGCGGCGGCTGCGGGAGCTGGAGGGAGAGGCCGAGGCCGCCGACGCGAGCGGCGACGCGGTGCGGTCGCGCCGGATCGCGGAGGAGCGGGACGCGCTCGTCCGTCAGCTGTCCGCCGCCTACGGCATCGGCGGCCGCGTCCGCCGCGCCGGTTCCCCCGCGGAACGCGCCCGTACTGCCGTGACCGCCCGCGTCCGCGCCGCCGTCCGCCGTGTCGCGGCGGCGCACCCGCAGCTGGGACGCCACCTGGAGACCGCCGTACGCACGGGCACCCTCTGCGTCTACGAACCGGAGACCCCGCCCGCCTGGCGCCTGTGAGCCGGGGCGGGGTGAGCCGTGGGCTCACATCGTGCCGTCCGGTCTCACGCCTCAGGAGAAGAGGCGCCGTACGGAACCGGGTACGGCCGGAGTACGAAGGGTGGACGTCATGCCGCACACAGCCGAAGCGGAGACCGAGCAGAGGGTGATCGAGGGCCGGTACACGGAGGCCGGGCCCGGCGCCGTCCCCGACGGGACCAGGAGCACTCCCGACGCCCTCCGGGCCGAGCAACTCGCCGATCTCTTCGTGGAGTTCCTGCAAACCAACAGTGCTCCTGAAGGGCTGTTCACGGACGACGTGTTCGTGGACCTGACCCTGCCGCAGTGGCGGCTCCAGACGGTCGGCCGCGACAACCTCGTGGCCCTGCGCCGCGGCAGCCATCCCGCCCTCGGGACGGTTCCGCGCCACCGCGTGGACGTCACCCCGACAGGCATGGTCATCGAGTTCGAGGAGCGCTGGGAGGACGCCGATGGCAGCTGGTACTGCCGCGAGATGGTGCGGGCCGAGGTGCGCGACGGCTCGATGAGCGAGGTGTCCGTCTACTGCACCGGCGACTGGTCCCCCGAGGTCCAGAAGGCGCACCGCCGCGAGGTGAAGCTGATCCGGCGGTGAGAGTGAGGACGAGGGGCCGAGCGGCGGGAACCGGGCGGCACGGGGCGCTCCGACCGGCCCCGGCCCCAGTTCCAAGCCTCCCGGCCCCTCAGCTCCCCAGCCCCTCAGCCCCTCACCCCTCAGCTCCCCAGCTCCCCAGCTCCCCAGCTCTCCACAAAGATGCCTCAGGCGACTCATGCGACCTACAACCAGTCGCCCCTCGCCTCTTGATCATGATGTCTCGCCCTGATATTCATGATCACACCTTGATCACATGATCTTCACATGCAGGTGACTTGAGAGAGCCCTTGAAGCCCCGTCCTTCCCCCGCGAAACGGTGAGCACCGCCCGCTCCCCACGCGACACCCACCTTCACATCTGCTCGCCTGTTTCCACCGAGGAATCGATGCCTGCCTTCTGCCCGCATTGCGGCGGCTCCGTGACCGACGAAGCGCGCCACTGCGCTTCGTGCGGCCGGCCCACGGCCGCTCCGGCACCCGCTCCGTCCCCGGCGACGCCGCCGCCCCTTCCTTCCTCGCCGCCCGCCGTGCCGGGCACCGCGCAGGCTCCGGGAGCCGCGAGCGCGGCACTGACGCGCCTGCTGAAAGGCGACTGGATCGGGCCCGCCCGCATAGCCGCCCTGCCGACGGCCCTCCTTCTGCTGCTGTCCCTGGTCCTGGCGTCGACCACGGAGGACATCCCCTTCGGCAGCGCCTTCCCCACCGCGCTCGCCGTCGTCCTGTCCGCCCTCGGCGGCCACCCGGGACTGAACCTGTCGGAGCGGGGCTCGACGCCGCTGGCGTCACTGGAACTCTCCTTCATGCCGCTCGGAGTGACGCTCCTGTGGGCGGTGGCCCTCTGGTTCGGTGCCCGGCTGTACCTCCGGGGAGCGGCCGCCGCCGGACGGCACTTCGACACCGCGGAATCCCTGCTGCTCGGCGTGCGCGGTGTGCTGTCGGCCGTACTCGGATCCCTCCTGCTGGCCTGGGCCGCCGGTACCTCGGTCGACCTTCCGCCGTCGGACTCGTCCGACGCGTCGGCGGCCTACCTGATGCGCTTTCTCGACCTTCCGGACGTCACGCTGTCCGTGACCAACTCCCCACTGCGCGCGGCCTGGTGGACCTTCGTGCTGGCATCCGTGGTGCTCCTTCCCACCCTGTGCCGGACGGCGAGAGCGGTCTGGACCGCCCGTCGGCCGGTCCTGGGCCACTGGCTCCGCGCCGCACGCGGGGCGGCAATCGCGCTCGCCGTGCCGCTCGCCCTGGGCGGCCTCTTCTCGGTCGTGTTCCTGGTCTCCGAGGACGGCTTCTCCGTACTCGTACCCGCGCTGCTTCTCGCCCCGAACCTCGCCGCGACCCTTCTGGCCCTGGGCTCCGGAGCGTCGGTGGACTTCGCCGACACCCTCGTCCTCACGGACTCCTCGTCCTCGTCCTCGTCCCTTTCCCTGTTCGCGCTCCACGACCTCAGCGGGTGGGTCTGGCTGTCCATGCTGCTCGCCGTGGTGGCCGCGGTGGTACTGGGCGGGGGTGTCCTTCGTGAGGCGGAGCGCCCCGCCGCCGCCCTGCGCGCCATGGTGTGCTTCGTGGCGGGGTTCCTGCTGCTGGCCCTGATGGCGGGCGTCTCGGTCGAGTTGTCGTCCGAGGTCGACGATTCGTCGTTCCTGGCCGCGGCGTTCGGTGAACTGAACCTCTCGTCGGCGGACGGCGGCACGCTGTCGCTCGGGCTCGGCATCCCCACCGTCCTGCTCGCGGCGGCGATATGGGCCGCGCTCGGCGCGTTCGGTGTACCGGCGGTGGCCGACCGCCTCGGCATCACGCGCCTGGACGTGTCCGCGCTCTCGGCTCTTCGTGAGCGCCTGAGCGCTCGGCCCGGACACGCTCCGGCCGCCGTGACCACGGTCCCCGCCCCGGTGTCCGTGCCGGTGCCCGTTCCCGTCGCCGTCACTGCCGCTGTCGCCGCCGCTCCGGCCGGCGCCGTGGAGGAAGTGGCGCGCGAGGCCGTGCCCCCGCAGCCGGAATCCGCCCCGGCCCAAGCCCCGGCCCAGCCCGCCACCGCCGAGGACCCGACCGAGCGGACCGAACCGGCCGAACCGGCCGAACCGAGCGATTCGGTGGACGAGCCCGCCGAACCCGACGCCGAGCCGACCCAACCGGCGGACGAACCGACTCAACCGGGGGACGAGCCCGCCGCACCGACGGACCAGCCGACCGACTCGACGGACGAGCCCGCCCCACCGGCGGAGAAGCCGATCGAGCCAGGAGCCGTACCGACCGACGCGACGGACGCAACGGACGCGACCGACTCCACGGACGAGCCCGCCGGACCCGAAGCCGAACCCGCCCACCCGGCAGAGGCGGCAGAGGCGGCAGAGGCGGCCGCCGAGCCGACCCCCACCACGGTCGACCTGCCCGTCGACGCCCCCGCGGCACCGCCCGCCGAGGCACAGGACCACCCCGTGGAGAACGCCGCTCCCCGGCCCGTGGCTCCCCCGGCGCAGGCACCCCCTGCCGCCGCCTTCGCCCACCTGCCGACCGGCAGCATGGCGTACCCCGCCGCCGGGCAGCAGGCCGTTCACGCCCCGGTGCCCCAGATCCCGCACGCCCCCGCGCCGCAGCCCGGGCGGCGCAGAATCGGCTGGGGTGTCGTCGCGGTGACCCTGGTGACGAGCGCGGTCCTCGCCGGAGGCCTGACGGCGGCCGGGATATGGCTGACCTCCGACCGGTCGGCCTCCCCGGCGCACACGACGCGCGCGACCGGCGACGCCGTGCCCCCGGCGGCCGGCGCTCCTTCCTCGTCGTCGGCGCCGGCCCCGGTCGATCCCTCCGCACCGTCCGGCTCCGAAGTGTCGCCCTCCGCCTCGCAGTTGTCGCCGAAGGACATCGCCAGGCAGGTGGACGGTCTGCTGGAGGAGAACGCCCCTCAGCTCGGACGCGTGGGGAACGCCATCACCGCGGGCAGCAGTTGCTCGCACGGCGCGAAGCCCGTCGAGGACGCGCGGGAGGAACTGCTGGAAGTGGCGGTGAAGCGCGACGACCTCGCCCGGCGGGTCGACCTGCTGGCACCGCAGGCCGACGGCGAGCTGGCCGAGGCTCTGGGCGACCTGTCGACGGCCTGGACCGCGTCGGCGAAGGCCGACCGGGGCTACGCGTCCTGGGTGTCGCAAACCGTCGACTACATCAACGAGTTCGGCATCATCGGATGCGGGCACAGCGAAACGCGCAACCTCGGCGACCTGCCCACGACCCACGATGCCGAGGCGACCGCGGCCAAGCGCGACTTCGCGGCCCTGTGGAATCCCATCGCCCGGCAGTACGGCCTGACGGAGAGGGACCCCGGCAGCATCTAGGGAACCGACCCCGGTCGGACGGCGGCGCATCGCCCACACACCCGTGGGCGATGCGCCGCCGTCCTCGTCCCGGGCCATGACACCGCCATCCCGGTGACCACGTGGTGCGCCTGCGGCCCGAGGCTCCCGTTAGCGGCAAGGCTGGAGCCACGAGCCGGCACGGTCGCTCGGGTGGTGGCAGAAGGCGGCGGGGCGGAACGGTGGGCAGGAGTTTCTGGAGGAACCATCGCGAGGCGATCCGCTCGACCCTGCGATCGCTGCTGACCTCGGCCGTCCTCGTGACCCTCTATTACCTGCTCCCGCTCGACAAGGCATTCACCCCGACCACCGTCGTCGCCCTCGTCGGCGGCATCGCGGCGGTGGCCCTGCTGCTGGCCTGGCAGATCAGGGAGATCACCCGGGCGGCGCGGCCCGAACTGCGCGCCATGGAGGCGCTGGCGACGAGCGCGCCGCTCTACATGCTCCTGTTCGCGACGGTGTACTACGTGATGGAGCGCAGTGCGCCGGGCAGCTTCAGCGAGACACTGACACGCACCGACGCCCTGTACTTCACCGTGACGGTCTTCAGCACGGTCGGATTCGGGGACATCACCGCGCGCAGCGAGACGGCCCGGGCGCTGGTCACGGGGCAGATGGCGGTGAACGTCCTGCTGATCGGTGTGGCCGCCCGGCTCCTCGTGTCGGCGGTCCAGCAGGGCAGACAGCAGCAGGGCGCGGTGGAGCCCGGCGCGCGGGGCGACGGGCTCCCGTTCGAGAAATGATCGAAGGCCGGTCGGGGCTCTCGGCGGGTGAGGCGCAGGTCCGGCCGTCACATCCCCGCCTGCCCGGCGACGAGTGGGCCTAGCCCTCGGCCTCCAGCTCCTGCTCGGCCACCGCGATCGCGATGCCGAAGGCCGTGGCGATGTTGCCGGCCGCCGTCATGACACGGGCCGTGCCGACGATGGGGGCGATGGCCACCAGGACGTCCTGGACCTGAGCCATGGTCAGATCGGCCTTGATGGCGGGGTCGATGTGCGCGAGGTAGGAGATGGGGGGCGCGTCGGAGGCCGCGAGCGCGGCGATGCGCGTGAGGAGAAGCTGGTCAGGGGGCAGTTCGCAGCGCTCGACTGAGTCGACGGTCATGGCGGCGATGGTGTCGAGAACAGGGGTGTCGGATGCTGTGGTCATGATGGCCGGCCTCCTGATGCGATGACGGGCGCCGAGGGCCGAGGAAGGCGCTGTCCGCGGACGCCACTGTGTGCGTCAACCGTAGGTGCGATTCGGACGGGGCGCGCGCGGAGCCGCCGGGGGCAGGAGCACCCGGGTCCGCGCACGTCGGCCGGGCCTTCGGTGTCCGTGCCCGGGGTCGCAGGGGCGGGTTCCGGTCGCTGCCGGAACCCGCCCCGCGTCACGCGGTCCCGTCAGGCGCCGACGTACGTCGCCAGGTGTTCGCCGGTGAGGGTGGAGCGGGCGGCGACGAGGTCCGCCGGGGTGCCCTCGAACACGAGCCGGCCGCCGTCGTGGCCGGCTCCGGGGCCGAGGTCGATGATCCAGTCGGCGTGGGCCATGACCGCCTGGTGGTGCTCGACGACGATGACGGACTTGCCGGAGTCGACGAGCCGGTCGAGGAGTCCGAGCAACTGCTCGACGTCGGCGAGGTGCAGGCCGGTGGTCGGCTCGTCGAGGACGTACACACCGCCCTTGTCCGCCATGTGCGTGGCGAGCTTGAGCCGCTGGCGCTCGCCGCCGGACAGCGTGGTGAGCGGCTGCCCGAGGGTGAGATAGCCGAGTCCGACGTCGGCGAGGCGGGCGAGGATGCGCTGCGCGGCGGGCGTGTGCGCCTCGCCTTCGCCGAAGAACTCCGCCGCCTCGTCCACCGACATCGCGAGGACCTCGCTGATGTCACGGCCGCCGAGGTGGTACTCCAGGACGGAGGCGTCGAACCGCTTGCCCTCGCAGTCCTCACAGGTGGTGGCGACACCGGCCATCATGGCGAGGTCTGTGTAGATGACGCCGGCGCCGTTGCAGGTGGGGCAGGCACCCTCGGAGTTGGCGCTGAACAGCGCGGGCTTGACGTCGTTGGCCTTCGCGAAGGCCTTGCGGATCGGGTCGAGCAGACCGGTGTACGTCGCCGGGTTGCTGCGCCGCGAACCGCGGATCGGGGCCTGGTCGACCGACACCACGCCCTCGTCGGTGGGGATGGACCCGTGGACCAGCGAGCTCTTCCCCGAGCCCGCGACACCGGTGACGACGACCAGCACCCCGAGCGGGATGTCGACGTCCACGTCCCGCAGGTTGTTCGCGGACGCGCCGCGGATCTCCAGCGTGCCGGTGGGCTCGCGCGGTGTCTCCTTGACCTTGGCCCGGTCGTCGAAGTGGCGGCCGGTGACGGTGTCGCCCTTGCGCAGTTCCTCGACCGTGCCCTCGAAGCAGACGGAGCCGCCGCCCGTACCCGCGCCGGGGCCGAGGTCGACGACATGGTCGGCGATCACGATGGTCTCGGGCTTGTGCTCCACGACCAGCACCGTGTTGCCCTTGTCCCGCAGCCGCAGCAGCAGGTCGTTCATCCGCTGGATGTCGTGCGGGTGCAGACCGGCCGTGGGCTCGTCGAAGACGTACGTGACGTCAGTGAGCGAGGAGCCGAGGTGGCGGATCATCTTGACGCGCTGTGCCTCGCCGCCGGACAGCGTGCCCGCGGGGCGGTCCAGGGCGAGGTAGCCGAGGCCGATCTCCACGAACGAGTCGAGGGTCTGGCGGAGCGCGTCGAGCAGCGGCGCGACCGAGGGCTCGTCGAGGCCGCGGACCCATGCGGCCAGGTCGCTGATCTGCATGGCGCAGGCGTCGGCGATGCTGACGCGCTTGATCTTCGACGCACGGGCGCCCTCGCTGAGCCGGGTGCCCTCGCACTCGGGGCAGGTGGCGAAGGTGACGGCGCGGTCCACGAACGCGCGGATGTGCGGCTGCATCGCCTCCTTGTCCTTGGAGAGCATCGACTTCTGGATCCGCGGGACGAGCCCCTCGTACGTCATGTTGATGCCCGCGATCTTCATGCGGGTCGGCTCGTGGTGGAGGAAGTCGTGCAGCTCCCGCTTGGTGTACTTGCGGATCGGCTTGTCCGGGTCGACGAAGCCCGACTCCTTGTAGAGCCGCATGTTCCAGCCGTCGGAGCCGTACCCGGGGATCGTGATCGCGCCGTCGTTGAGCGACTTGGAGTCGTCGTAGAGCTGGGTGAGGTCGATGTCGGAGACGGTGCCCCGGCCCTCGCAGCGCACGCACATGCCGCCGGTGCGGTTGAAGGTCGCCTTCACGGCCTTCTTGGCGCCGCGCTCCACGGTGATGGCGCCGCTCGCGCTGACCGAGGGAACGTTGAACGCGTACGCGCTGGGCGGCCCGATGTGCGGCTTGCCGAGCCTGCTGAACAGGATGCGCAGCATCGCGTTGGCGTCGGTGGCGGTGCCGACGGTGGAGCGGGGGTCGGCGCCCATCCGCTGCTGGTCGACGATGATCGCGGTGGTCAGTCCCTCCAGGACGTCGACCTCGGGCCGCGAGAGCGTGGGCATGAACCCCTGCACGAAGCTGCTGTAGGTCTCGTTGATCAGCCGCTGCGACTCGGCGGCGATCGTGTTGAACACCAGCGAGCTCTTGCCCGAGCCGGACACCCCGGTGAACACCGTCAGCCGGCGCTTCGGGATGTCGATGCTGACGTCCTTGAGGTTGTTCTCGCGCGCGCCGAGCACCCGGATCAGATCGTGGCTGTCGGCACCGTGCGGCGCGGACGACCGCGGGTCCGTCCTCGTGGCCTTGCTCATCGTCTCTCCATCTGTCGGGCGGGGCCGCCTTCGCGGGCCCCGCCGGCATCGCCTGCCCCGATCCAACCAGCTTCGCCCGGCGCGCCGGGGGCACCTTGCGCCACGCTAGGCGAGACAGGGCCGTCGGCGCTTCTCCCATCCTGACCGGTCCGGGTGCCCGTCAGCCGCCCGGCCGCGGACAGCCGACCGCGGTCGCGTGGGGAAGTGCCGGATCCGGGGCGAGAATCGGAGAGTGACCATGCCTTCCGACGCCTCGCCCCTGTCCGGCAGGACCCAGTGCGGCAACCGTGCCCGCAGCCCGTTGCACGCGTTCCTGCGGACGGAGACGGGCAGCGCCGCCGTGCTGCTGGCCGCCGCGCTGCTGGCGCTGGCCTGGGCCAACATCGGTCCCGGCACGTACGAGAAGGTGTGGAGCACCGAGCTGTCGGTCCGTGTCGGGTCGGGCGGGGTGTCGATGGACCTGCGCGCGTGGGTGAACAGCGGACTGATGACGCTGTTCTTCTTCGTCGTCGGTCTTGAGGCGCGGCGCGAGTTCGACCTGGGCGAGCTGCGGGAGCGGCGCCGGGTCACTCTGCCGCTGCTGGCGGGGCTCTGCGGCATGGTCGTCCCCGTCGTCGTGTACCTGGCCATCACCGCGGGGCACGGCTCGGCGGCGCACGGCTGGGGTGCCGCCATGTCGACGGACACCGCCTTCGCCCTGGGCATGCTGGCCGTCTTCGGATCCCGGTTGCCCGGCAGCCTGCGGGTCTTCATGCTCACCATCGCCGTCGTCGACGACTTCCTGGCCCTGGCCGTCGTCGTCTTCGCCTACAGCGACACCATCGCGCTGCCCGCCCTGCTGACGGCGCTCGGTCTGTTCGTGGTCGTCCTGGTGCTGCGGCGCACGATCGGCGCGCGCTTTCCATCCTTGTACGGCGTGCTTGGCGTGGCGATCTGGGTGGCGCTCCTGAAGTCGGGTGTCGACCCCGTGGTGACGGGCCTGGCGATGGGCATGCTGACCTACGCGTACGCGGCCGACCGCGGCGATCTGGAGCACGCCAGCCGGCTCTTCCGGCGTTTTCGCGAGCAGCCGACGCCGGAGCTGGAGCGCACGGTACGGCGTGGTCTGGCCTCGACGCTCTCCCCGAACGAGCGGCTCCAGCAGATGTTCCATCCCTGGACCAGTTACGTGATCGTGCCGCTGTTCGCGCTGGCCAACGCCGGGATCACCCTGAGCGCGGGTCAGCTGGCGCACGCCTTCACCTCCCCCGTCACCCTCGGCATCCTCTTCGGCTATCTGCTCGGCAAGCCCGTCGGCGTCATCGGCGGCACCTGGCTGACCACGCGCGCCGGCCGGGGACGGCTGCACCCGCCGGTGGGCTGGGGCGCCATCACCGCGGGTGGCACGCTGGCCGGAGTGGGCTTCACGGTGGCTCTGCTGATCGCGTCGCTGGCCTTCGACGGTGACCGGCTGGCGCAGGCGAAGATCGGCATTCTGACGGCGGTCGCGGGCTCGTTCCTGCTCACCTGGGTCGTCACCCTGGTGCTCGGTGCCCTCTCCGGGCGCTCCCGGGCGCTGGCGCTCCTCGGCACCGCCCGGGCGATCGTCGATCTGAGCGAACCCGTCGACGTGGAACGCGACCATGTGCGCGGGCCGCTGGACGCCCCGGTGACCCTCGTCGAGTACGGGGACTTCGAGTGTCCGTACTGCGGTCTGGCCGAGTCCGTGGTCCGTGAACTGCTCGCCGACTTCGGTGACGTCCGCTATGTGTGGCGCCATCTGCCGCTCACCGATGTGCACCCCAACGCCCAGCTCGCCGCGCAGGCCGCCGAGGCCGCGGCACGGCAGGACCGTTACTGGGAGATGCACGACCTGCTCATGGGGCACCAGGGCGATCTTGGGCCCAAGGACCTGTTCCGGTACGCGGCCGCGCTGGGCCTTGACAGCGGCCGTTTCCGCGAGGATCTGCGGGGCGGGGCGGCAGCGGCCCGGATCGCGATGGACGTCGAGTCGGCCGACCTCAGCGGTGTGTCGGGCACGCCGACGTTCTTCGTCGACGGCCGCCGTCACTACGGCGCCTACGACATCGCCTCCCTGACCGCGGCCGTGCGGGCCGCGCGCCAGCGGTCGACGCTCACGGGGGCGGGACAGGAGCCCTGAGTTCAGGCGGCGCGCGCTCGCAGGCGGCGCAGCATACGGGCGTCCTCGAAGCCCACCGCGCGGGCGGCGGCGTCGACGGTGACACCGTGGCTGATGAGGTGCTCGGCCCGCTCCAGACGCAGGGACTGCTGGTAGCGCAGCGGTGTGAGGCCGCCGGTGGCGCGGGCGAAGAGGCGGGTGAGGGTGCGTTCGCTCACGCCCACGGCCGTGGCCAGTTCCGGCAGGGGCAGCGGGCGGTCGAAGCGGGCGTCGAGCAGGTCCTGGGCGCGGTGCACGGTGTCGTCCAGGTGGGACCGGTGCCGGAGCATCGCGCTGGCCTGGGGTTCGTGGCCGTTGCGCCGTGCGTAGACCACCATGTCCCGGGCGACCTGCGCGGCCACCGCCGGGCCGTGCCGGGTGGCGATCAGGTGCAGGGCCAGATCGATCCCGCTGGCGATGCCCGCCGAGGTGACCACCCGGTCGTCCTCGGTGTACAGGACGTCGCGGATCACGGTCGCCTTCGGATGGCGGCGGGCGAGTTCGTCCTGGACGTCGTGGTGGGTGGTGCACCGGCGGCCGTCGAGCAGCCCGGCCCGGCCGAGCGCGTCGGCTCCCGCGCAGACGCTGGCGACGGTGCCGCCGCGGGCGTGGTGCTCGCGGAGGACCCGCAGGCTCTCCTCGCCGACGGGAGGCCCGTCGGCGAGGGTGGGCGCGCGCCAGCCGGGTACGACGATCAGGTCCTCGGGGCCGAGGTCGGGCCAGTCGGTCCCGGCCAGCAGGGGCAGTCCCTGGGCGGTCGTGATCCGGGGCCGCTCGGCGACGTAGTCGAGGGTGTAGGGGTGCCCGAAGTCTGTGGCCGTGGAGAAGACCTGCGCGGGTCCTGCCAGGTCCAGCAGATGGACTCCGGGCACCAGGAGGAAGACGATGTGGCTCACGATCCGGTCATCATGCCCGAGAGGCGGCTGAGGTCTCCAGCTCTGCGACCGTGGCGATGGTGGCGAAGCGTCCGGCCAGGGCGTACTCGGTGCGCCTGATGATGTCTTCGGCGCTCAGGGTGCGGGGGTCGGCCAGCAGTTCCGCCACGCTCCGTCCCTCGGGGGCGTCGCGGTGCGGGATGGGGTTGGTTGCGGTGGCGTCGGTGACGAAGGTGACCTGGTAGCCGAGGTCGCTCGCGAGGCGGGTGGTGGTCTCGACGCACTGCTCGGTGCGGATCCCGCAGATGGTGAGTTCGCGGACACCGCGCTCGGTGAGGAGCTGCTGGAGGTTGGTGGTCGTGAAGGCGTTGTGCGAGGTCTTGTGGATCAGCGGTTCCCCGTCCTGGCGCGTGAGCTCGTCCATGAGCCGGACGTGGCCGAGGGCGGGGTCGAAGACGCCGTCGCTGCCGGGCTCGGAGTGCAGGACCCACACCACCGTGTCCCCGGCCCGCCGGGCGAGCCCGACGAGCCGGTCCACCTGGTGGGCGATCTTCGGGTCGGAGATGGTCTCCCACAGGGGGTGGGCGCGAAAGGATTCCTGGACGTCGATGACGATCAGTGCTCGGGTCATGCCCCCACTCTGACCGTCCCGCGCACCCACGGGACAGACCGCATCGGGTCCGGGTACGGACCGATCCGGTCATGGGCGGGACCGGTCCCGGATCCGTCCGGGTGACGGCCCCGAGATCCCGGCGGCGCGGGCCGGGCCACCGGCCGGACGCCGTCCGGCCGACAGGACATGGGCCCATGAACATGGGGGCGCCCCACACACATGTTCAGAGGGACGAGACAGGGACATGGCACAGGGCGGTCACTCGCGTGACGCCCGTTCGGTCGCCTCGGCGATGTGCTTGATGTGGGCCAGGCGTCGGTCCCAGTCGGCGGCGAGGGCGGACATCCAGCGGGCGGTGGCGTTCAGGGCGGCCGGGCGTACGGCGTACCGCACCTCGCGCCCCACGCGCTTCCCGGTGACGAGTCCGGCGGCGTCCAGCACGGCGAGGTGTTTGACCACCGCCTGCCGTGACACGGGCAGTTCCTCGGCCAGTCGCGTGGCCGTGACCTCGCCCCCGGCCGCCAGCAGGTCGAGCAGCCGACGCCTCGTCGGGTCGGCCAGCGCGGCGAGGACGCCGTCGACCTCCTCGTACCGGTCCCCGGTCACACCGACGGCTGGGCCGCGCGCTTCCTGAACGCGTCCAGGACCTGGGGCCAGCCGTCGCTGTTGTCCTCGTGGGCCTTGCGCCGCAGCTCCTCCGACCCGGTCAGGGCCGCGAAACCGCTCTCGACGACCCGGAGCCTGGTGCCCGCGCCCTCCGGGATCAGGGTGAACTCGACCAGCGTGCTGTTGCCGTCGCTCAACTCGGCTCCGGGGAACGCGCTGGCCCAGCGGTAGGCGACGTAGGTGGGCGGCTCGACCTTCTCCACCCGCACGGGGAACTCGCCGTACCGGGGGTTCTTCACCACGGTCGACTCCCCCTCCCTGCCCGCCTCGGTGCGCGGGTCGGCCTCGTCGGCGACCCAGAACCCGGGCACGGCCACGAGCGGCCAGACCTTCTCCGGCGGCGCTTCGATCAGGGTCTCGCGTTCGATCCGGTCCTCGGACATGAGGATCACTCCTTCACAGCGGCCAATGACGCAACTCCAGGGTTGCACGACCAGCACGCTATCGCAACCTCTAGGTTGCACGTTGGAGCGAGGGGCGGGAGTACACATCCAGCCATAGGCGGCCATGGTGGTCGCGGACCTGAAACATGACACCCCAACTCCCGCGAGTTAATTGATTGTTGGGGTCCAGACACTAGGCAAGAGGGGTCGCCGTGCCGATCATCTTTGTCATGAACCTGCTGCCCGATGGGCGGGTCGCAGCCTCATGGAGGTGTTGGGATGCACCGAAGACTCGCCACCGGCCTCGCCGCCTCGGCCATGGCCCTCGTCGCCGTCACGGCGACCGCTACAGCCGCTGACGCCGCCCCGGCCGACAAGCCCCAAGTCCTGTCCAACTGGACGCAGACCAGCGCGTCGAGCTACAACACCTGGGTGGCCGCCCGCGCCAACCAGGCCGCCTGGTCAGCGTATGCGTTCGACTGGTCCACCGACTACTGCTCCGACTCGCCGGACAACCCGTTCGGCTTCCCCTTCGCCACCTCGTGCGCCCGGCACGACTTCGGCTATCGCAACTACAAGGCCGCCGGCACCTTCAGCGCCAACAAGCCGCGCCTCGACAGCATGCTGTACGCCGACCTCGAGCGGGTCTGCGCCAACTACAGCGGCGTCACGAAGGGAACATGCGACAGCACCGCGTGGACCTACTACCAGGCGGTCAAGGCACTCGGCTGACGCACGGCACTTGTCTGGACAACACCCTTCATGGTGCGAGCGGTTGACGCCATGTGTCCACCCGCGTCACCGATGTGACGCGAGCCAACCCGCCCGCACCGGGACATCACGCGCTCCGCGCCGCCCGCCCCGCCCACCCCGGCCACACCCCCGTTCCCGTGTCGTCCCTCTCCACCGGACCACGCGGGCGCGGAGCACGGCCATGGGTACGGGCCGGGTGGCGCGGACGGCCGCGCCTCCCGGCCCTTCGGGGCTCCGCGAGACGCCGGGCCCCGAGGGCCGCGGGCCGGAGCGGATCGCCCGTGAGGCGGTTTCGACCGACCGGTCCCAGAATGAGTGGGACGGCCTCGTAACCCGGCCGTCGAGCCGTCTCGGGGCAGCCGGATCGTGACCGTGGGCCTGGCGGTCCTCGCCCCTTGAGGCTCGGGACTTGCGAGCGCGCGGGTGGTCGAACGATGAAGACGGACGAGCCGGCAGCCACGGCCGACGAGAGCGGAGCAGCAGGCGCGACGCGTCGCGCCCCGGCCCGGCAGGCGGACACCGTTCCCCCCGCGCCGCCGACGGCTCCCCAGGACGTCCGTGCCGACGAGGGGGTCGCCCTCCTCCGTCTGGCGGCCAGGCTGAAGGCCGCGTACCCCTCGGTAGACCCGTCCGTGGTGGACCAGGTGGTCGCCACCGCGCGCGGCTCCTTCCGGCAGGCGAAGGTCAGGACGTACGTGCCGATCCTGGTCGAGCGCAGGGTCCGCGCGCTGCTCTCCGCCCTCGAATCCGAAGGGACCGCCCCGGCGCCGACGGCAGCGGGCGGCACGGGGGCCGGAGGGACGAGCACGCCGGGAACGGTGGAGCAGTCCGCCGAGCGGCCGCGGCGCTCTCCCCTGCTGGGCCGCTTGATCCCCGCCAGGCTGCGGCCCGCGCCCGCGTCCGCCTCCGACCTGGGAGGTGTCGGTGAGGGCCCATGACCGTGCGGTGCTCACCGTGACAGGAGAAGGGGCGGGGTCGTCATGACGGATGCCAGGGCCGAGCGTGTCGCGAAGCTCATCGAACCGCTGCGGGTCGAGCCCGGGTCGCGGGTGGACCTGGGCGAGGACTTCGACCCCCGGTACAAGGGCGGCCTGAAGAAGAAGCAGGGGGTGGAGCTGCTGCGCGCGGGCGTGTCGCTGCTCGCCGAGTACCAGGAGAGGCTGGCCGCCCAGGACACGTACGGCGTACTGCTGTGTCTTCAGGCGCTCGACGCCGGCGGCAAGGACGGCACGATCCGGCACGTCATGAGCGGGGTGAACCCGCAGGGCGTCAGGGTCAGCAGCTTCAAGCAGCCCTCCGCCGAGGAGCTCGACCACGACTACCTGTGGCGGTACGCCGCCAGGCTGCCCGCCCGCGGCGACATCGCGATCTTCAACCGTTCGCACTACGAGGAGGTGCTCGTCGTCCGGGTGCACCCGGAGGTCCTCGACCGGCAGCGGTTGCCGGCGGAGGCGCTCGGTCCTGACCTCTGGGAGCGCCGCTACCGGGCCATCAACGACTGGGAGCGCTACCTGACCGACAACGGGTTCAAGGTCGTCAAGGTCTTCCTGAACCTGTCCAAGGAGGAGCAGCGCACCCGGTTCATGAAGCGTCTTGACCTGCCGGAGCGGAACTGGAAGTTCTCCGCGGCCGACGTCCGCGAGCGCCGGCGGTGGGACGACTACCAGGAGGCGTTCTCCGAGATGCTCTCGCGGACCAGCACACCGTGGGCGCCCTGGTACGTCGTCCCCGCGGACCGGAAGTGGTTCGCGCGCATCTCCACGGCGGCGATCCTGGCGCACACGCTGATGGACATCGATCCCGCCTACCCGGTGGTCGGCAAGGCGGCGCGCAAGGAACTCCGGGCCGCACGGCGGGAGTTGGAGGCCGACGCTCCGAAGGGTGCGCCGGCCGATCCGTACGCGGCGCGGCATCGAGGCACGACCGGACCAGGATCGGAGAGCTGAGATGGCGATGCAGTCGAGCGGCCCGAAGGCTCCGGAGCGTGCCGCTCCGGAGCTCTGGTACGCGCGTGACCCGCTGGACGTCGCCTCGGCCTTCGGTGTCGACCCCGCGTCCGGACTCACCGCGGCCCGGGTCGCCGAACTGCTGGCCGAGAACGGGCCGAACGCGCTGCCGGAGGAGAAGCCGAAGCCGGCCTGGCGGCGGTTCGCCGAGCAGTACCGCAGCTACATGCAGATCGTGCTCGTGGTGGCCGCGGTCGTCTCGCTGGCCATCGCGGAGTGGACCACGGCGATCCTGCTCGTCCTGCTGACGCTGCTGAACGCGGTCGTGGGCCTGCGGCAGGAGGGGAAGGCCGAGAGCGCGATGAACGCGCTCCAGTCCATGCTCACGGCGACGGCCCGGGTGAGGCGTGAGGGGAACGAGTCGGAGATCCCGGCGGAGCAGGTGGTGGTGGGCGATGTCCTGCACATCTCCGCCGGGGACCAGGTGCCGGCGGACGGGCGGATCATCGAGGCCCACGCGCTCCAGATCGACGAGTCGGCGCTCACCGGCGAGAGCGTCCCCGCCTCGAAGGACGCCGCGACCCTGCCGAAGATCGTGCTGGGCCCCGGCGATCAGTCGAACATGGCGTTCATGCACACCCCGGTGACCCACGGCAGCGGTCTCGTGGTCGTCACCGGGACGGGTGAGGGCACCGAGCTCGGCAAGATCTCGGAGATGCTGTCGGCGACCGAGAAGGAGGAGGCGCCGCTCACCAAGGAACTGGACACGCTGACGCTGTGGATCACCGCCGCGGCCGGCCTGACCATGATCGTGATGTTCGCGCTGGGCCGCAGCCGCGACCAGGCGTGGGACGCCCTGTTCGTGAGCGCCGTCTCGCTGGCCATCGCCGCGATTCCCGAGGCCCTGCCCACGGTGACCCAGGCGATCCTGTCCGTGGGCAGCCTCAATCTGGCCAGGCGCAACGCGATCGTGAAGGAGCTGCCGTCCGTCGAGACCCTGGCGTTCACGTCGGCGATCAACTCGGACAAGACCGGCACCCTGACGATGAACCAGATGACGGCCGTCGAGGTGGTGACACCCTCCGACCGCTACACCGTCTCGGGCACGGGCTACGGCCTCGAAGGGCGGATCCATCACGCCGCCGGCTCCTCCGCCGGCATCGAGGAGGCGATCCTTCCCTACCTCGTCGCCAACGACGGCAAGCTGGTGGACGGCGAGGTCGTGGGCGATCCCACCGAGGGCGCGTTCCTGGTGCTGGCCCACAAGGCCGGTCTTGACATCGAGGCCACCCGGGAGCGGCTGCCCCGGCTGGCCACGCTGCCCTTCGACCCGACGTACAAGCTGATGGCCACCTTCAACTCCACCGTGGACGCGGGCGGGCGCCCGGTGGTGCGCTGTTTCGTCAAGGGCGCGGCCCCGGCGGTCCAGGCGCGTGCGACGAGCGCGCTGTCGGGTGGCGCGACGGTTCCGTGGGACGCGGAGCTCGGCCGGCGGGCCGACGAGCAGGGCGAGCGCATGGGCGGGGAGGGACGCCGGGTGATGGCGGCGGCCACCCGGGACCTGGACCCGGCCGCGTTCGATCCGGACGGGGACCTGCTCGGCTATGTCACCGGGCTGCGGATGACGAGCCTGGTCGGGATGGTCGACCCGCCGCGTGAGGAGTCCAAGGCGGCGGTGGCCAGTGCCCAGGCGGCCCACATCCGGGTCCGCATGGTGACCGGGGACGATGTCACCACGGGTGCCGCCATCGCCCGGCAGCTGGGGATTCCGGGCGAGGCCGTGCTCGGCGCCGACTTCGCCGCGCTGCCGGAGAGCGAGCGGCTGGCCCGTATCGACGGCATCGGCGTGGTGGGGCGGGTCGCGCCCGAGCACAAGGTGCTGCTCGCGGACACGCTGAAGAAGAAGGGCGCCGTCGTCGCGATGACCGGCGACGGTGTCAACGACGCCCCCGCCATCAAGGCCGCCGACATCGGCATCGCCATGGGCAGCGGTACGGACGTGGCGAAGAACGCGGCCCGGATGATCCTGTCCGACGACAACTTCACGACGATCGTGTACGCCGTCGAGCAGGGCCGCAAGCTCTACGACAACCTCACCAAGTACATCCGGTTCGTCCTGCTGCTGCTGGTCACGTTCGTGCTGACCTTCCTCGGGGCGACCATCTTCAACATCGCGGCCGGTGAGCCGTTCACCCCGCCGCAGGTGCTGTGGATCCACTTCGTGGTCAACGCCTCGTTCGGCTTCGCGCTCGGCTTCGACCAGGAGAGCGCGGGGCTGATGCGGCGCAGGCCGCGGCCGCGGGGGGAGTCGGTGCTGACGCGGCCCGTCATGGTGACGGTGGGCCTGAGCGGACTGGCGATCACGCTGATCCTGCTCGGGCTGATCAAGCTGGGCGAATCCCACTACGACAGCGTCCGGATCGGCAGCTCCATCGCGTTCACGGCGTTCGCGCTCTGTCTGATCGTGGCCGCGTTCGAATGCCGCAGCGAGACGGACTCGGTGCTGACGCCGAGCACGTTCGACAGCAAGCAGATGAACTGGACGGCGCTCGCCCAGTTCGTCCTCGCGGTCGCGGTGACCCAGCTGGACGGGTTCCGCCGCATCCTCGGCACCACCGAGATCGACGCGCGGCAGTTCGGCTGGGCCCTGCTGTCCGCCGTCGCGTTCCTGGTCGTGTGGGAGGTGGGCAAGTTCCTGGCCCGCAGAGCCCGGCGTACCGACTGACCGCACGGGCCCTGTCCATGGACCCGCCGCCACGATCCGAAGGACTGGCCCGTGTCGAAGCACCACGGCACTCCGGGCGGAGGGTGGCGCATCCCTGTGCCGGCGCTGCCGGGGGTCCCGGTGCTCAGGCACTACCGGCGGAGCTGGCTGCGCGGCGACCTGCTGGCCGGGGTGACGGTGGCCGCCTATCTGGTGCCGCAGGTCATGGCGTACGCCAGTGTCGCCGGGCTGCCGCCCGTGGTGGGTCTGTGGGCGATCCTGCCCGCCATCGTGCTGTACGCCCTGCTGGGTTCGTCGCGGCTGCTGTCGGTGGGGCCCGAGTCGACGACGGCGCTGATGACCGCGACGGTCGTGGGACCGCTCGCCGGCGGCGATCCGAAGCGGTACGCGGTACTGGCCTCGGCGCTCGCCGTCGCCGTGGGCCTGATGTGTCTGGTGGCCTGGGCGGCCCGGCTCGGCTTCGTGGCCGATCTGCTCTCCCGGCCCGTGCTGATCGGCTATCTGGCGGGCGTGGCCCTGATCATGATGGTGGATCAGCTCACGAAGCTCACCGGGGTGCCGACGGAGGGTTCGGGGTTCTTCCCGAAACTGGCCTCCTTCCTCGGCAACCTGGACGAGATCCATCCCGCCACGGTGACGTTCAGCGCGGCGGCCCTGGTCGTGCTGTATCTGGCCACGCGCTTTCGCTGGCGCGTCCCGGGGCCGCTGCTCGTGCTGGTCGCCGGTACGGCCGTGGTGGCGGCCTTCGGCCTCCAGGACCACGGCATCGCGGTGATCGGGGAGATCCCGGCCGGACTCCCCCGCCCGGACTTCCCGCCGCTCGACACCCTGCCCCAGCTGCTGCTGCCCGCGGTCGGTGTCCTGCTCGTGGGCTACACCGACTTCATCCTGACCGCGCGCGCCTTCACGGCCGAGGACGGCGGCAGGACGATGGACGCGAACCAGGAGCTGCTGGCGCTGGGCGCGGCGAACCTCGGCGCGGGCACCCTTCAGGGGTTCCCGGTCAGCAGCAGCGCCAGCCGTACGGCACTCGCGCAGTCCACGGGCGCGCACACCCAGGCGTACGGGCTCACGGCCGGAGTGTCCGTCCTCGCCGTCCTGCTCTTCCTGAGTCCCCTGCTCACCGACACGCCGTCGGCCGTCCTCGGCGCGCTGGTCGTCTACGCGGCGATCCGGATGATCGACCTGGCCGGGTTCCGCCGCCTCGCGTCCTTCCGGCTGCGCGAACTCCTGCTGGCCGTCGGCTGTCTCGTCGGCGTCCTCGCCCTCGACATCCTGTACGGGGTGCTGGTGGCCGTGGGCCTGTCGGTCGCCGAGCTGCTGAGCAGGGTGGCCCGCCCGCACGACGCGGTCCAGGGTCTGGTGCCGGGTCTGGCGGGCATGCACGACGTCGACGATTTCCCGGACGCCCGCGTGATCCCGGGTCTGCTGGTCTACCGCTACGACTCCCCGCTGTTCTTCGCCAACGCGGAGGACTTCCGGCACAGCGCCCTGGACGCGGTGGCCGAACAGGAGGTCCCCGTCCGGTGGTTCGTGCTCAACGCCGAGGCCAATGTCGAGGTGGACATCACCGCGCTCGACTCGCTGGACCAGATGCGCCGTGAACTCGGCGAGCGTGGCATCGAGTTCGCGATGGCCCGGGTCAAGCAGGATCTGCGCGACGATCTCGACGCCTACGGTCTGAGCGAGTCCGTCGGCGAGGACCGGATCTTCCCCACGCTGCCCACGGCGGTCGCCGCGTACCGCTCCTGGTGCGACGCCGAGGGCGGCTGACCCGGGCGCCGAAGGCCGCTGCCCCTGGCGCCGAGGGCGCCCGACCCCGGCGCCGAGGACGGCTGGCCTCGGCGCCCGGGGCGGCTGCGCCTCAGGGGATCTCCTGCTCCGCCCAGATGATCTTTCCCTCCGCCGTGTAGCGGGCGCCCCAGCGGTGGGCGAGCTGGGCCACCAGGAACAGGCCCCGGCCGCCCTCGTCCGTGCTCCGGGCGTGTCTGAGCCGTGGGGCGGTGCTGCTGGCGTCGGAGACCTCGCAGGTCAGCCGGGTGTCGCAGAGCAGGCGCAGCCGGATCGGGGGGACGGCGTAGCGGATCGCGTTGGTGACGAGTTCGCTCACGATGAGCTCGGTGGTCATGGTCAGTTCCCCGAGTCCCCAGCCTTCCACGGCGCTCGTGGCGCGGGCCCGCAGCTCGGAGACGGCGGCCGGGTCCACCGGTACCTCCCAGGAGAGGACATGGTCGTCCCCCAGGCTGTGGGTGCGGGCCAGGAGCAGGGCGATGTCGTCGGGCTGGGGAACGGGCACGAGCTGCCGTACGGCGGCCGCGCACAGCGCGTCGAGATCGGGGTCGGGCCGGGCCAGCAGCTCCCCCAGCTGGGCCATGCCGAGCTCCATGTCGTAGTGCGCTCCCGCCACCAGGCCGTCGGTGTAGAGGCCGATGAGGGTGTTCTCGTCGAGTTCGACCTCCCGGCTCTCGAAGGCCATCCCGCCGAGGCCGAGCGGAGGGCCGGCAGGCAGCTCCGGATAGGAGAACTGGCCGTCGGGCGCTACGAACACGGGGGGCGGATGACCGGCCCTGGCCATCGTGCAGCGCCTGGTGACGGGATCGTAGACGGCGTAGAGGCAGGTCGCGCCGAGGAAGGACGCGGTGGTGCTCCGGACGGCCTCCTGGTCCGTGGTGCGCCGGGCCGCCTCCTGGTCCGTGACGGTTCCGTCGGCCCGCTGTTCCTGGGTGCGCTCCTCGCTGAGCCGGAGCACGAGGTCGTCGAGGTGCGCCAGCAGTTCGTCGGGGGGAAGCTCCATGTCGGCGAGGGTCTGCACCGCGGTGCGCAGCCGGCCCATGGTGGCGGCGGCGGTGATGCCGTGGCCGACCACGTCGCCGACGACCAGGCCGACCCGGGCTCCGGAGAGCGGGATGACGTCGAACCAGTCGCCGCCGACCCCGCCGCTCGGGTCCGCGGGCAGATACGACGAGGCCACCTCAAGGGCCGTCCCGCCCGACAGCGCGTGGGGCAGCAGACTGCGCTGGAGGGTGACCGCCGCGGTGTGCTCGCGGGTGTAGCGGCGGGCGTTGTCGACGCACAGCGCCGCGCGTGCCACCACCTCGCGGGCGAGCAGGACGTCGTCGGGCTGGAAGGAGACCGGGTTGAGCGAGCGCAGGAACGTGGTGAGTCCGAGGGCGGTGTTGCGCGCCCGCATCGGCACGGAGATGAGGGAGTGGAGGCCGTACCGGCGGATGCTGGCCGCTCTCGCGGGCTCCTCGGCGATCCACAGGTCGTCGTCCGGATCGAGGACCGGGATCAGGACCGGCTCGCCGCTGGTGAGCAGCAGCACGTCGTGGGGCGGCGGGAGGAAGTCCGCCCGGTCGCCGACGCGGGCCACGGCCTCCGGGCATCCCTCCCGTACGGAGCTCATCCCCGCGCGCCGCATCATCGGTCTGGCGGGCGCTGGACCGGCGTCCGAGAGCCAGGCGCCGTGCCCCTCGGTGCTGAGGACGGACTCCAGGAGGTCGACGATGACGAAGTCGGCGAACCGCGGGACGGCGAAGTCGGCGATCTCCTGGGCGGTGCGCATGACGTCGAGGGTCCCGCCGATGGTGGTCCCGGCCTCGTTGACCAGCGACAGGAGCTGCCGGGCGTTCCAGCGTTCGGTGACGTCCAGGACCATGTAGCAGACGCCGGTGTAGGAGTTGTCGACCCCGAGCAGCGGGAAGAAGGAGGACGAGTAGGCGTGCCGGCGGTGGGGGTCGGCCCAGCTCCATCCCAGGTACTCGTAGTCGATCATCGGTTCGCCGGTCGCGAGGACCTTGCGCATCAGTCCCTCGATGGTCTCCGCCTGGAGTCCCGGCAGCAGTTCCGTCAGCCGCCGTCCGAGCCGCTGGTCGCGGGGCACACCGCCGAGGTGTTCGAGGGTGTCGTTCATCCAGACGTAGCGCAGCTGGAGGTCGAGCACCGCCATGCCGACCGGCGAGCGGGTCAGGAACCCGTCGAGGAAGGACGGGCCCACCGTCCACTGCCGTCTGCGGTCCCGTGCCGAGATCAGGAAGCACTCGCTGCCGCCGATGCCGAAGGAGGCGGAGACCCGCAGGTCCACCTCGATGTGCCGGCCGTCGCGGTGCAGCAGGGGGGCGCGACCGCTCCAGCCCACTCCGCCGCGGCAGCGCTCGGCGACCGCCGCCACCCGTGAGGGGTCCCTGGGCATCGCGAGCAGCCGGGCGGCCGGGGAGCCGACCGTTTCGGCGGCCGGGTGCCCGAGGAGCGCCTCGGCGCCCCTGGTCCAGCCGATCACGACCCCGTCGGCCGACACCACGGCCGCCGCGTCGGTGGACGCGTCAAGGGGACCGCCCGGTCCTTCGGACACGGGCGCGTCGGAACCTTCCTGAGCAGAAACCATGAAGCTCTCATCCTCTACAGGACCATGTTCCTGCTTGTCCGCCCGATGTGCAGGCCCGGCGGGCGATCACCGCCCGGGGGCGGTCAAGGACGCCCACTCCTTGAGCCTGAGCATGCCAACGAAGGCGCCTGGAGTGGGCAAGCCCGTGGGCAGGGCGCAGCATGGAAGGGCCGGGCTCGGCACACAGGTGCCCGGCGGCGGCCACGGAGCCCGGCACACCACGCCGGCCGGTGGAGGAGGGCCAGGTATGACAGCCGAGTCCACGCAGTCCGAGGGCGCGGGCAGCCACGACCCCCGAGCGACCCGGCCGACCGGTCTGCTGGACGTGCTGCGTGTGGGCGCGCTGGTCCTCGACTCCGACGGACGCATCGTGTTCTGGACCCCCCAGGCCGAGGAGCTCATCGGGTACACGGCGGAGGAGGCCCTCGGCAAGTACGCGGCGCGGCTGATCATCCACCCGGAGAACCTCCAGTCCGTCAGCGAGCTGTTCGCCGACGTCCTGGAGACGGGGCGCAGTTGGGCGGGCGCGTTCCCGATCCGGCACAAGGACGGCAGCACCCGTCTCATGGAGTTCCGCAACATGCGGCTCCTGGACGACCACGGGGACGTCTACGCCCTGGGCATCGCGGCCGACCACACGCTTCTCCAGCGCGTCGAGACCGATCTGGCGCTGTCCGAGCAGCTGATCAACCAGTCACCCATCGGGCTGGCCCTGATGGACCCCGACCTGCGCTATCTCATGGTCAACCCGGCCCTGGAACGGATCGACGGCATCCCCGCCGAGGACCATGTCGGCCGGCATCTGCGCGAGACCCTGCCGTTCCCCGACGTGGACACCGTCGAGTCGGCGCTGCGGCAGGTGCTCACCACCGGCACACCGCTGCTCGACCAGTACCACGTGGGCCGCCCGCCCGTCGATCCCGAGCACGAACACGCCTGGTCCCTGTCCTTCTACCGGCTGGAGGATCCGGGCGGGCGGGTCCTCGGGGCGGCCGCCTCGGTCGTCGACGTGACCGAACGCCACCGGGCGGCGGCCGAGGCCGACCGCGCGCGGCGCCGCCTCGCGCTCGTCGCCAGTGCCTCGACCCGGGTCGGCACCACCCTGGAGGTGGAGCAGACCGCGCGTGAGCTGGCGGACATCGCCACGCCCGAACTGGCCGACGTGGTCGCGGTGGACGTCCTCGACTCCGTCCTGGCCTGCCGCCCCAGGCGCCAGCCGGACAACGGCCCGGAGTTCTTCCGCGCCCTCGCGCTCAAGGCGTCGCACCCCACCGTGGCCCTGCGCGCGGCCGATCCTCCGGGCGACCTGGCCACGTACGACGGCGACCGTCTGGTGACCCTGTGCGTCCACACCGGCAGGCCGGTCCTGGTGCGGCACGTCGACGAGCGCGATCTGCCGCGGATCGCCCGCGACGCCGAGGGCACGGCCCTGCTGGCGCAGGCGGGGGTCCACTCGTATCTCGCGGTGCCGCTGATCGCGCACGGCGAGGTGCTCGGCGCGCTCGACCTCAAGCGCACCCGCAATCCGCTCCCCTTCGACGAGGACGACGTGGTCCTCGCCGGTGAACTGGCCACCCGTGCCGCCGTGGCCATCGACAACGCCCGCTGGTTCCAGAGCGTGCGCAACACCGCCGTCACGCTCCAGCGCAGCCTGCTGCCCGAGCACCCCCCGCATCTGACCGGCCTGGAGGTCGCGTCCCGCTATCAGCCGGCCCAGTCCACCAGCGAGGTCGGCGGCGACTGGTACGACGTGATCCCGCTGGCCGGCGACCGGACCGCGCTGGTCGTGGGCGACGTCATGGGCAACGGCATCGACGCGGCCGCCACCATGGGCCGGCTGCGCACCGCGACCTGCGCCTACGCCGACCTCGATCTCGACCCCGGGCAGGTGCTGCACCACCTCGACAAGATCACGTGCGATCTGGAGCACTACATCGTGACGTGCCTGTACGCCGTGTACGACCCGCACAGCAGACAGTGCCGCATCGCCAACGCCGGACACATGCCGCCCGCGCTGGTCCGTGACGGCGCCGCGCCCGAACTGCTGAACCTGCCCACGGGCGCTCCCCTGGGGGTCGGCGGCATCGCCTTCGAGACCACGACGGTCGAACTCAACCCCGGTGATCTGCTGGTCCTCTACACGGACGGTCTCGTCGAGACCCGGCTGCATCCCATCGACGTGCGGCTGAACCTCCTGCTGTCCTTCCTCGAAGAGGGGAGCGGTCCGCTGGAGGAGATCTGCGACCTGCTGCTGTACGGTCTGCGCAACTCCGACGACCACGACGACGTCGCCCTGCTCGTGGCCCGCGCGAAGTAGCCCTACGGCTCCTTCGCGCCCTTCGCGTCCTTCGCCTCCTTCGCCTCCTTCGCGCGACGGCGGGAGGAGACCTGTTCGCGGGTGGTGCGCCAGCGCAACCTGGCCTGTTCGACGACGCTGTCCCATTCGCGGCGGACCTCGTCGTCCGAGGGCCGGTCGCCCACGCGGATCCGGTCGAGTTCGTCACGCATCTCGCGTCCGAGGGCCGCCGAGGCGACCATCACGAACATCGCGGCGAACAGCGCCGAGATCATCGCGAAGACGGCGCCGATCGCCCCGTAGCGTCCGGCGTAGGAGTTGAACAGGCGCGGCAGGTAGACGGACGCGCCCACCGAGTAGAGCGCGGTCAGCACGGCGGCCGTGATGCCGAACGGCAGCAGGTCGCGCCAGGAGATCCGCTTCGCGGACAGCGTCCAGCCGCTCCAGACCAGGAAGGCCACGCTCACCGGGATCTCGCACGCCGAGGCCACCACCCCGAGCTTGCTCCCGCCGAGGAGCGTGTGGAGCCACCCGGTGACGACCGCGTAGCCGCCGAGCCCGAGGATCCACCACAGGCCGTTCCTGGTGTTGCGCACGCTCAGCGGGGTCAGTTCCCATGTCTGCTCGAACAGCCGCTGCGAGGCCCGCGCGAAGCTCAGGACGGAGATGATCAGGAACAGGCTCCCGAAGACGCCCACGCTCGCGCTGGCGCTCTCCGCCGGGTCGAGGAGCGACTTGACCGCCTGGGCGCCCTGACCGGTGAGGCCGTAGCGCTGGACGATCCGGTCGGCGGCGTCGTAGTCCGAGAAGCTGCTCAGCAGGGCGCCGATGAGGATCGTGAGCGGGATGAGCGCGGTGAGGGCGCTGGACGCGAGGGCCATCGAGCGGTCGAAGCCCACGAGCTTCTGGAACCGGTTCAGGACGCGCAGCGCGAACGCGGGACGCAGCCAGAACGTCAGCGTCCTGACGAGGCGTTCGCGATTGATCCCCGCCGTCCTGTCCTCCGCAACCTCGGTCCCGGTATGGCGCTGCGAGCGTAACGGACGGCCCCGCGGCCCCGGCCCGGCGACACGGCGGACGGACGCGTCCGGGTGGACGACCGCGGCGGGGGCCGTCCGGTCGGCCCACGCCGACCGGCCGCCGTCACGCCGTCGCCGTCGCCGTCGCCCGGACGGGGCGGGCCCGCTCCGCGCTCATCCGTCCTCGGAGAGCGCGACCTCCGCCCAGATGGTCTTGCCGCGGTTCTCGGGCCGGGTGCCCCAGCGTCTGCTGACCTGCCAGGTGAGGTAGAGGCCGCGGCCGCCCTCGTCGACCTCCTCGGCGTGCCGGAGGTGCGGCACGGTGCTGCTGTCGTCGGTCACCTCGCAGACGACGACCTGGCCGTCGAGGATGAGCCGGACGTCGATGGGACCGTCCGAGTACCGGACCGCGTTGGTGACGAGTTCGCTCACCACGAGAGTGACCGTGAAGGCGTGCTGCCCAAGTCCCCACTCCTCCAGCGCGCGCTCGGTGCGGGCGCGGGCCTCGGAGACGGACGCCGGGTGGTTGGGCAGCGTCCACGAGGCGACCTGCTCGGTCCCCAGACCGCGGGTGCGCGCCAGCAGCAGGACCGCGTCGTTCTCCATCTGCTCCGGAGTCAGTTTGTAGAGCACCTCGTCGCAGATCTCCTGGAGCGGCCGGCCCGTGGGCTGCAACGCGTCGCCGACACGGCCCAGTTGCTCCAGCGGATCGTCGGACACCGCACGCAGCAGGGCGGTGTTGGACAGCAGCAGGAGGCTGCCCTCGGGGATCTCGAACTCGGCGGTGCCGTACTTCGCCAGGCCACGGCCGAGCGGCGGTCCCGTGGGGGTCACGGCGTACTCGACGGTCCCGTCGGGCAGGGCGAGCACCGGGGACGGATGCCCGGCGCTCGCGACGGCGCAACGGCGGGTGACGGGGCTGTACACGAGGTAGAGGCACGTGGTGTCCTGGCGCTCGTCGTCCGCCGGGGCGTCCCGGAACCGCGGCCGTTCGCCGTGCAGCCTGGTCACGAGGTCGTGCAGCCGTTCCAGTACCTCTTCGGGTGCCAGGTCGAGGACGGCCAGCGCACTGATCGCGGCCCGCACCTCGCCCATGGTGGCGGCGGCCTCCAGACCCCGGCCCGCGGTGTCGCCCGCCACCAGGGCCACCCGGGCCCCGGACAGCGGAATCACGTCGAACCAGTCGCCGCCCGCGCCCAGCGGGCAGTAGCTGTAGGCGGTCTCCACCGCACCGTGTCCGAGGACGCGGGCCGGCCGCAGACTGAGCTGGAGGATCCGGGCGGCCGACCGCTCCCTGGCGTACAGCCGGGCGTTGTCCAGGCACAGGGCCACGCGATCGGCGAGTTCGGCGGCCAGCGCGAGCTCGCCCTCGTCGAAGGGGTGGGGGGTGTGGTGGCGGTAGCAGTGGGCCACCCCGATCACGGATCCGCGGGCGACGAGCGGCAGCACGAGCAGGGAGTGCGCCCCGGCGTCGAGGAGCCGCCGCCCGCGCACCGGCTCCCGCGGCAGCCATTCCGCCTCGGGGTTCAGATGCTCCACCCTGCGCGGCCGGAGGTCGGAGAGGCACTGCGCGAAGGGTGTCGCGGTGGAGAGGCCGACCGCCTCGCCGACGGAGGGCAGGTACCGCTCGGCGTCGTGGGCACGGGAGCGGCGGCTCGTGCACCGCAGGGCCCCGTACTCCAGGACGGTGCCCGGCTCTCCGACCTCGCCCCGCAGGACCGAGTCCAGGACCTCGACCACCACGGTGTCGGCCAGCGCGGGAACCATCTCGTCGGCGAACTCCTGGGCCGTGCGGAAGATGTCGAGCGTCGTGCCGATGCGGCCGCCCGCCCGCTCCAGCAGGGCCAGACGGGCCGCCGACCGGGTCCGCTCCGTGATGTCCACGACCGCCGTCGCGAGCCCCAGGATGTCTCCGGCCGAGTCCTCCAGGCGGAAACAGGAGAGCGACAGGACGATCTCGGGCTGGTCGGGTCTCAGATGGCCGCGCACCTCGATGTCGAGCGCCGGCACGCCCGTCTCCAGCACCCGGAGCAGGATCGACTCGTAGTTCCCGGCGTAGAAGTCACCGGCCCACTCCCTGGGGTGACGCCCCAGGGCCTCCTCCAGGGCGAACGCCTTGACGAAGCGGGCCGCCGTGTTGAAACGCACCAGACGGAGCCGCGTGTCGAAGACGTGCAGCCCTACGGTCGACTCGGAGAAGAGCGCTCCGAGGACGGCCTTGTCCAGTTCCGGGTCCGGTCGGCCACGTCCACCCAACGATGCACCCATGACCCTTCCGTAGACCGTTGACCACCTAAACATTCCTGTTTGTCAGAGTTCCACCATATTCGCTCAGCGGTGACGCGCGACCGGAGCGCGGCGCGGCCGGCCCTCGCGCGACCGTGCCCGTGCCGTTCACCGGCCCGGATCCGGCGCCCCGCCCGGCCGGGGCGGGGCGCCCTCGGCCCTAGAAGGGCGACAGGGTCAGACGGATCGCCTTGGGGGCGGTGTCCTGGATGAAGGACGCGAAGTCGGCCACGTCGTCGAAGGCGAAGCCGTACGCCTTGCCGTCCTTGGTGGCCGCGTGCACGGCCTTGGAGTAGTGGTTGGTGAGCTTGGTCCGGTAGAAGTCCGCCGCCTTGGTCGTCGGCTGCGCCGGGTTGCTGAGCAGGGTGGTGCGGTTGAATCCGGCGCCGAGCACGGCGGCCACCGGTCCGGTGGTGCCGTCGTTGGGTGCGGCGAGGGTGCCGTCGCAGAACAGGACGTCACGGGTGGAGGGCTTGGCGAACGAGACGGAGGCGGGCCCCGTGAAGGTGAACCTGCCCCCGCGCACCCGGCCGGTGAACGTGCCCGCGTTGGTCTTCACGGTCAGGTTCTTGCCGGTGTACGTGCTCCACACCTGGTCGATGTACGGGGCGAGGTAGTCCTTGGCGAACAGGCCCGCGTCCAGGCCGTGACCCGGGGCGATGATGCGGGTGTCGCCGACCACGAGGGGCGCGAAGTCCGCGTTCCGCTTGATCGCGGCGAACGCGGCGGCCCGTCCGCCGTCCCGGACGGTGCCGGTGGTCTGCTGCTTGGCCCCGGTCAGCTGGATGTTCATGGGCACGCTGAACATGTCGACCATGGTGGTGTTGCAGAACATGCCGGCCGCGTTGAAGGTGAACTCGGCACAGTCGTGCAGCACCCCGAAACTGGGGTCGGACTTGACCCAGCCGGCCGGGAACTGGAGGGCCGCGTTGCCGTTGCCGTCCTTGACCACCTTGAGCTTCAGTTTCGCGCCCAGCGACACATAGATGCGGCCCGACATGAACGGGAGGCTGAGCTTGGTCTCCCCGCTCTTGGCCAGCGTGAGCGCGTAGTCGGTGAATCCGTTCGCGCCGTTGTCCGAGAGGGCGATCGGCGCGAGCCGTCCGTCCTGGGTGACCCGGACCTGCTTCCCGTTCTGGTTGCCGACGATGTACACGTGCACCGACGCGTTGCCGAACGAACCGCTGTTGTTGACGATCGTCAGCGGGAGCGAGCCGGCGGCGGCCTTGGTGGTGGTGTTCGTCTGGCCGGCCATGGCGTACGGCGCGATCGCCGCGATGGCGGGTGCCGCGACGGCCGCGCCGCCGAGGGCGAACAGCGTCTTGCGACGGGTCAGGTTCCGCTGGTGACGAGCCGTCATGAGGTGCGTGCTCCTTGGTGCTTGTGCCTCGGAGAGGCGGTGGGGGATGTCAGGAGGGCCGAGGGTGGGATCAGCCAGGGTCGGGGTGGAGTCGGAGGCCTTCCGACGCGGGCGAGGTGAGCTCGGTCAGCCGATGGCCCATTTCTGGTTGGCCGACGCGGCGCAGGTCCAGATCTGGAGCCGGGTGCCGTCCGCCGAGGAGTTGTCCTTGGCGTCCAGGCACTTGCCCGAGCCGGTGTTCGTCAGGGCGCCCGCGGAGTCGAGGTTCCACTGCTGCGCCGGTGTGCCGTTGCAGCCGTAGAGCTGGACCGGGGTTCCGTTCTCGCTCGACGCGGCCCGTACGTCGAGGCACTTGCCCAGGGCCCGTACGGTGCCGTCCGCGCCGACGGTCCACTTCTGGGCGTCGGCGCCGTTGCAGGTGTGGAGCTGGATCGGCGTCTCGTCGGCGCTGGAGGCACCGGCCACGTCGACACACATGCCGCCGATGCCCTTGATGGCGCCGGTGGTGCCTGTTCCGGTGGCGGGCTTGCCGCCGTCCGCGGCGGTGACCCGCACGTAGTCGACGGTCATGGTCTGCGGCAGCGAGGTCGAGGAGTCCGGGCTGCCGGGCCAGTCACCGCCGACGGCGAGGTTCAGGATGACGAAGAAGGGGTGGTCGTAGACCCACTTGTTGCCGTTCACGTCGGCGGGCGTGCGGGTCTCGTACGCCTGCCCGTCCACGGACCAGGTGATGGCGGTGGGGCTCCAGTCGACCGCGAAGACGTGGAAGTCGTCCGCGAAGGCCCTGCCGTTCGGCAGCGTGTACGCGGCGCCGATGCCACCGGCGCCGGAGTACCCCGGACCGTGGATGGTCCCGTGCACCGTGCCGGGTTCCTTGCCGACGTTCTCCATGACGTCGATCTCGCCGCTGTTCGGCCAGCCCACGCTGCCCAGGTTGTCGCCCAGCATCCAGAAGGCCGGCCAGACACCCTGCCCGCGCGGCACCTTGATACGGGCCTCGAAGTGGCCGTACGCCTGGGTGAAGGCCTGTGCGGTGTTGAGCCGGGCCGAGGTGTACTGACAGGTTCCGTTCCAGCACTGGAGGCCGCCGTCGCCGTTCTTGCGGGCGGTGATGACCAGGTGGCCGTTCCCGTCGAGGGCGGCGTTGTCGGTGCTCTTCGTGTAGTACTGGAGCTCGTGGTTTCCGTTGCCCGAACCACCCGTCTCCAGCGTCCACTTGGCGGAGTTCGGCGCGCTTCCGGCGGCTCCGTCGAACTCGTCGGACCAGGTCTGCGAGGCCGAGGCGGCGTGGGCCCGGTTCGCGGCCGGACCCGTGGCGGTGAACAGGACACCACCGGCGACGCCCGTGGCGAGCAGCAGCGCGAGCCCTCCGAGGGACCAGCGGCGTGCGCGATGAACAGCCATGACTGAACACCTCTTGTCTGTGCGGCTGTGGGGAGTGTGAACCGGTGCGGCGCCCGCGTTCGCTGTCCTGGCGAGTGAGGGGATCCCCTCGCTGAGAGCGCTCTCCGCGAGTGGTGGGCGACACCGGTGGGCCCCGATGCTACGCACGAGTTGTTGAGTGGCCAACCGCCGTCGGCAACCTCACATCGCTCTGACCTGGGGTTACTTGGCGAAGCCCGGCGCACCCGTGATTGCTTAAGACGCGTTTAACCCGCACTTAAGAAGGGGTGTTCCACTTCCGCGCCTCGATGCGCCCGGGATGTCGCGGATCGGCCCGATCGGCCGCCGATGCTCAGTTCGCGCCCGGTCGTCGCTCCCCGCTCACGGCCGCGGACCATCGGTAGACGAAGGTCGGGAAACCCTGCCCGGTCGCCCGGGTCCAGGCCGGCAGGACCGTCTCCGGGTGTTCCGCGCGGGCGTCCGCGAACGAGGAGACACAGCGCGCGTGGACGTCCGCCTGGTCGGTGCGGCGGGTGAGCGCGAGCAGCGAGCGCAACGCGGCGACGGCGTCGTCGGCCCGGCCGTCGGCCAGCCGGACCTGGGCCTCCGCGTCGAGCGTGATGGCGAGACCGAGACGCGCGGCGGCCAGGGAGGCCGCGTAGCGGCTGGCCTCGGGGCCCGACGACTCGTCGAGGAGGATGGACTCCGACTCCGTGTAGCAGGCGACGGCCGCCCCGTGATCGCCCGCGCCGCGCAGGGCGCGGCCGAGCGTCCGCAGGCGGCGTGCCGTCAGGGCGTGGTGGGCCGACCAGTCGGACTCGGCCAGACGGCGGGTGAGGGCGACCGCCTCGCGCGCGGCCCCGACCGCGCCCTCGGGGTCTTCGTCCTCCAGCCGCGACTGACTCAAGTCCGCCAGTACGCGGGCGAGTCGCGGCTCGTGGGCCGCGGGTTCACGGTCCGCCGTACGCCGGTACACGGCCACGGCGCGCTCACCCGCCAGGACCGCGCCGTGCCGGTCGCCCGCCGCCGTGTGGCAGTCGACGAGCCGGTCGAGGCAGACGGCGAGGAGAGGGTCGTAGACGTCGGGGCGCTCCGCGGCGAGGGCGGCGGAGAGGTCGGCCGCCTCCCGCCGGGCGGTCAACTCCGCAGTGTGATCCGCCAGTTCGCCCAGCTGATCACCCAGGCGATCGAGCGCCATGACGAGCAGTGGCTCACCCGTCTCCCTGTCCCGGGCCGCCAGGGTCCGGGCCTCGGCCACGGCCTCCGCGGCGGTGGTCCGTGCCGCCGGCAGGTCTCCGGTCACGTGCAGACAGCGGGCCAGGTTCGCGAAGAGCCGCACCCGCAACGGCCGTACGATCTCGGGCGCGACCCGCACCATGATCGGGTCGGCGGCGTCCCTGGCCTCCCGGCCGACGGACAGCGCCTCTTCGTAACGGCCCAACGCCTCGAGCCCCGCGGTGAGTTCGCACAGGGCGCGGACGCGTACCAGAACCGTGTGGCTCAACTCCCGTACGGACATGTCCCGCAGCAGGGCGACGCACTCCTCGTACGCGGTCACCGACTCCTCCGTGCGGTGCAGGGCGGCCAGCACCAGCGCGTAGGTGCGCAGCGCGCCCGGCAGACCGCCCAGGGTCCGGTCCCGCCGGGTGGGGACGAGAAGGCGGTAGGCGGCCACGCACTCCCCCGCCGAGCCCAGCGCGTCGTCCAGCCGTGCCAGGCCGAACCGTGCCTGCGCCTGGAGATGCAGCCCGAGGGCCCGCTGCGCCGGCGGCCACCGCGCGCCCGGTACGGCCGAGGCCGCGTCCAACGCCGCGCAGGCCTGTTCGCAGCGATTCATGAGCACCAGCGTGTGGGCGTGCAGGACCAGACTGCGGGCCAGCAGGTCCCGGTCCCCGGGCCGGGCGCCCGGCGTCCCGGCCAACGCCCGGTACACGGCCGTCGCCTCCTCGGCCCAGGCCAGCCGGCGCCACGGCGGGGGCGGCCGCAGCAGCACCCACTGGGGGGCCACGCAGCGCAACAGCGCCGCGCCGTACAGCCGTCGCCCCGGTCCGGGGCCGAGCCGGGCCGCCGCTCGCGACAGCGGCAGCAGTGCACGCACCAGGCCCATCGGCGCCTCCCGTCCGGGATCCTTGTCCAAAGGACGGCCGAACGTCCGTATTGGTTGCCCGGCCGGCGCGAACGCGGTGCGCCCAACCGGATGCCGGGGTCGGCGCCGTCGAAGGCGGGGCGCCGGCCGGGGAGTTCACGGCGACGGAGGCCGTCGCCCCGTCGTCGCACGCGGGCGGCGATGCGACGGCTCGGGGCGGCGGCCTCCGTACGCGGACTACTTCAGACCGTAGGCGCGGATCACCTCCTGGGTGATGCGGTTGCCCGCGTCGTCCCAGCCCTCGGCCCTCAGCGACACATAGCCGTGGTGCGGCGCCGAGTAACAGGCCGTCCAGGTACCGGACTTGCCCTTGGCCTCCACCGGGGTCCAGGTCGTGCCGTCGTCGTAGGAGACCGACAGCGTCGCGCCCTGGATCGTCCCGGCCCCGGCCGCCCCGGCGAGGTGGTGCGGGGTGAGCCGGAGCGTCTGGCGGCCGCCACGGGCGTCGCCCGCCAGGTCCGTGTCCACGCCGTAGTCCATCTGGAGCACCGGCACCCGGTCGATCACCGTCGGGTCGGTGACCGGGGCGGATGCGACCTGCCACACCGTGTGGGTGTGCGGGGACAGGCGGTAGGTGTCCGCGTCGCGGTCGGCGGTCAGGTCGAGGGTGTAGACCGACGGGGTGGCCGGCGGGCGGGTGATGGTGGTGGCCGACGAGTTGACGCTCTTGATCAGGGTGCCGTCCTGGTAGACCTTCAGGCTGGTCGTCGCCGGACCGCTGGGCTGGATGACGCCGCCGTGGCCGTCACCGCTGTCGGACCAGGGCTGGATGTTGAACGCGAGCGAGGTCTTCTGGCGCTGCGACCACCAGTAGGTGCCTCCGTTGGCGGGGTGCGTCACCGGCTTGAACCAGTCGCGGACCTGGAACGAGCCGGGCTTGTACGTGGTGCGCGTGCTCTGGCTCGACAGCAGTATTCCCGGCCCGGTGCCGGAGGTCTCCACCCACTGCGTCCCCTCCTGCGCCGAGACGTAGTCGGTACGGGTCGCGGGCATGTCCTGGCGCAGCAGGTACCCGGAGCCGTACTTGCGGTACGGACGGAAGCCGGACCGCCACTCGCCGCTCTGGGTGGGCGTGGCGCCGTGGAACCGCATCTCCACCGTGGCCAGTTCGGCCGGGCGGGGACGGTAGGCCAGCCCGGTGGACGGGATCTGGCCGGGGTGCGGGTCGGACAGGTCGTAGACGTAAGGGGAGTTGGGCACGCCCTCGACGTCCAGCCGCAGCCGGCCGCGCCTGGCGTCGGCGATCAGCGGGGCGCCGTTGCGGGCGGTCACGGAGAACACGGGCACGCTGCCGCCGACGGACTCGATCAGCTTGCCCGGCCGGTCGTCGACGACGAGCAGCAGCGCGGCCCGGGCGTCGGCCGCCGCCTGTGCACGCTGCGCGCCGGTGAGCGCGTCCGCGCGGGTCACCAGCGCGACCTTGCCCTTGACGTCGAGGCCCGCGTACTCGGCGGCGGTGCCGGTGCCCGCGTACACCGCTCGCAGACGCCTGTCCCCGTCGTAGCGCGCGGAGCCCGCCTGGGCGATGACCTGGACGGGCCTGCCGTCGTCGGTGACGGTGAGCAGCGGCAGGGCCTTGCGCCAGCGGGTCTCGTACTCGAAGGTGCCCTGGGTCGTCCTGCGGGTGGGCAGCACGAACATGCTGTCGTGGGTGGAGGCGAGCAGATACTGCACCTCCACGACGCCCACGCCGTAGGAGTTGGCGGCCTGGCCGTCCGCGCGGTACCAGTTCATGGACAGGGCCCGGTCCTCGGTCCGGCGCGGGACCTCCGCGGTGACCTCACGGGTGCGGCTCGCGTCGAGGTCGACGTTCCGGTCCTGGTCGAGGACGACCTCCGGGTCGCCCATCAGCGCCATGCCGAGCGAGTCGGGGCCGTGGCTGCCGGGCACGTCCTGGTAGGTCAGGAGGCTGTAGGTGCCCTCGCGCATGCGCAGGTCCAGCTTGCCGCTGTCGTCGAGGGTCACGCTGTACGGGTCCTCGGTGCTGCCGAGCCGCTGGATCTCGACCCAGCCCGCGGCCGGGTCGCCGGAGCGGTCCTTCAGGGTGATGTGCAGGGTGTGGCGGGTGTCCTCCCGGTACAGGCCCACCTGGGTGCGGGTGAGCGTGGCGCCGGAGCCGTCCGTGGCGGTGATCCGGCCGAGGTAGCGGCGGCCGTCGGCGCCCAGGGCCGGCCTGGCGGTCGCGGTGACCGTGGCGGTGCCGTGCGCGGGCACGGTCACGGTGTCGGCGGAGAGGGTGAACATCCCGTCGGGGGCCGGGGTGCCCTTGCCCGCGGTCGGGTCGGTGTCGTACGGGCCGCCCGCGACGGAGGCGTTCAGCGCCAGGTTCAGTACGGCGTCGGTGTCGCCGGTGTTGGTGTAGGTCACCGTGCGGTCGACCGGCGTGCTGTCGCTGTGCGGCCAGGAGTCGATGCCGAAGTACGCCGAGCCGGTCGCGGTGACCGCGGCGGCGGTGGCGGCGGAGAGGTCGACGCGACCCGAACCCACTTGGTACGTCGTGTAGTTGGGCAGCTCCTTGGACGTGCTCATCAGCGCGTCCTTGAGCTGCCGCGCCTTCCAGTCCGGGTGCTCCTGGGCGAGGATCGCCGCGGCGCCCGCGACATGCGGGGTCGCCATGGAGGTTCCGCTCATCGACTGGTACCAGCCGGTGGCGGCGCTGCCGCCGGCCTTGGCCGCGAGGACGGCCACGCCCGGGGCGGAGATGTCGGGCTTGAGGGCGTAGTCGTTCAGCCGCGGGCCCTGGGAGGAGAAGGACGCGCGCTTGTCGTTGGCGTCCACGGCGGCGACCGTCAGCGCCTCGTCCGCGACGCCGGGGCTGCCCATCGACGCCTCGCCGCCGGAGTTGCCGGCCGCGATGACGAAGAGCGCCCCGGTCTCGTCGGTGAGACGGTTGACCGCCTGACTCATCGGGTCGGTGCCGTCGGACGGGTCCGAGGAGCCCAGGCTCATGCTGACGACCTTGGCGCCGTGCTCGGCGGCCCACTCCATGCCGGCGATGATCCAGGAGTCCTGGCCGTAGCCGCTGTTGGAGAGCACTTTGCCGATCATCAGGTCGGCGCCGGGGGCCACGCCCTTCTCGGCGCCGTCGGAGGCGGCCCCGCTGCCGCCCACGGTGGAGGCGGTGTGGGTGCCGTGGCCGTGGCCGTCGTCGGTGGTCTCGCCGGGGACGAAGCTCTGCGACGCGCTGATCCGGTCGGCCAGGTCCGGGTGGTGCGCGTCGGCGCCGGTGTCGAGCACGGCGACCTTGACGCCCTTGCCGTCGAGGCCCTTGCCCCAGGCGTCGGGCGCGCCGATCTGCGCGGTGCTGTCCTTCAGGGTCGCCTTGACCCGGCCGTCCAGCCAGATCTTGGACAGGCCCGCGCCGAGCCGGGGCGCGGTGGACGCCGAACCCTCCTTCAGGGCCCGCGCGGAGGCTCCGGTGGCGACGGTCGCGGGCGCGACGGATCGCCACACCTTCCGGGCCTGCTTCTTGGCGGCGCGCACGGAGGTGGCGTGGATGGCGGGCAGGTCGCGCACCCGGGTGGCACCGCCGGGTGTGGCCCGCGCGGAGGGCGCCGTCCCGGAGCCGTAGCCCAGGATCAGCGGGATGCCGTCGCTGTGGGCGTCGTCGTACCCCTGCTCGATCAGGGCGGTGACGTCGAAGAGGCGCCGGTCAAGCCGGTTCGCGGCCAGGTAGGGCAGCACTTCGTCCGGGTAGACGTAGAGGTCGCCCCCCACGGTCTCGGTGCGCACGCCTCCGAGGGCGCCGGCGGGGCGGGTCACATCGGCGGTCTGGCGGCCTCCGGCGAGGCCGTCGACACGTACGACGTCACCGGTGAGCAGGGTGACGGTGTGCTGCCCGGTCGCGGTGGTCGCGACGGGGCTCGCGTCCGAGGGAGTGGGGGGCGTGGCGGCCGCGGCGGTGCCGGGCGGCGCAGCCAGGGACGTCAGGACCGCGAGGGTGCCGACCGCGGCCGCGAGCGGCCTACGGCTGCTTCGGCGGAGAGGTATGCGGGAGATCATGCAGCGCTTTCTACCGGCCCCGGACCGGCACGGGGAACAGCCGCCCGATGGCACGAAAGCGCCACGTCTCACATGTGCCAGTTGGACGAACCCCCCACAAATACAGGGGAGTTATGTCATTCGGTACCTGCGGAGACCTTGTCCGCGACCGCCGCCGCGCCGGCCGGGGGCGGCCCCGTCGCACCCGGCCCCGGTCCCCCGCCGGGTCACGAGCCGGCGGGAGGACCTGCCGGCTCCGTGCCCGCGGGCGAGGTGCTCACCCCGGTGGTGGTGCCGGGCGAGGGGGTCTCGGCGGAGCTGCTGTCGGGCGAGAACACCGCCACGCCCACGAGGACGGCCAGCAGGAAGACCACGGCTCCGGCGGCGGCCTGCACGAGTCTTCGCCGTTCGGCGAGGAGTTCGGCGGCACCCGAACGCTGGCGCCGGCGCGACCGGTGGCCACCGCCCTGGATGTCCCGTACCACCGACGGCAGGGCGTACGTGGTCGCCGGGCCCACGGCCCCGAGACCCTGGCGGTGACGTCCCGGCTCCGGCATCGCGGCCGGGAGCGGCTCAGGGCGTCCCTGCCAGGCACCCGAGCCGTACCAGGCGGCCGCCTGGAGCGCGGTGGGCCGGTCCTCGGGCTGCTTCGCGAGCAGGCCGAGCAGGTAGTTCTCGAAGGCGGGCGGCAGATCGACGCCGAGTTCCCGCGGCGGGGTGGGGGTCGAGTCGAGGTGCTGGTGCAGGACGGCGACGGGGCTGCTCGCCTGGAACGGCGGGCGCCCGGTGAGGAGTTGGTACAGGACGCAGCCAAGGGAGTACATGTCGGACGGCGGACCGGCGGTCTTGCCGAGGGCCCGCTCGGGGGCGAGGTACAGGCTGGTGCCGACGATCTGCCCGGTCGCGGTCAGGCCGCCCGCCGGATCGTCCATGAAGCGGGCGATCCCGAAGTCGCCGATCTTGACACTGCCCTCGGCGTCCAGGAGCAGATTGCCCGGCTTGATGTCCCGGTGCACGATGCCCTGCTGATGCGCGGCCGCCAGCCCCGCGGCCGCCTCGGCCGCGATCCGCGCGACCCGGTCGGCGGGGAGCGTCCCGGCGCTGGTGAGGACCCCGGCGAGGCTGTCGCCCTCGACGAGTTCCATCACGAGGAAGAGCCGGTTGTCGTAGGCCCCGAAGTCCAGAACACCCACCACGTGGCGGTGGTTGAGCAGACCCGCGGTCTGGGCCTCCAGACGGAAGCGGGCCGCGGCCGTCGGGTCGGCGTCCTGGGAGAGAAGCAGTTTGACGGCCACGGACCGGCCGATCATCTCGTCGTGGGCCCGCCACACCTCCCCCATCGCGCCCCGCCCGAGAGTGGTCTGGAGCCGATACCGCCCCGCTATCAGCACTTGTGCTTCATCCTCACGCCGTTGGGGTTTCGTGGATCGCCACGGCTCGATGCCCTACCGAGCATGAGTGATCATCGGGGCGCCGCAGCAGGTTGAGCCTACTGCCAACACGACGGTGATCAGACGCGGTTCACCCCGGGCGGCGAGATCACGGAGAACCCTTCGCTGCGCCACCGGACTCTGACCGGACGTGACTCGGGAACCCCGTCACGGCACGAGACGGGTGCACCGGCCCACTCGACGAGCGGGCCGGTGCATCCACGAAGGCGCGCGGGTCTACGCCGGGTCGTGGACCGTGCCGGTGAACTCCGGGCCGTCGTGGCGCGTGCCGGTCTCCTCGTCGTAGACCCGCAGCCGCAGCCGTACCGTCTCGGCGGGCTCCGTCAGGGTGTCCGCCGCGATCGGGACGGTGATCCCGGTGCTCGTCCGGCCGGGCGGGACGTCGGCGTACAGGGAGAGCCCGCGCAGCCGGGACAGCGGCCGTGACGGCAGTGGCGCCTCGGCGGTGTACCTGGCCAGCCAGCGGGGGTCGACGTCGGTGGTGGACAGTTCGGCACCGGAGGTGACGGGCAGGACGACGACGTCGGCCGAGATCTCCACGTCGGCCGCCTCGGAGAGCGAGATCCGCCAGGTCAGGTTCCCGCCCTCGGCGGCCGTGGCGGCTGCCGGGGTCACCTGGACGGTGGGCGCGGGATCGTCGTTCCGTGCGGTGACACCGCCCCGGTAGGCACCGGTCACCGTGCCGTGGACCGCCTTGACGTACACGTCGTGGGCCACGTCGTAGCCGTAGCGCGTGTTGCCCCGGACCTCGACCTGCACCACCGGCGTCGGGCCGCCGGGCCGTACGGTCACCTCGCGCGAGGTGGTCCGGCCCGTCTCCGGATCGGCGACGAACAGCCGGACCGTGCCGCTCCCGTGCCCGGTGACCGTCACCGGCACCCGGTAGGTCCGCACGCCCGAGTCGCCCTCGGCGACGGCCGTCCGGCCGATGTCGACGCGTGCCAGGTCCGCGGCCCCGACCGCGGGGGTTCCGGCGCGCCATCCCCACGAGTCGACGAGCCACGCCTGTCCGGAACCGGTGCGCGGGACCATCTCCAGGGACTTCACCCGGTGCGGGTCGACTCCCGCGCGCAGGGCGGCGGTCAGCGGCAGCCGGACCTCCTGGCCCCAGTAGGAGGCGGTGCGGTCGGTCCCGGGCAGGCCGTCGAGGCGGACCCGCCCCAGCGTCGCCCGCCGTCCCGAGGTGTCGGTCAGGGCGATGTCGAGCCGGGTGTCCCTGGAGTTCGGGGGAACGATCAGGCGCAGCGCCAGCGCCGTGGAGCCGGCGAGCGACACGGGGCCGGCCGGCCGCACCCGGACCGGGGAGCCCGCGGCCGTCCAGCGCAGGGCCAGGGCACGCCGGCCCGGCTCCTTCGAGGGCGCCCACGAGGCGAAGTGCGGCGAGACACCGCTCCTGCCGGAGCCGAGGCAGGCCGCGGAGACGACCTCGGTCACCTCCTCGCAGAGCCTTCCCCCGTCGACGGACACCTGTCCGTCCGGCAGGAACGCCGGAGTACGGCGACCGCCGACCGCGTGGGTGAGCACGCGCGCGGGACCGGCGGAGGGGGCGCGCCGGCCCGAACCGTCGAGCAGCGGCCGTACGCGGTCGTCACCGGCGCCGAACAGCCGCGCGGCCGCGGCGATGTAGGTCGCGCCGGCCGTCTGCTGCTGACGGGCGGTCAACCTGGTCGCGGTGCCCGGGGAGCAGACACGGTCGGGGGTGTCCCCGCTCCAGAAGTCGTCCTCCGCCGGTGCCTGGGCCTGGCCCGGCGTCCATTCGCTGTTGAAGAAGTTGTGGTCGGCGCCGACCATGTAGACGGCGCTGTGCAGGGCGGCGCCGCGGCTGACCCCGCGGGTGGCGTCGACGTACATCTCGCCCTGGAGGTCGGACACGTCGCCGTCGCAGCCGGGCAGGATCGTGGCCGAGGGCACGTCCGGCGTGGGGTTCTGCCCGAAGAGGGTGGGGCCGATGAGGACGGTGCCGCGGATGTGCCAGCGCACCGGGCCGTGGTAGCCGTCCTGGTCGGCCGGGGCGCCGTACAGACTGTCCATGGCGGCCCGGTTCACGCCTTCGCCGCCGCGCGAGTGGCCGACGAGCAGGACGCGGGAGAGGTCCGCGGGGGCCGTGCGCCGCACGATCAGGGGCGCGGAGGCCGGGTGCGCGGACCAGTTCGCCCAACTCGCCAGATGCTGCCGTACGAGGGAGGACCGGGCCTGTGCGCCGCCGTCCTCCGCCGCGTAGTCCTGACCGTTGACGCCGTTGGCGGCGATGGACACCGTCACGTATCCCTGGGAGGCGAGCAGTCGCTGGTCGGCGAGATACCCCCGGTAGCTCGGGATGGGCCGGGCACCCGCGCGGCAGGGCCACTCCCCGCTGGTGTCGTGACCGCGGCCGGTGTAACAGGTGGCGTGGCGACCGTGCAGGAACAGGACCAGCGGCCGGTTTCCCGGGGCGTTCGTCGGGGCGACCACCACGGCGCGCATCTCCACGCGTGCGGCGAGGCCGGGCAGCCGCACCGAGGGGAGCTTGTAGTCGCCGGTGGCCGTCCGGTAGGAGCCCGGCCTGCCGGGGTCGACGGAGTTCACCGGTAAGCGGGTCGAAGGTCCGGCCGACAGACCGGGCCGTTCCCCGGGTCCGACCGGCGTGGCGGGCCGGTCGTGCCCGGCTCCCGCCGCGTCCAGGCGCCGTTCACCGGTCCGCGCCTGGAGGTCGGGCTGCCGGCCGAGTCGTGCCGGGCCGATGGTGAGCCGGAAGGTGCGGCCGTCGGCCGTGCCGACGGGACGGCCGAGGAACCGGTCCCCGGAGTAGAAGGCCACTCCCGAGTCGCTGACGGGCACCGGCCCGTCCGAGCGCCAGACCAGCTGCCGCGCCGCCTCCCGCCCGGTGACGCTCCACCCGGCCGGAAGCCCGCCGTCGGCGTCCGCGGCCGCGACCGGTCTCGCGGACCACGCGGAGCCCGCCGTGTTCTGTTGTGCCTGGGTCGTTCCTGGCGATCCCGCGGCCACCGCGATCAACACCGCAGCGGCCACACCTGTGCGCCGGACACGGAACAAGGTTCATCTCCTCCTGGTCGGCATGCGCCCCCGTCGCCCCGTTGGTCCCGAAGCGCTCCCCCGTCCCACGAGGACGGAGGAGAATGCCGGAGGGTTGCCTCCCTTCCGTGCCGTCCGTGTCCGGACGCGTGTCATGACGACCCGTCAGTCGTCCTCGGGGCAGTAGAAGTTGCCGGAGGGACCCCAGCGCATCACCGGCTTCTCCCGCGCGGCGACGGCTCCGCACGTCAGGTCGGTGATCCTGGTGCCGTCCGCGGTGATCTCGCGGATGTCGACCTCTTTGTTCACCGGGTACTTGTGTCCCTTGCCGAAGGTCATGATCCCCGACTCGCCCACGTAGTCGGTGACTCCGGTCGACTGGAGGAAGGTGACCACGGCGCTGGGGGTGAACTGCGGGTCGGTGACCGCGATGTCGTTCATCACCTTGAAGAAGACGTTCAGCGCGTCGTAGCCGGCGGCCGCGTCGCTGTCGGAGGACATCCCGTAGGCCTTGCCGAAATCGGTGGCGAAGAACCCCTTGGCCTCGGGCAGGCTGAACTGGTTGTAGAAGAGGCTGAGGGAGCCGTACTGCTGCGCCATCAGTTCCGGATGCAGCACCAGACTGGGAGCGGCGCTCTCGGCCAGCACGGCGATGCGGCCCTGGTGCGTACGGCACTGTTTGTCGTTCTGGAGGTAGTAGAACAGGTCGTACATGACGCCGGCCCGGCCCGCGTACAGGACGAAGCCGTCGGTCCTGTGGATCAGCGCGCAGACCCCGGCCGCCACGGAGGCCGTCTGGCTGTCGTTGCCCGATTCGCTGTACGGCACCGGGTAGACGGGACCCGCCGAACCGTAGGCGTCGGTGAAGCGCTTCCTCAGGTCCGCGCTGAAGTAGGTGTCGTGCGGGTCGAAGACCAGGACGGCGGCAGGGGCGGTGTGCCCCGGCGGGACCTTGGTCAGGTCCGCCAGCCGGGGTGAGCGCCGGGCGAAGGACGCCATGACGCGCGCGACCCGCGCGTCCGGCGCCGAGAGCTGGAAGTACGAGACCGGGGAGTCGCCCTCGACCATGGGCTGGCCGGAGACGCCGGTGCCGATGACCGTGACGCCCTGGGCGTCGAGTTCGACGGCGGCCTGGAGGGACTCCGGACGGCTCTGGGTGAGGCCGATGACGCCGGCGATGTGGTCCCGGTGGATGCGGTCGACGATCATGCGGGCCACGTCGACCCGGCTGTGGTTCGTCCTGTTGAGTCCGCCGCGCGATCCGAAGTGGAAGTACTCGCCCGAGTTGGCGACGAGCAGCCGGATCGGCATCTGGGACTTGAGGTTCAGGCCGTTCACCTGCTCCTGCGCGAGCAGGGCGCCCCGCAGCATCTGGAAGCCCGTGGGCACGGTCCGGCGTGAGGTGGAGCCGACGCTCAGCGGGGCGAAGAACACCAGAGTGCGATACGGCCCGGACCGGTCGACCTCGGCGTTCTGGCGGCCCAACCGGTCTTCGAGGGAACGGAGTTCGTCGGCGTACAGGCCGTGCGCGAGTTCGCACCCGTCCCTGCCGTCGGTGATCCCCACGCGTTCGCCCGTGTCGACCCGGGGACACCAGGTGTCGGCGGCGGCCACGGGCCCGGGCGCGGGGCCCGGCCGTGTCCCGCCGAGCCCGGGCACGCGCGTCAGTCCCGCGGCGACCACCGCCAGCACCGCCAGCACGGCCACGGCAGCGACACCGGGACGCAGCCAGTCGCTCCCGCGCCGTTCGCGGGAGCGCACGGTCCGCTGCACCGCGGGCCGTTCGGCGCTCGTCCCGTTGTCGGGCACCCGGGACAGCGGCACCGCGCGCACCGCTTCGACGGGCTGACCGCACGCGCCCGCGGCGAGCACGGAGGCCACCGCCTGCGCCGTCGCGCCGTAGGTGCTCGGGCGCGCGTTCTGGCTGGGGACGGCGGGCCGGGGCAGGCCGACGGCGTAGGGCGGGATGTCCGCCGTGGCGGCGCCCAGCACCAGCAGGGGGCAGGTCGCGGTCTCCTCGGCCACGGCGGAGAAGGAGTTGAGGAGTTTGCGGCTCGGGGAGCCGTCGCCGCCGACCGTCGGCAGGAGCAGGACGAAGGGCCATCGTCTGCGGGGCCTGCGCGCGCTCCACACCGGTGGGCGGGCGGCCCGCGTCAGATCGTGGATGAGCGCGGTCAGCAGGACCTGACGGACCACGGCCTCGTCACGGGCCGAGACGGCGGACACGGCGGACCTGGCCGAGGCGGCCGTGACTCCGGCGGCCGCGGGGGCCTCCCGGTCGGCCCGTTCCTGGGCACGGGAGCGCAGATGGGCGTCGCGCAGGGACAGGGCGGCGTTGAGGAAGCTGCGCCCGGGCTCGTCGAGCATGCCGCCGACCCACCGGAAGCGGGCGCCGCGGTCGACGCGTACGCCGTACGACCACCGCCACAGCCAGGCCAGCGGTGTGGTCACCAGTCTCGTGATGGCCGACCACTGCCGGGCGCCGAGTTCGTCGCCCAGGGCGGTGACCTCGGCGGCGAATCCGAACTTCCAGGCGTACTTGTCGTAGATCCGGTCGCGCAGCGCCCGCCGTTCGTCCCTGACGTCCCCGTCGACGATGGCCGCGCGCAGCACCGAAAGACAGGCGTCGAACTCCGTGAGCCGCAAGGTGCCGGAACCGTCCGGCATGGTGGCGCGCAGTTGCCTGGCGACCCGGTCCAGCAGGCGTACGTGGGGACCGTCGCCCCCTTCGGCGTCGTCCCCGGGATGGTCGCAGGCGAGCAGTTCCTCGTCGACGATGGCGTGGGGTGCGAGGCTGGCCAGGTGGCCCGTCTCGCCGCTGTTCAGGCGCACCAGGCGGTGGTGGTAGACGTGCACCAGGGCCGAGAGGGCCGGATCGGCCTCTCCCTGCTCGGTGTCACGTGCCGGGGCGCCGGTCGTGGTGGTGCCCGCCGCGGTCGGCCCGGCCTCGGGCTCGCGGGTGAGGAGCAGGGCGGGCAGCCGGTGTCTGGCGCTCTGCTGCCGGCGGTGGACGCCGGTCCTGCGGTCGACGACGTAGCGGTCGATCGCCCGGACGATGTCGTCGAAACCGCTGGGGAGGACGAGATCGTTCTCGTTCGTCCGATGGGGCTGCGGCACGCGGGTCCTCCCGGATCCTGAGAAACAGGAGGCGAGCCTAGGAATCTCCGGGTGTGTTCAGGATGCTTTGCCGCCAAAAGGCCCTCGTTGAGCGATGCCGACCGTTTGTCTTTCGGATCGGACACGCGCGGCCGGACGGGCCCGGCGCCGTGGGTTCGGCGCCGGGCCCGCACCGCGGGGGTCAGGGCTGGAGCGGCATGGTCCAGCAGTTGGAGGTGGCGCGCTCGCCGGCCAGGCGGTCGGTCAGCCAGGAGATGGCGTCGCCCTGGTCGGTGAGGAGGGGGGCCATGTGGTTGGTGAGCAGCTTGTCGCCGAGGTTCGGCAGGATGACGGCGTCGTAGGTGATGTCGGCGCCCTTGCGGCACCAGTCGACGGCGAGTTGACGTGCCTGGGCGTGCGGGACGATGTCGTCCTGGACGCCGGTGACCAGGCGTACGGGACTGGTCGGCTTGAGGTTGCCGATGCGCTGGTTGTCGAGCGTCCGCTGGAGTGCCGGTGTGTGCGCGACGAGTTGGCTGACGGACTCGCCGTCCTTCGTCCAGGACGTGCTGTTCTTGAACGCGTAGCCGAGGATCGCGTCGCCGACGCACATCGTGGAGAGGTCGTTCAGCGCGGCCCTCCCCGCGGCGTTGAGGTTCGCGTCGGCGACGGCCCGGAGGTCGGGGTCGGACTGGAGGAAGCCGTTGAGGGACCAGCCCAGGGCGCCGGCCAGCGCGCTGCCGTCGATGCCCTTGATGACCTCGGTGAGGTTGGCGGGCGGTGCGCCGGCGTAGGTGCCGGCCAGGGTGATGTCGGGGGCGTAGGTGGGCTGGAGTTCGGCGGCAGAGGCGCTGGCGCCGCCGCCCTGGCTGTAGCCGAAGAGGCCGACGGGCGAGGCGGAGGTGACCGACGCTGCGGTCAGCCCGCGGGCCGCGCGGACGGCGTCGAGCAGCGCGTGACCGCCGTCGAGGCGGTTGACGTACGTGTGGAGCCGGTCGGTCGCGCCGAGCCCGGCGTAGTCGGTGAGGACCACCGCCGCGCCGGAGGACAGGAGCCGGTAGATCGCGAGGTCCTCGTAACCGACCGAGACCGTCTGGCCGTTGAGGGTGATCGGGTGCTGAAGGCCCATGGAGGCGGCGCACTGGTCGCCCTGGCCCATGGTGCCGGGGGCCACGGCCACGAGGGGGCGCGGACCGTCGCCCTTCCAGTCGGCCGAGGGCTCGATGTAGGCGCCGGTCACGGCGACGGGAAGCCCGTTGGAGTCGGTCGACTTGTACATCAGGCGGGTCGCGGTGCCGGGGAGCGGACCGTCGAGGCCGGGCAGACTGAGCGCGAGCGGGAGGGGTTCGCTGCGGATCAGGGCGCCGTTGGCCGCGGGGAGGCTCGTGGGCGGGGTGTAGAACGCGGGGATGGTCACGCCGCGGGACACCACCGCGTCCGTGCTCGCCGCGGGGATCGCCTGGACGCTCAGACAGGCGAGGACCGCGATGGCGGTGGCCAGGAGCCGGCCGCCGTTCCGTGCGGCGGTCCGGGGGCTCGGGTTGGCGGACTGGCTCGTGGCGTGACTCGTTGCGTGGCTCGTGGCGGGCGGGAACTGCTGTGCGCGAAGGCGTCGGCCTGACGTCGTTCGTGGCACACGGGTGCCGTGGGGTCGTTGCATGCGGCTCACTCCTGCTTCGTCAAGACGTGGGGGTCGTGCGGGCGGCCGGGGGCGTCAATGGCGTGACGCCCGGTTCCGGCCGGGGAGCCGGCCGGGCCACCGGCGCGGGACAGCCGGTGACGTTCCGGGCCGGTGAGGGGGGAGGGCGGCACTCGGATCCGGACGCGGGCAGGGCGGGACCACGCCTGGCCGCGTCGCGGAGATGGACAGGACGAAGGCGCCGTCCGCGCGCCGTCGGCCGGGCAGCGCGTGGTACGGCATCGACCCGCGCGTCGTACGACGCCGGGCGAGGCGGTGCGGTGTGAGGGTTCTGTTCGGCGGAGCCCGAGGGCTCGTGGCTGCGGCTTCGCCGTCCGGCTCTGTCTCCCGTTGTTCCGTGCCGCCGTCTTGTGTCCGTGCTCGGCAGGGACGGACGTCGAAGTCCCGTACGACGCCCGTTAGTTACTCCCGAGTCATACTGGAGAGTAGGAGCGGATGTCACTCAGTGACAAGATGTCTGCGCACGTCATTTCCGGGCGTCCGGGCAGGACCTGGGGGCCGCGAGGGACCACCGGAACGCGGCGGGAACGGCCGCCGGGTAAAGACTTCGCCTGGTCTAGTCCAAAGACCCATTTGGTCTAGTCCAACATATTGACGTGATCGCGACAGAACCCGGAAGCTGGGGGCTCCCCCACCCCTCTGGAGGCACAGTGAGACGTCTTCGCGCAGCTCTCGGCGCGGCAGCCGCCGTGAGCCTGGCCGCGGTCGGCACGACCGCCCTGGTCGCGGGCAGCGCCTCGGGCGCGACCACCGCGCTCAGCAACCGTTGGTACGCCGCCGCCCCCTATCTGATGCCGCTGGACAACGACCCGCCGGACGCGGCCGCCATCATGGACGCGACCGGGCTCAAGGCGTTCCAGCTCGCCTTCGTCCTCGCCCCCAACGGCGGCGGCTGCTCGCCCACTTGGGGCGGCACGGCCGCGGTTTCCTCGGACACCGCCGTGCAGTCGGTCATCAACACCATCCGCGCCAAGGGCGGCGACGTCTCCATCTCGATCGGCGGTTACGGCGGCACCAAGCTCGGCCAGACCTGCTCGGACGCGGCCGCCACCGCCGCCGCCTACCAGCAGGTCATCACCAAGTACGGTCTGCACGCCATCGACTTCGACCTGGAGGAGCCGGAGTACGAGAACACGGCGGCCATCAAGAACGAGATCGGCGCCGCCAAGATCCTCCAGCAGAACAACCCGGGTCTGTACGTGTCCGTCACCACGGCGGGAACGGCGGACGGAACCGGCTGGTTCGGCAAGCAGATGCTGCTGGAGGCGAAGTCGCAGGGCTTCACTCCGAACAACTTCTCCATCATGCCGTTCGACGGCGGCTTCAACGGCGCCGCGTCCCAGACCAGCGCGCTCGCCGGCTTCAACTCGATCCTCCAGTCGACGTTCGGCTGGGACCAGGCGACCGCGTACGCCCATGAGGGCTTCTCCGGGATGAACGGCCGCAGCGACAGCGGTGAGTACTTCTCCCAGGCCGACTTCCAGACCGTGCTGGACTTCGTCACGAGCCACAACATGGACCGCTTCACCTTCTGGTCCCTCAACCGGGACCGGCAGTGCTCCCCCGCCGACAACGGCGGCCGCACGTCGGGCACGTGCTCCAGCGTGGCCCAGAACTCCTGGGACTTCGCGAAGTACTCGGTGAAGTTCGCCGGCGCGACCCCGCCCACCGGCACACCGACCCCGACGCCCACGCCCACGCCCACGCCGCCGAGCAGCGGCTGCAAGACGGCGTGGAACTCGGCCACGGTCTACACCGCGGGCGACGAGGCCTCGTACAACCACCACAACTGGAAGGCCAAGTGGTGGACCCAGAACGAGACGCCGACCGGCGTCGACTGGGGTCCGTGGCAGGACGAGGGCACCTGCTGACATCCGACGGGGGCCGGACGGGACACACCACAGGTGTTCCGTCCGGCTCCATCGTTTTCCGGGCTCCCCCCGCCACTGGACATCGGCCCTGGGGCGAATGACCGCTTTGCCCTCGGCATCACGTCGTCCGCACACGTTCTCCCTGCTCAGGGTCTTGCCGCCGCCCGCGATGCCTGGTCTCCTGTACGACCGGTGTGCACATGGCGCCCCGCCGCACCAGGGCCGCCCACGGCCCGGTGGCGCGGGGCCCGCAGGAGAGGCGAACGACGTGGACTCAGTGACGGGGCGGGACCTGCGCGGGCCGCTGCCCGAAGGACTGGGTGCGGCGATACACGAGACCGCCGCGGAGATCGCCGCGCTCCTCTCGCCCGGCACCGACATGGCGCGCCGGATCCCCGGGGCCGAGTGGACCGTCGGCGAGGCGGCCGCGCATCTGGCCCTGGCCAACGAGCTGATGGCCCACATAGCGGCGGGACGGCCACGCCCCTACGGCGACGGCACGCCACAGAGTCTCGCCGAGGCCAACGAACGCTCGCTGGAGGAGTTCACCGAGCGGCGGGCCGAGCCCCTGGCCGCGATGATCGTCGAACACGCCGACGCCTGCGCCGAAGCCCTGGAGAAGGGCTCCCTGGAGGGGCCCGTGGTCACCCCGCTGGGCACGATGAGCCCACAGGAGCTCGGCGCGTATCTCCTCACCCACATGCTCGGCCACGGATACGACCTGGCCCGCGCCCTGGGGCGCCCGCACATGCTCGACCGCACCCGGGCCGCGCTGACCCTGCCGTTCCTCCTCAGGGCGATGCCGCGCGTGGCCGAACCGCGCAACACCGCCGGCATGAACGCCCGCTACGCCGTACGACTGTGGGGCGGCGGCGGGTTCGGCGTGACGCTGACCGACGGCGAGGTGAGCGTCGACGAGCAGCCGGTGGCCGGCCCGGACTGCACCATCTCGATCGAACCGGTCACCTTCCTGCTGATGGCGCTCGGCCGCCAGGGGCAGTTCGGCCCGATCCTGCGCGGCCGCATCCTCGTCCGGGGCCGCAAGCCCTGGCTCGCGCCCCGCTTCCCCGGTCTGTTCACCGCGCCCTGAGGAACGGCCGACGGCCCGCGCCGGGGTGTCAGCCCAGCCGTCGGTCGAGGTTGAACGCGGCGCTGATCAGGGCGAGATGGGTGAAGGCCTGCGGGAAGTTGCCGCACTGTTCGCCGGTGTGGCCGATCTCCTCGGCGTACAGGCCGAGGTGGTTGGCGTAGGTGAGCATCTTCTCGAAGGCGAGCCGGGCCTCGTCGAGCCGGCCCGCCCGGGTGAGGGCCTCGACATACCAGAAGGAGCAGATCGAGAAGGTGCCCTCCTCGCCCGTGAGGCCGTCGGGGCTGGTCTGCGGGTCGTAGCGGTAGACCAGGGAGTCGGAGACCAGGTCCTCCCCCAGGGCGTCGAGGGTGGCGAGCCATTTCGGGTCGGTCGGGGAGATGAACTTCCCGAGAGGCATCATCAGCAGCGAGGCGTCGAGGATGTCGCTGTTCTCGACCTGGGTGAAGGCGTTGCGCTCCTTCGACCAGCCCCGGCTCATGATGCGCTGGTAGATCGCGTCCCGGGCGTCACCCCAGCGCAGCACGTCCGCGGGCAGACCCCGGTGCCGGGCCAGCCGCATGGCACGTTCGATGGCCACCCAGCACATGACACGGGAGTAGAGGAAGGGTTTGCGGCCCCCTCGGGTCTCCCACACCCCTTCGTCGGGCTGGTCCCAGTGCTCGCACACCCAGTCGACCAGTCCGCGGATGTTGTCCCAGTGCGCGCTGGAGAGGGGCTGCCCCCACTTGTCGTAGAGGTAGAGGCAGTCGATCAGGGCGCCGTAGATGTCCAGCTGGAGCTGGCCGACGGCGCCGTTGCCGATCCGCACGGGAGCGGAGCCGCGATAGCCCTCCAAATGGGGCAGCTCGCGTTCGGGCAGGTCGCGGCGCCCGTCGATGCCGTACATGATCTGCAAGGGACCGTCGGGGCCGACGTCCTCCGGTATGCCCGTCTGGACGTGCTCGGACAGGAAGCCCATGAACGCCTCGGCCTCGTCGGTGAAGCCGAGGCGCAGCAGCGCGTACACGCAGAAGGCCGCGTCCCGGATCCACACGTAGCGGTAGTCCCAGTTGCGTTCGCCGCCGATCCGCTCGGGCAGGCTGGTGGTCGGCGCGGCGATGATGGCGCCCGTGGGGGCGTACGTCAGCAGTTTCAGGGTGAGGGCGGAGCGGTGGACCATCTCCCGCCAGCGGCCCCGGTAGCGCGACTGCGACAGCCAGTGCCGCCAGTAGCGCACGGTGGCCTTGAAGTCCCGCTCGGCCTCCGTCACCGCGCAGAATCGCGGGGCCACCTCGTCGGTGATCCGGTCCAGGGCGAAGACCGCCGTCTCCCCCTCGCTCAGCTTGAACAGCGACCACACGTCCTGCCCCGCGACCTCGATGGGCACCGTCGACGTGAGTGCCAGTCTGAGCGCGGGCGTGGAGAAGACGGCCTGGCCCGCGTCGACGTGCACGGTGTGCGGGACCGTCCCGTAGGCGAAGCGGGGCGCCACCCGGGCGCGGAACGGCAGGGTCCCGCGGACGCACACGACCCGGCGGATCAGGCGGTGCCGGTCGGCCTCGCGGGACTCGTCCACGACCGGCATGAAGTCCTGGATCTCCCCGACCCCGTCGTCCGCGAAGAACCGGGTGATCAGCACGTTCGTGTCGGGGAAGTAGAACTGCTTCGTCCGCGCCGGAACGTCCGCCGCCAGTTCGAAGCAGCCGCCCCGGTCGGCGTCCAGGATGGAGGCGAAGACGCTGGGCGCGTCGAAGCGCGCACAGCAGTACCAGTCGATGGTGCCGTCGGTGCCGACCAGGGCCGCGCTGCGCAGGTCGCCGATCAGGCCGTGGTCGGCGATCGGAAGGTAGCGGGGCGTACCCGTGCCGTACGCGCCACCCGGCGCGCCACGGGGTCCGCCCTCGGCTCCGACACCGGAATGCATGTCTGCCGTACCGGCCATACCGGCCTCCTCTGGGCCGTCACCCGATCCTCCCCCTCCGCTCCAGGCTAACGACTTCCGCGAGGTCCGGGGTGCCCGGACGCTCGGGCACCCCGGACCGCCTGAGGCACATGCGGGACGCACGGCGCCGGTCACGGGATGCTCAGTGCTTCAGGACGACCTTGGCCGTCACGATGGTCAGTCCGAGGGCCAGGTTGACGAAGCCCTCGGCGACGACCAGGCCGCGGGAGGCGCCGGCGCGCACGGCTCCGAGGCAGGCCCACATGACCTGCTGGGCCACCGCGACGGCCAGCGCGATCCACAGGCCCGTGTTCACACTCGTCCCGAACACCGCGCTGAGGGCCACGGCGACGGCGGGCAGGGTGGCCGCCTCGACGATGGACCACTCGTGCGTGCCGATCCGGCGGATCTGGCGCAGGGACCAGGGGCGGCCGACCAGGCGTTCCCCGGCGAGCTGGGCGTACACATGGGTCGCCCAGAACACCACTCCGGTGACCTCCAGCAGCACGACGGCCTGGAGCCGCGGGAAGTCCCCCGTGGTTCCGGCCGTGGCGACCACGGACGCCGCCAGGATCGAGCCGTAGATGGCGCCCGCGTAGTCGGTCCGGTGGCCCGCCTTCCTGGCCGTGCCGTCTCCGTCCTCGGGCGGGACGCTGGAGCCGCTCACCCGTTCACCATAGGCGGGCCTCCACGCCCGCGCCCGGCGGGTGGGCCGACCGGGCGGGCGGGCCGTTCCGGCAGGCCGGCCGGGCGGCAGGTAGGTCGTGCCGTCAGGTCGGCCGAGCCGTCAAGTCGGCCGAGCCGTCAAGTCGGCCGAGCCGTCAAGTCGGCCGAGCCGTCAAGTCGGCCGAGCCGTCAAGTCGGCCGAGCCGTCAAGTCGGCCGAGCCGTCAAGTCGGCCGGGCCGTCAGGTCGGCCGGGCGCAGGCGGCCGGTGACACGCAAGCGTCGGTCACAGCGTCTCAGCCGCCGTCAGCCCGTTCCCGGGCGGCGGCCGGGCGGAAGCAGGCCGTGACCGTCTTCCCGTGCCGTTGGCACTTCATGCCCCACTCGTCGGCGAGCATCCGTACGATGCCCACCCCGCGGCCGGACACCGCTCCCGGCTCCGGGTCCCGCTGGAGCGGCGGTGTGGGGTCGTCGTCGTGGACACTCACATGCAGGCAGTCGCCGTCCCAGGTGAGGACGAGGCGCGCGTCGCTGTGGGCGTGGATGTGGGCGTTGGTGAGCAGTTCGGACACCGTCAGCACGACGGAGTCCACCGTCTCGGGTTCCTCCGCCGTCCATGCCAGGGACTCCAGTTGCCGCCGGGTCCATCGTCGTCCGGCGCTCACTCCTCCGGAAACCGGGAACGAGTGCGCCCAGCCCATCGCCTTGACCGCCATCGCCCGACCTCGCTTCCGCTCGCCCCGTTCATGTCCTGCCGTACAGGCCCGTCTACCCGCGAGCGGCCCGTCCAGTCGGCGCCGTCGCCGACTTCCCCGGACACCCTCGACGACGCTCCGTACGTGTGCCACGGGCGAGTTCGGGCGGCACCTCATGTGCGCGGAACGGGGCCCGGACGGCACACACGGGAGTCAATCCCGGGGCACGGCCCGAACTCCCCTTTGGGGCGAACCGGCACGCGAAAGGAACAACGGGCCAACACTGTCCGTACTATCTGTAAGCCGGGGCATACGCATCAAGTGCGGTCGCCCAGCCATGCAGCCGGTCAACACCAACACACCCTGCCCCACGGCACCTTCCCGGTGTGTTCATGTGCCGACCGCGCGCCGAAGAAAGGTCCCATCGTGCCCGAGACCAAGACTCCCACCGAACTGACATCGCAGTACACGGCCCAGGTGGTCGCCGACCTGGAGCGCAACGCCAAGGAGCAGGAGCGCGTCGGGGCGGAAATGGAGGCGTTGCAGGAGCAGTTGACCGCTCTGCGGCACGACCACGCCGTCCTCACCAACCTTCAGCAGGCGCTCGGAACGACCGGCGCGCCCGCCACGACCGCCCCCGAGCCGGCGGCGACCTCGGTGCCCCGTCAGAAGACGTCCGCCAAGTCCGCGGAAGGCAAGGCCCCGGAAGGCAAGTCCGCCACGGGCAAGTCCGTCGTGGCCAAGGCGGTCGGAGGCAGGACGGCCGGCGGCAAGACCACCGCGGGCAGGCGTTCGCGGGCCAAGAAGGCCGACAGCGGAAGGACGACCGCTGCCGGGGCGTCCGCGGCCAGGAAGCCCGGGTCGAATGACGGCTCGGCCCAGCCCACCCTCATCGACCTCATCCGCCGCTATCTCACGGAGCAGCGGGAACCGCGGTCCGCGGCGGAGGTCTCGACGGCGCTGGGCGAGACGCATCCCGAGCGCCGCATCCAGACCAATGTCGTCCGGACCACCCTTGAGAACCTCGTGGCCAAGAGCCATGCCCACCGCGCCAAGCAGGGCAGTTCCGTGTTCTACACGGCCGTCGACGCCAAGGAGCCGTCCGTGCCGTCGCCCGTCGCGCAGCAGCCGGTGAAGGGCGAGGCGAAGGCGAAGACGAAGACGGAGGCGAAGACGGAGGCGAAGACAGAGGCGAAGACGGCCGGCGCCTAGTCAACTCGGTTCATGCATAAGGGACGTGCATCTCGTCCCGTGGGATCCGGTGAAGTCCGGTGTCACGGCCGCGGCGTTCGCGCCGCGGCCCGCCCCCGCAACACCCGGCTCAGGCCGTCACCTTGGCGATGAACGCGGCGACGTTCTCCACGGTCCGCCGGATCTTCTCCTCCAGGGTCAGTGACTCGTGGAGCCGCCCTCCCATGCCCGCGTCCCTCTTCCCCCGCACATACAGCGAGCAGGCGAGGTCACTGCATATGTAGGCGCCCACCGAGTTGCCCTGCTGCCCGGCCTTTCCCGCCTTGGGCGCGACCATCAGCGAGACACCTCCGGTGTGGGTGGTCACACACATGGAGCACATGCTGCGCCGCAGCTGCCCCACGCCCGGGCTGGGGCAGCGCAGTGCCAGACCCTTCAGACCGTCGTCCAGCTCGGCCACCACATAGGCGCGGTCGGGGGCCTGGGGGTCGCGCCAGCCGAGGTAGTCGAGGTCGTCCCAGGGCCGGTCGGCCAGGTCGCGCGGGACGGAGAGGCGCTTCGCCTCCCCCTTGGTGCAGTTCACGAACGCGGCACGGATCTCTTGCTCGGTCAACGGCTTCATAAGGCTCACGGTAATTTGCCTAAACGCTTTAGGCAAATGCATAATCGGTTACGTCGGCTAGAGGAAGGGCAGGTGGGCCATGGGCCGTGCGGGGCTGAACACCGAACGCCTGACACGGGCGGGGGCGGACCTGGCCGACGAGGTCGGCTTCGAGCAGGTGACCGTCTCGGCGCTGGCCAGGCGGTTCGACGTCAAGGTGGCGAGCCTCTACTCGCACGTGAAGAACTCACAGGACCTCAGGACCCGGATCGCCCTCCTCGCCCTGGACGAACTCGCCGAGCGGGGCGCGGCCGCGCTGGCCGGACGGGCCGGACGGGACGCCCTGACCGCCTTCGCGAACGTCTACCGCGACTACGCCCGGGAACACCCGGGCCGCTATGCCGCCGCGCAGCTGAGGCTCGACCCGGAGACGGCGGCGGCGAGCGCGGGCGTCAAGCACGCGCGGATGATGCGGGCGATCCTGCGGGGCTACGACCTCACGGAACCGGACGAGACCCATGCGGTCCGGATGCTGGGCAGTCTGTTCCACGGCTATGTCAGCCTGGAGATGAGTGGAGGATTCAGCCACAGCGCCCCGGACTCGGGGGAGAGCTGGACGCGCATCCTGGACGCCCTCGACGCCCTGCTGCGGAACTGGCCCGCGCCCTGAGTCCGGCACCCGCGCCGGCCGGGCACGAAAAGCCCTCCGCGCTTCCCGGTCCCGCGCCGGGCACGGAAAGCCCCCCGCGCTTCCCGGTCCCGCGCCGGGCACGGAGGCCCCGGGGGTTCCCCGGGCACCGGCACACCCGCCTCGGCCCTCCCCCGGGCGCCGGCGGCACCCGCCGCACCGGACTTCGGCAGCACCCACGTCACGGTCTTGTCCCGGACACCGGCGACGCTGCCGCTGCCCGGTACAGGACCATCCGTCGTGCTCCCCTGCCGCCATCGTGCATCGCGCCGCATGGCATGCGCATTGCCGGTTCCCGGCAGCGTTGCCTAGGCTTTGTGTGCCGGTCACCACCAAGAAGTCGTCACCGGGCTGTCGAGACACTCCGGGGGACGAACTGATGGAACGGCGGATACCCGAGCAGTATCTGGAGGGCTACGCCCGGATACTGGCCGATGTCTCCGTCACCGGCAGACGCCTCACCCGGGACGAGATCGAGTCCCGCCGCTCACTCGGCGAACGCGCCGCCGACGCCGGGCACGGACTGCCCGCCCTCGTCAGCGCCCACCTCTCCGCGGCGCGTGCCGCCTGGCCCGCCTCGCCCGGTTCCGCCGACCGCGCGCTCGCGGCGGTCCAACAGGTCATCGACGCCTTCGCCGAGGGCTACGACAGGGCCCAGCTCCTCGCCGTACGCAAGGAAGAGGCCGCCCGGCGCGAGTTCATCGACGACCTGCTCTACGGGCGCAGCGACCTGGGCCGCCTGGCCGAACGCGCGGAGCGCTTCGGTCTGCGGCTCTCCCCCACGCACGCGGTCGCCGTCGCCCGGGGCCCGGCCGCCTACGACGAGTCGGCGCCCGTGCCCCGGCAGGTCGAACGGTCACTCATCGCCCGCTTCGGCGACCGCAACATCCTGTTCACCACGAAGGACGGCCGGATGCTGTGCATCGCGCCCGGCGAACAGGACGACGTCCTCACCCACTTCGCCCAGCAGGCGCACGCGGCGACCGAGGGCGGGCAGGTGGCGATCGGACGGCCCCAGCCCGGCGCCGGCGGGGTCGTCCACTCCTACGAGGAAGCGCTCAACGCCCTCGAACTCGCCGAGCGGCTCGGCCTGGACGCGCCCGTGCTGCGCGCCGCCGACCTGCTCGTGTACCCCGTCCTGACCCGGGACCGCCAGGCGATGGCCGACCTGGTCCTCGTCGCGCTCGGCCCGCTGACGACAGCGCGCGGCGGCGCCCGGCCGCTCCTGGACACGCTCGCCGCGTACTTCGACACCGGTTGTGTCGCCGCGGCGGCGGCCCGCCGGCTGTCGCTGAGCGTGCGCGCGCTGACGTACCGCCTGGAACGCATCCACCAGCTCACGGGCGCGGACCCCGCCGACCCAGCGCACCGCTACACCCTCCAGACCGCGGTCATCGGCGCCCGGCTGCTGGACTGGCCCGCGCGGAGCCTGTGACTCAGCGGTAGTCGGGGTTCGGGGCGTCCGGGTGGCAGCCCGCGTCCCAGAGCGAACGCTGGTTGCCGTGCGCCGGGATGCCTCCCGACCGCTTCAGCAGGGCCGCCAGGTGCATCAGGTTCCAGGTCATGAACGTGGTGTTGCGGTTGGTGAAGTCGTTCTCGGGGCCGCCCGAACCCGGGTCGAGATACGACGGGCCGGGTCCGGCGGGACCGATCCATCCCGCGTCCGCCTGCGGCGGGACGGTGTAGCCGAGGTGCTGGAGGCTGTAGAGGAGGTTCATCGCGCAGTGCTTCACACCGTCCTCGTTGCCGGTGATCAGACAGCCGCCGACGCGCCCGTAGTACGCGTACTGTCCGGCGGAGTTGAGGACTCCCGAGCCGCTGTAGAGCCGTTCGACGACCCGCTTGGTCACCGAGCTGTTGTCGCCGAGCCAGATCGGGCCGGCCAGCACGAGGATGTCGGCGGCCATCACCCGCTCCTGGATGGCCGGCCAGTCGTCCGTGGCGAAACCGTGCTCGGTCATGTCCGGGTAGACGCCCGGCGCGATGTCGTGGTCGACGGCGCGTACGACCTCGACCGTGACCCCCTGCGCCTCCATGATCGCGCTGCTTTTGTCCACCAGCCCCTCGGTGTGGCTCAGCTCGGGTGCGGGCTTCAGGGTGCAGTTGACGAACAGCGCCCGCAGGTCTTCGAAGCGGTACGCGTCGTCGGCTGCCGAGGGCGACGGTGACTCGGTCACGGGGGACTCCTTCGTGCGGGGGCTGCGACGTTGCGGGGCGACGCGGCCCGGTGCCGGGTCCCGTCGACGTGCCCGGGAGCAGCGTCTCCCGTGGACGCCTGGTTGTCCCCGAACGACGCACGGAAACGCGGGGCCCGGGCCACGCGGCGGCGCGTCGCCCCCGTACGGGTGTCGGCCGTACGGCGTAGACCGCCCGGCGCGCGGCCCTCGCCGCGGGCCGCGTACGGCACCCGTGGCGGCTGTCCACAGCCCCGGCGGCACCTCGCGCACGGCGTCTATGGTGGTGATCGTGACGACGACTGAACGATGGGAACTCGGCGGCGACTTGAGCGTCGCGCGGATCGGCTACGGCTCGATGAAGCTGACGGGCTGGCCGAGAGGCGAGCGGCCGGACCGTGACACCTCACTGGGGATTCTGCGCCGCGCCGTGGAACTCGGGGTGAACCACATCGACACCTCGAACTACTACGCACGGGACGGGGTCTCGGCGAACGAGCTGATTCGGGAGGCGCTGCACCCGTACCCGGACGACCTGGTGATCGTGACCAAGGTGGGCGCCCTGGTCGAAGGCCCGGACATCTCCCTGCCCGAGGCGCGGAAGACGGGCCTGACCCCTGACAATCTGCGTCGCGGTGTCGAGGCGAACCTCAGATCGCTCGGTCTGGACCGGATGGACGTGGTGAACCTCCGGATGGGCGACATCGGCGCGGCCGACACGGCGTCCCTGGCCGGGCCCCTGGAAGCGCTGCTGGCGCTGCGCGAGGAGGGTCTGATCCGGCACATCGGCGTTTCCAACATCTCGGCCGACGAGTTCGCCGAGGCCCGCAAGATCGCGCCGATCGCCTGTGTGCAGAACCTGTACAACCTCGCCCAGCGCGACGACGATCCCCTCGTCGACGCCTGCGCGGAGGCCGGCGTCGCCTTCGTCCCCTTCTTCCCCGTCGGCGGCTTCCAGCCGGTCACCGCCGAACACCTGGAGACCGTGGCCGCACGCCACGGCGCGACCACGCCCCAGGTGGCCCTGGCCTGGCTGCTGGCCCGATCGCCGAACATCCTCCTCATCCCGGGCACCGGCTCCCTCGCGCACCTGGAGGAGAACATCGCCGCCGGAACGCTCGAACTGACCGCGGAGGACCTCGCCGAACTGGGGTGACGGCGGCCCGGCGAACCGTTCCGCGCCGTCTGCAACCGAAGCGGCCCGGATCGTGTCTCAGCACACGGCTGGAGCGCGTGGGGACCGGAATGCCCCACGCGCTCCACGTCTCGGGGAGGCATGGGTCATGAGCACATGGGCGGTACCGGGCTACACCGAGTCCCGCGAGCTCGGTTCGGGGGCGAGCGGGCGGGTCGCGCTGGCCGTGCACGAGGGGACCGGTCATCCGGTCGCGGTCAAGTACCTCAGCGAGTCGCTGCGTACGCGTCCGGGCTTCGTCCAGGAGTTCCGGGCGGAGGCGCGGCTGCTCGGCGGGCTGCGCAGCGACCATGTGGCCGGCCTCTACGAGTACGTGGAGGGGCCCGAGGGCGCGGCCATCGTCATGGAGCTGGTGGACGGCGTGTCCCTGCGGACCGTGCTCGGCCGGCAGGCCCCGCTGGAACCGGAGGCCGCTCTCGTCCTCCTCAAGGGCTCACTGCTCGGCCTCGCCGACGCCCACCGCCTCGGCGTGGTCCACCGTGACTACAAACCGGAGAACGTGCTCGTCCGCCCGGACGGCACCTCGAAACTCGTCGACTTCGGGATCGCCGCGACCGACGGCACCACCGCCGGCATCGCGGGCACCCCGTCGTACATGGCGCCCGAGCAGTGGACCGGCGCGCCCGCCTCGCCCGCGGCCGACGTGTACGCCGCGACGGCGACGTTCTTCGAGTGCCTGACCGGGCGCAAGCCCTACACCGGCGAGAACCTCGCCGAGCTGGCCCTCCAGCACGTGGACGGGACGATTCCCGCCGACGAGGTCCCCGAGCCGGTGCGCGACCTCGTGCTGCGCGGCCTCGCCAAGGCGCCCGAGCAGCGGCCCGCGCGCGCCGAGGACTTCGTCGCGGAGCTGGAGGCGACGGCCGGCGGCGCGTACGGCGCGGACTGGGAGGAGCGGGGCCGCCGCCGGCTCGCGGCGCTCGCGGCCCTGTCGCTGCTGCTGCTCCCCTCCACCCCCGCCGTGCCGCGGCACGCCACGGACACGGCGCGCACGGTCCTCGGCGGCGCACCCGGCTGGCTGCGGACCTGGCAGCCGAGCCTGCGCGGACTGCTCGTCGCCGGGGCGGCCCTCGTGGCGGCCCTGCTGCTGACGTACGGCATCGACCGCCACGCCCCGGACTTCGGCACACCGCGCAGGGCCGCGGAGGCACTGGCCACGACCAGCGCGCAGCCGGCCGGTGACGGCGGCCCGACGGCCACGGGCGACTCCGGCTCGCCGACGCCGTCCTCGTCGTCGTCCGTGTCGGGTCCGGCCACGCCCTCCGCCTCGGCCACGGACGCGACCGCACAGCCGACGGTGTCGGCGTCCACGACCGCCGGTGTGTCCCCTTCGGCCACCGTGGCACCCCCGACGCCACCGGTCACGGCGACGGCCGAGCCCACCACGGCGTCCCCTTCGCCCAGCGTCACGACCGGCGTCAAGTCCGTGGCGTTCAGCGGCTTCCGGCAGACGGGCAACGCGACGGCGGCGGCGACGGTGACCGTCACCACCGACGGAACCGGACCGGTCACCCTCACGGTCGCGTGGTTCACCGGCGAGGTCAGCGGGCAGTCCGGGACCCAGGACGGCGCGGCGGACACGTACCAGCGCAGCGGTTCGACCCAGTACACCATCGCCCTCGACCACACCTTCGCGGGAACGGGCTGCTACTGGGCCGTCCAGGCCACCACCCGCCCGGCCTCCGCCGACGGCGGCGCCTGGCAGCAGCTTCTGACCCGGCGGTGCACACTGACATGAGCGACAACTCCGGCGCCCCCGGCGCCCCTTCGTCCGACGACGACTACAGCGCGACGGTGCTGGCCAGCCACTGGATCCAGCGGCCGGAGACCTCCGACACGCTTGCGCTCACCGGCGGTCCGGAGACCCTCGTCCTGTCGGGCGGCACGGCCGGGGAGATCCGGCCCGACCGGGTCGAGGGCACCCTGCTGCGCTTCGGCCCCGGCGTGAACGCCGACACCATGCGCCGGGTCGTCGGGGTTCCCCCCGCCGCGCCCGTACGCCGCCGGACCTGGCGCCGGCACGCGCTGCCGGTCCTGGTGCTGCTGCTCGTCGTCGCGTTCCTCCTGTGGCACCGCTCCGGTCCCTCCCTCGCGGTCGAGAGCGTCACGGTCTCCACCGCGTCGCCCTCCCCCGGCTGCGACGAGACCGCCGACGTCACCGGCACGGTCACCACCAATGGCAGGCCCGGCGAGCTGACGTACCGCTGGGTCCGCAGCGACGGCACCTCGTCGAAGGTCCTGCACGAGGACCTGACGCACAACCAGAGGCGGGCGCGGCTGCACCTGCTGTGGACGTTCCAGGGCGACGGCCGTTACGCGGCCCGTGCCGAGCTGCGCCTGCTGTCCCCCGTGCACCGCACCGTCTCGGCGCGGCTCGACTACCGCTGCCCGTGACCGGGCCCGGCGGCGTCAGGCGCTCGCGGGTGCGCAGCCGCTCAGACCGGTGACGTAGTTGAGCTGGGGCCCGTAGCCGGCGAAGGTGGCGATCGCCCAGGGCAGCAGGGTGCGGCACGGAGCGCCCTGCCCGTCGGTGTACGTGACGGTGACGTCCACCGTGGTGTCGCAGTCGTTCACGACGGTCGTGTAGCGCCAGTCGCTGTAGTAGTGCACGCAGTCCGGGACGGGGGTCGCGTCGGCGGCGTCGGCGGCGCGGACACCCCGGTCGGCCTCCAGCGCGGTGGCGGGTGCGCCGGCGGCACCCAGCAGCCCCAGAACCGCGACGGACAGGCCGAGAGCCGTCCGGAGCCGGTGCGGGGGTACGAAGCGGCTGGTGGTGACCATGGAGGCGTCCTTCATGTCGGCGAGTGCCGCGGCCGGGGAGCCGCGGCGCGTGCCACCTTGCAACGCCTGCAAGAGTTGCGCAAAATCCTGCAACGTCTTTCAGTCGATGGTGAACTCTCAACCGACGCACCACTGTTCAGGAGAATGCCCCGATACGGTCCTTGCGCCCGCTTCCGGCACGACATGGACCGCGTCGCCCGAACGCGCGGGCCCGGCGGGCGCGCTGGAGCCGTGGCGGGCGGGGTGCCGGCGGGACCGCGCTGGGCCCGGTGCGGGCGGAGGGCGCGGTCAGCCGTTCACGGGCGGAGCGGGGTCAGCCGCGCGACCTGCCCTGGTCCCTGCGGCCCTGTCGGGGCTGGGTGCGGCCATGTCCGCCGGTACGGCGCCGCGACGGTGCCGGGGGCGCGTCCGCGCTGTTGAAACCGGGCCCGCTCGGGGCGCTGAAGCCGCCGGGAACCGCGGGAGCGGCCACCGGGGCACCGGCGGCGGCCGGCGGCGCGGAGGGCGTGGACGGCGTGCGGGTGCGGGGCAGCGCACGGCCCAGGACGCGGGTGTGCGTCATCAGCGGGGCACAGGAGGCGCAGACTTCCATGAGCGTCCACACCTGGGCAATGGCCGGATCGTGACGCAGCACGAGCAGCACGCTGCCCATGCAGTGCACCTGGCTGCCCTCGTGGGACGCGCACTGCGACTGCCGGCAGGCACAGGCGGCGTCCGCGTGGACGGTGGCCGCGCGGGCGTGCGCCCCGACATGGGCCTCGGCGAAGCGGCGCAGCGCGGCGAGGTCGCGGGACCGCGGCGGCATGGCGCAGGGAGAGGAGCAGGTGACCGACGCGGTGCGGTCGCTGTGGCCGGAGATGCGAACGGTCCATGTGCGTCCAGGACGTCGCGCGGCAGGTGATTCGGAGTGTGGGAGGTCCAAGACCGGCAGTCCTTCGGCAGTGGGATGTTCGCGCAGATGCGCATGGAGTTTCTTTACCCGCGCGGGCCGGTCCGTCATTCACCGGTGGGCCGCGAGCGTGCTCGAATCTACGAGCGATGGCGTGCGCGGGCCCGGACTGCTGTCGCGCGGGGTTGCGATCTTCCCACAGTGGCGCATCGGACGAGTTCGACCCGCCTGGGGCCCCTGAGGATAACCCCGCCGTGACGTGCGGGTCCTCGGGGGTGGGCGAAGTCTGTTCCCACGGGGCCGGCCCGCCGGTTCAGCGTCCGGGGCGGGGGCCCCTGACGCGGCTCCAGAGGGAGCGGGTCGCGCCGAATCCGGTCTCGTGGGCCCACACATGGGTGCACGACGGGCATTGCAGGTGGAGCAGGCTTCCGGTGGTGGAGAGCAGGTAGCGCCAGTGGACGGAGCACGACCGCCGCTCCTCGCAGGTGGCGCATCCGCGGCTGTCGGCGCACCGCGGGCAGGCCACCCAGGCACGGCGCCCGATGTCCGCCTGCGGGTCAAGCGGCAGCACGGCCGTCTCCGCGGCGGGGAAGCACACCGGCGGCGACGAGGCCGTCGTACACGCGCTGCTGCCCTTCGTCGAGGCCGGAGTACAGGAGCTCGTACGCGGCCTCCTCCTGGCGCATGACCTCCATCGGGTCCCAGTCGGGACCGAGGACGGCGAGGACCTGGGCCTGGCGCAGGACCTCCTGGGCGGTGAGGTCGACGGTGAACTCGACGAACCCGGGGGCGTCCGGACGGAGCGGGGGATTCTGTGGGGCCATGGGTAAAAACTTAGGTATGCCTTTCTTGTCGGGACAAGAGGTCGTGGGCGAAGTCACAGCAGGCCGGGGCCGTGGCGGCGAGCCCCTCGGCAGGCCGGCGGGCTGTCCGCGGGGGCCGAACGGAACGCCCGCCGCCGACCGGCGTCTACGCATCCCGCACATCTCCCCCACTCGTTGATCACATCATCGGTATGCTCCGGGAGCTTCATCCGCACCACCGAGGGGGGAATCCTCATGCGCATCCGCACTGTCCTGGCTGTCACCGCCGCCGCTGCCGGCACGCTCGCCGCCGTCGCCACGGCGCCGGCCCAGGCCGCCGAGTACTCGCCGCGCTGAAGATCAAGGGCGTCCAGTACGACGCTCCCGGCCGGGACTCCAACAGCTGCTCCAGCGGCAACACCCGGAACGAGTACCTGACGATCAAGAACTACTCGTCGGGCACGACCGTCAACCTGAAGGGTTACGTCGTCAAGGACGCCACGGGCAACAAGTTCACCTTCACGTCGAACCACTACCTCGAGCCGGGCGACTCCATCAAGCTCCGCGGCGGCCGCGGCACCGACTCGGACGCCGGCAACGTCGTCTACCGCCAGAACTGCAACTTCATCTGGAACAACGACAAGGACACCATCTACCTGTACAAGTCCTCCGGCGCCCGCGCCGACGTCCACGCGTACACCAAGTCGGCGAACGACCGTGACGGGAACGGGTACATCTCGTACCACGGCTGAGCCGGGCTCCCGGGGCGTATCGATGCCCCGGGAGGTCTGTACGCGGCGATCCGGGGCAGACGGCGGTGGACCCGGGGGGAAGCGCGTCCCGGGCGGAACCCGGCCGCACGCGCTGACCCTGGGAGTCCCCGATGCCGACCGCCGTACCGGACAGAACCGCCGGAGTACCCGGCAGCCTGACCGAGACAGGGAAACCCGCCCGCTCGTTCGCGCCGCCCCGGGGCACCGGCAGGACAGCGGCTCGCATCGCCGCGCTGACCGCGTGCCAGGCGGCGACGATGGTGGGCCTCGGACTGCTCATCACCGGTCCCGCGCGCCATCTGTGGCCGCTGACGGCCGAGGACACCGTGAACGAGCGCCTCGAACGGGCCAGGACCGGCACCCTCACCACGCTGTCGTCCATCGCCTCGGAAGCCGGCAACACCCTCACCGTCGTCACCATCACGCTGCTGGCCTGCCTGGGCCTGCTCCTGATACCCCGTCTCCCGATGTGGCGTCAGGCGGTGTTCCTCGCCGTCGCCGTCTCGCTCCAGTCGCTGGTGTTCCTGGCCGTCACCACGTCGGTGGACCGCCACCGGCCCGAGGTGGACCGCCTCGACGCCTCGCCGCCGACGTCGAGTTACACCTCGGGACACACCGGGGCGTCGACCGCCCTGTACGCCGGTCTCGCGGTTCTCGCGCTGTCGCGGATCCGCGGGCCGTGGCGCAGGGTCGTGGCCGGGCTGTTCCTGCTCCTGCCGCTCCTCGTGGCCCTGGCCCGGCTCTACCGCGGCATGCATCACCCGACGGACGTCCTCGGCGGCCTCCTCAACGGCGGGCTGTCGCTGCTGATCGTGGGACGCGCCCTGCTGGCCGGCCCGTCCGTGACCGCGGCGCCGTCCGCGGACGCCACGGCGGACGCCCGCCCCGCCGAGGAGCACCCGCCCGGCACGACCGCCGTGATCCTCAATCCCACGGTGACCGACGCCTCCGCTCGCGACGAGCTGCTGCGGGTCCTGGAACGGCACGGCCACCGCGCACCCCGGTTCCTGGAGACCACCGCGGACGATCCCGGGGCCGGGCAGACGGCCCGCGCGGTCCGGGAGGGCGCGCGACTCGTCGTGGTCTGCGGCGGGGACGGCACGGTCCGCACGGTCGCCGACGCCCTGGCCGGAAGCGGGGTCCCCCTGGCCGTGGTCCCCTGCGGCACCGGCAATCTGCTGGCCCGCAACCTCGGCCTGCCGCTCTCCCCCGTCGCCGCGCTCGAAGCGGCGCTGGACGGCGGCCCCCGCCGGCTCGACCTCGCGGCCGTCGAGGGCGACGGCCTGAGCCCCACCCGCTTCACCGCGATGGCAGGCGCCGGGCTGGACGCGGCGATGATGGAGCACACCGACGCCCGCGCCAAGGCCACCCTCGGCTGGCCGGCCTACGCGCTGGCGGGCATCACCACCCTGCGGACGCCCCGGATGCGGGTGACGATCCGGCTGGACGGATCCCCCGCCTTCCACCGCACGGCCCGCATGGTGCTCGTCGCCAACGTCGGCACCGTGCAGGGCGGGATCACCCTGCTGCCCGCCGCCCGCCCCGACGACGGACTGCTCGACCTGCTGGTCCTCGACCCGCGCGGGCCGGGCGGGTGGCTGCGGGCCGTACGGACGCTGCTGCGCGGGCGCGCCGCACCGGCACGCCCTTCCACCGTGCGGACCGTCGCCGCCGAGGACGACCGGCACGACGAGGTCCCGGTGGAGTTCTTCACCTTCCGGCGCGCCGAACTCACCTTCGCCACCCCGCAGTCCAGAGAACTCGACGGGGATCCGGTGGGACCCGGCCGGCGTCTGACCGCCGAGGTCCAGCCCGGGGCGCTGACCGTCCTGCTGCCCTCCCGGGAGAAGTGACATGGGTACCGCGACAAGGGTCCCCGAGACCCGTGCCATGAGCGGGGAGGAGCTCTCCGCCGACGAGGCGCTCGCGTCCCTGCGCCGCTACGGCGGCTGGCCCCTGCTGCGCGACGCGTTCATCCGCTTCCGCTACGCCGACGGCTTCAGCCATTCCCGCGCGCTCGCCCTCCAGACGGTCCTGGCCCTGGTCCCGCTGGCCATCGCGTTCGTCGGCCTGTCCTCGGTCCTGCACACCGAGGACATCGGCAGGGTCGCCGAACTGACGATCCGCCGGATCAGCGCGGGCCCCAGCGCCGAGGTGGTCGACGACGCGCTGCGCCGCAGCCGGCACACGGCGGGCGACGGGGCCCAGGTCGCCCTGTGGTTCGGGCTGGCCTTCTCCCTGGTCAACGTGACCACCGCGATGTGCCAGATCGAGCGCGGTGCCAACCGGATCTACGGGAACGAGCGCGACCGCGTCTTCCACCGGAAGTATCTGCGCGGTCTGGTCATGTCCCTGAGCGCGGGCATCCCGCTCGGCCTCGGTTTCGTCCTGATGGTGGCCGGCGGCGACCTGGCGTCCGCGGTCGTGACGGTCTACCACCTCGACGGAGGCGCCAAGACCGCCTGGGACATGCTGCGTTGGCCCTCAGGACTGCTCCTCGCCCTGATCTCGGCCAGCGCGATCTTCCGCCGCTCCCCCCGCCGCCGCCAGCCCGGATACACCTGGCTCGCCTTCGGCGCCGCCGTGTATCTGGTGCTGTGGACGGCGCTGACCCTGCTGCTGAGCCTGTATCTCCGGGTGAGCGGCAGCTTCGACACCGTCTACGGCCCGCTCAGTGCCTTCATGTCCCTCCTGCTCTGGGCCTATCTGACGTCGATCGCCCTGTTCCTCGGACTGTCCTTCGCCGCGCAGCTGGAGGCCTCGCGCGCACGGCGCCCCGGTCCGGTCCGACCCGATCCGGGAGTCTGAATGGCGGCACGCACCACGACCCTGAGCCCGCGGGAGCGCCGCCTGACGGCCGACCGCCGGTTCGGCGCCCGGCTGCTCGGCTCGGCCGCGGTGGCCGCCGTCACCGCCGTGCCCTTCGGTCTGCTTCTCGTCCTTGTCGAGGGACAGTGGCGGCCGCTGCGCCGGCTGGACGTGAGCGCCGCCCGCCGACTGCACGAAATCGCCCTGGAGCATCCCGCCTGGACGAGCACGCTGCGCTTCCTCTCCGACCGGGTCTGGGATCCGCTCACCCTGCGTACGGCCGTCGCGCTGCTGACCCTCTGGCTGCTGCACCGCCGGGCCTGGCGTCTGGCCGCGTGGTCGGCGGTGACGGCCGTGGCCGGCGGGGTCATCGGGCTCCTGGTCAAGACGGTCGTCGAGCGGGCCCGTCCGTCGCTGGAGGATCCGGTGGCACGGGCCCCGGGGTTCTCCTTTCCCTCGGGCCATGCCATGACCGCCACCACCTCGTTCGCCGTTCTGCTGCTGGTGCTGCTGCCCGTCGTACCGCGCCGCTGGCGGGCGGTGTGCTGGGGTGCCTCCGTGCTCTCGGTCGTCGGGGTCGGCTTCACCCGGGTGGCCCTGGGCGTCCACTGGTTCAGCGACGTGCTGGGCGGCTGGCTGCTCGGCCTGACCGTCGTCGCCCTCACCGCCTGGGCGTTCGAGGCCTGGCGGGCCGACACGGGGAGGCGTCCCGCCGACGTCGGCGAAGGTCTGGAGCCCGAACTCACCGGCGAGCGGCCCGAAGCAGGAGGCGGCGGGTGAGTCCATGAGGGACGGCACCGGACGGGAGGGCCGCCTTCGGGGCGGTTCCCCCGATCGGCCTGCGGGCCTCGGGTGTCGAACCGGCCCGGACGGCACAGAATGTCCCGGAGGCGACCCGAGGAGCACCCATGATCTTCATCACCGTCAAGTTCAGCGTCCGCCCCGAGGACGCGGAGAAGTGGCCGGAGATCACCGCCGACTTCACGGCGGCCACCCGCGCCGAGCCCGGCTGTCTGTGGTTCGACTGGTCCCGCAGTCTCGACGACCCGACGGAGTACGTCCTGGTCGAGGCCTTCCGCGACGACGCCGCCGGGGCCTCCCACGTCCAGTCCGCTCATTTCAAGGCCGCTCAGCAGGCCCTGCCGCCCCATCTGACCGCGACACCGCGCATCGTGAACGTGACGATCCCGCAGGACGACTGGTCCCTCCTCGGCGAGATGGTCGTCGAGGAGCAGCCCTAGAGCGTGTCTCTTTGGTCGGTTGGTCAGTTGATCGGATGTGTCCGTCCGGTTAGTGATCACTGATGCGATGTGGGACCGGATCGAGCCGCTGATGCCGGCCGATCCGGTCCGCGGTCGGCGGTGGGCCGATCATCGCCGAACCTTGGAGGCCATCGCATGGAAGTACCGAACCTGCTCGCCCTGGCGGGACCTACCCGACGAGCTCGGCTCGTTCCAGACCGCTCACAAACGGCTGATCAGGTGGGCCATGGACGGCACCTGGGAACGTATCTTTGCCGCGGTCCTGGCAGCGGCCGAGGGTGCTGACGACATCGGCTGGACCGTGTCGGTGGACTCCACCGTCTGCCGGGCTCACCAGCACGCCGCCGGAGCCAGGAAAAAGGGGCTCCAGGCCGGGCCGAACCCGACGACCACGCGCTCGGGCGCTCCCGAGGCGGCCTGAGCACGAAGGTCCACCTCGCCAGCGACGGCCATGCACGACCCCTGGCCCTCCGCGTCACCGCAGGCCAGGCGGGCGACGCCCCGGCCTTCGAGAGCGTCATGGCCGGCATCCGTGTTCCGCGAAGCGGACCGGGAAGACCGAGGACCCGGCCCGATGCCGTCCTGGCGGACCGCGCGTACTCATCCCGCGCGATCCGAAGTCACCTCCGCCGACGCGGAATCCGCGCTGTCATCCCCCAGCCATCCGACCAGATCGGCCACCGTCTGCGGCGAGGCCGCGCCGGCGGTCGCCCACCGGTTTTCGACTCCGAGGCGTACAAGCAGCGCAACGCGGTCGAACGGTGCATCAACCGGCTCAAGCAGTGGCGCGGCCTGGCCATGCGAACCGACAAGCTCGCCATCGCCTACCAGGCCGCACTCCAACTCGCCGCCATCCTCATCTGGGTCCGGCGATAGCCCGCTCAGCGATCGACCACCCAGTGCGCGTCCGTCGGCCAGGATCCCGTGGCAACGATCTGCGTCACGAGCCTGAACGCCTCATGGATGGGGACGGTGTCCTCATCCAGATACTCGTCGCCCTGCCCGTTCGAGAGGACGAACCCGTCGCTCGACCCCTGAGCCCCGGGGTCCACGGCATGCTCGCCTGGGTCGCCCTCGTCTTCGAGCAGCATCACCATCGCGCGCTCGGTATTCGTCACGAAGGCCAGCGACCGTCCGGACGAACTAGTCAGCCATGTCTCCAGGTGCCCACTGCCGATCCTCGACCGAAGAGCCTCTGGCACCACCTCGGACGACACAGGGACAGGGCTGTCGTCATTGATCACCCAGGACTCGATCACGAGCACGACGATCTCACGGACGATCTAAGAGACAGTTCCTAGGTGCTTTCCCGCGGCACCCTAGGCGCTGAGGACGACCTTGCCGGCGACCGTGCCGGACTCCGCGAGCCGCAGCGCCTCGGCGGCCTCGGTCAGGGGCAGCCGGGCGGCGATCCGGGCGGTGACGTCACCGCGCCTGAGCGCGTCGAAGACCTGCGTGAGGTCGGCGCGCAGCCGGGCGCGGAAGCGGTCGCGGGACAGTGCCTTGCCGGCCCAGATGTTGAAGAAGTAGGCGTGGCGGCCGTTGGGCAGGGTGTTCCACAGCCACACCCGGCCGAGCAGCTTGAGCACGGGCCACTGCTTGGACCCCGTGTCGTCGCGGGTGGAGGCGCTGCCGTACGAGACGAGCGTGCCGCCCGGGGCCAGCAGGTGCCAGGAGTCGACGGCGCTGCGCCCTCCGACGTGGTCGAACACGGCGTCGACACCGCCGGGCGCGAGTTCCCGTACGCGGGCGGCCACGTTCTCGGTGCGGTAGTCGACGGGGACCACACCCTGTTCCCGCAGGGCTTCGTGATGGCGCGCCGAGGCCGTGCCGATCACCTTCGCGCCCGCGGCGCGGGCGAGCTGGACCAGGACGGAACCGACGCCGCCGTTGGCGCCGTGCACGAGGACGGTCTGCCCGGCGCGGACCCGTGCCTTGCGGTGCAGCATCTGCCAGGCCGTGATGCCGTTGACGACCACGGTCTCCGCCTCCGCCGCGCCGACCCCGGCGGGCACCGGTACGACGTCGGCCGCCTCCACCCGCACATGGCTGGCCCACCCGCCGACCTTGAGCAGGGCGGCGACGCGGGTGCCGGCGAGTCCCGGGTCGACCCCCTGGCCGGTGGTGAGAACGGTGCCGACCAGGTCGTAGCCGGGCACGAAGGGGAACGGCGGCTGGTCGTAGTACCGGCCGCGGCGCATCTGCTGCTCGGCGAAGGAGACGCCGGTCGCCTCCATCCGGACGACGACCTGGCCGGGGCCCGCGACGGGCACGGCGCCGGTCCGGATCTCCAGCCCCTCCGGCTCCACCTTGCCCGGCAGGACGACCTCGACGAGCCCTTCGGCGTTCATGACGACCTCCATTGCGATCCGTGCGAGTAACCCGATCTCGCTTTAGTTAGAGGCTATTACCGAACGACCGTGAACGTCAAGAACTTTCGTTAGAGGTTCTAACGCGACTCCCGTGGGGCACTCCGCCGCAGGCCCGCAGGCCCTAGGCGGCTTCCGCCGTCCACGCGATGTCCGGCGGCACGACACGGGCACAGCGCGGGTTGCCGAGCGGGTCGGTCAGACCCAGGCGGCCGACGAGGAGTCCCTCGCGCGCGGCGGTGGCGAGCACGTCGGCCGGGACGGCGTCGAGCATGAGCTTGGCCCGGCGGAACATGCTGAAGACACCCGCCTCGTCGACGGTGCCCCACGACAGATAGATGAACCGGTGCCCCAGGCGGTACTGCACATAGGGGCCCGTCACCTCGGGGCCCTCCGCCGTGGGCACGACCGTGCAGTCGAGGGTCCAGGTCGCGGACACGCCGTCGCCCGGCTGGGGATCGAGGAGTTCGGCCGGACGGTCACGGCGTTGCACGGCCACGTGGATGTTGTCGTACGCCGAGCCGTCACCGCGTCCCTCGGGGGCGGGGCAGCTGGGTCCGGGCAGGTCGTCGGCGTCGATACGGATGCGCATACGGGCCATCATCCCGCCGAACCGCGAGGGGACTCCCCCACGCCCCGGCGCCTCGTGGGCCGAAGGCCCGAAGGCGTTGGACACCGGCGCCCGGGACCGCCCCGGGAAACGGCGGACGGCGCCGTGTCGTGGGGACCACGGCGCCGCGGGCGCGGCCTCAGCCGGACAGGGCCGCCGAGACCACCGCCCTGGCCTCGTCCTGCACCCGGCGCAGGTGGTCGGTCCCGAGGAACGACTCCGCGTAGATCTTGTAGACGTCCTCGGTGCCCGAGGGGCGGGCCGCGAACCAGGCGTTCTCGGTGGTCACCTTGATGCCGCCGATGGGCGCGCCGTTGCCCGGCGCCTCGGTGAGGACCGCGGTGACCGGCTCCCCCGCGAGCGTGTCGGTGGTGATCTGCGCGGGCGAGAGCTTGGCCAGCAGGGCCTTCTCCTCGCGCGAGGCGGGGGCGTCGATGCGCTCGTAGGCGGGCTCGCCGAAGCGCGCGGTGAGTCCCTTGTAGTGCTCGGAGGGCGTCTTCCCGGTCGCTCCCGTGATCTCGGAGGCGAGCAGGGCCAGGATGATGCCGTCCTTGTCCGTGGTCCAGACCGAGCCGTCGCGGCGCAGGAAGGAGGCGCCCGCCGATTCCTCGCCGCCGAACCCGAGGGAGCCGTCGACCAGCCCGTCCACGAACCACTTGAATCCGACCGGCACCTCGACCAGCCGGCGGCCGAGATCGGCGGCGACCCGGTCGATCATCCCGGACGACACCAGGGTCTTGCCGATCCCCGTCCCGGCGGGCCACTGGTCGCGGTGGGAGTAGAGGTAGGCGATGGCGGCGGCCAGATAGTGGTTGGGGTTCATGAGGCCGCCGTCGGGGGTGACGATCCCGTGGCGGTCGGCGTCGGCGTCGTTGCCGGTGGAGATCTGGAAACGGTCGCGCCGCTCGATGAGCGAGGCCATCGCGTAGGGCGAGGAGCAGTCCATGCGGATCTTGCCGTCCCAGTCCAGCGTCATGAACCGCCAGGTGGGGTCGGTGAGCGGGTTGACGACGGTCAGGTCCAGCGCGTGCTGCTCGGCGATGCGCCCCCAGTAGGCGACCGAGGCCCCGCCCAGCGGGTCCGCGCCGATCCGCACCCCGGCGTCGCGGATCGCGTCCAGGTCGAGCACCTGCGGCAGATCGGCCACATAGGTGCCGAGGAAGTCGTACCTGCCGGTGCCCGGCGCGGCGAGCGCCCGGGCGTAGGGGACGCGCCGTACGTCCTTGAGGCCGTCCCTGATGAGTTCGTTGGCCCGGTCCTGGATCCAGGAGGTCGCCTCCGAACCCGCAGGGCCGCCGTTCGGCGGGTTGTACTTGAAGCCGCCGTCGGCGGGCGGATTGTGGGAGGGGGTGACCACCACGCCGTCGGCGAGTCCTGAGGACCGTCCGCGGTTGTACGTGAGGATGGCGTGCGACACCGCGGGCGTGGGCGTGTAGCCGTCCGCGCTGTCCAGGAGCACGGTCACGTCGTTGGCCGCGAACACCTCCAGGGCGGTGACCTTGGCGGGTTCCGAGAGCGCGTGGCTGTCGGCGCCCAGGAAGAGGGGGCCGTCGGTGCCCTGGGCGTCGCGGTACTCGCAGATGGCCTGGCTCGTGGCGGCGATGTGGTCCTCGTTGAACGCGGTCGCCAGTGACGAACCGCGGTGTCCCGACGTACCGAAGGCGACGCGCTGGCCGGGTTCGGCCGGGTCGGGGTGGAGCGCGTAGTACGCGGTGACCAACCGGGCCACGTCGACGAGGTCCTCGGGGCCGGCCGGCCGGCCCGCTCGCTCGTGCTGCATGTACCCGCACCTCCGTATCGGTGGTTCATCGCTGGTGGTCCCATCTTTCCCCACGGAGCCGTACGGCGGCACGGTGCGGGCGAGACAGCCCGGAGCCGCGCGGACCGCGTCCTCGCGGCGGAGCGGCCCGGCACCCCGCCCGCACGCGACGGCGGCAGCGGCGTGACCCACTCAGCCGTAGCCCTCTTCCTCCGCGGGAGGGGGCGGCCTGGGCGTGGGATTCCCCGCGGTCAGGTGTTCGAGGACCTCCACCAGTTCCTGGCAGGCCAGTTCGACCGAGCGTCTGGTGTTGCGCTGTTCGGTGATCACCGCGGACAGGAGGAGGGCCGTCAGGGCCATGGTCCCGTTGAAGGCCTGGAGTTTGATCATGACCTCCGTGTGGGTCAGCCGCTGGAACGGGCCGACGCCGTCGGTGGCCGCGACGGTGGCCATGACGGAGGCGAACAGGGCGCACACCAGGCTCCCCGGCAGCTCGAACCGCAGGGCCGCCCAGATCAGCAGCGGATAGACCAGGAACATCATGCTGATGGAGGAGCGGGTGGCGACCGGCACCAGGACGGCGGCCGCGCCCAGGATCAGTACGGCCTCCTTCCACCGCGACAGGCTCAGCGGTGCCCGCAGGGCGTACAGCATCAGGATGACCGGGGTGACGATGAGGACGCCCATCGCGTCGCCCACCCACCACGCCAGCCAGACCGGCCAGAAGTCCGCCAGGGCGATCTTGTCGGTGGCCACGAGCAGGCCGACGTCCGCGCTCGCGCTGATCGTCATGGCACCGAGGGCCGCCAGGAACACCAGGGCGAGTCCGTCGCGGAACCGGCTGAGATCGGTGCGGAAGTGCACGGCGGCCAGCAGGAGGTAGGCGCAGACCGGGGCGACGGTGTTGCCGGCGACGATGCCCGTCGCGGAGGGCTGGAGCGAGGCGAACGAGGAGAGGGACAGGACGACCAGGAGGGCGCCCAGCGCGATCCCGAGCCACGCCCACAGCCCGACGAGCAGCAGGGCGGCGACGGCCACCCCCGTGGGCGGCCAGATCGGGGTGAACACCGCTCCTTCGACGCTGAGCCGCCGCATGAGTCCCAGCCGCCCTGCTCCGTAGTAGCAGGCGGCGATCACGAGCGTCTGAAGAGCGACGACGGCCGGCCGGCGCATCTCCTGTGTAGCCACCACAGAGACATCAGACACCGCCCGCGCCCTGTCGGCGAGGCGAGCGGCCGCCACCCGCGGCACGGGGCGGCGGGCCCGTCAGCGGACGGGACGCTGGGCGCTGTGCTCGTCAGCGGACGGGACGCTGGGCGCTGTGCTCGTCAGCGGAACAAGGACGGTGGGCGCGCCGTGGCGGACCACGAGCACGGCCGCGTCGTCCTCGTGCCCCACGCTCTCGGCTCCCTTGATCACCGCGGCGGCCAGCGAACGGGCCGACAGCCCCGCGACGGCAGCGACCCCGGCGAGCCGTACGACCTGGTCGAGTCCGTCGTCCACGTTCATCGAGGGGCCCTCGACCACGCCGTCGGTCAGCAGGACGAACACTCCGCCGGTGGTGAGGCGGTGCCGGGTCACCGGGTAGCGGGTGCCGGGCTCGACGCCGAGGGGCGGGCCCCCTTCGTCCTCGGTGATGCCGGACTTCCCGTCCGCCGTCGCCCAGACGCAGGGTATGTGCCCGGCCCGTGCGCTCTCCACCATGCCGGTGGCCGGGTCGAGCCGCATGAAGGTGCAGGTCGCGAAGAGGTCGGAGCCGAGGGACAGGATGAGGTCGTTGGTACGGGCGAGGAGCTCCCCGGGATCTCCCGTGACGGACGCCAGGGCCCGCAGACCGACCCTGACCTGCCCCATGAACGCCGCCGCCTCGATGTTGTGGCCCTGTACGTCGCCTATGGACAGGCCGATGCGGTCGCCGGGCAGCCCGAAGGCGTCGTACCAGTCCCCGCCCACGTTGAGGCCGTAGCAGGCGGGCGCGTACTGGACGGCCACGTCGAATCCCGGGGCGGACGGCAGGTCGCCCGGAAGCATGCCGCGTTGCAGCGCGATGGCCAGTTCGACCTGTGAGCGCTGGAACTCCGCGCGTTCACGCGCCTGGGCGGTCAGCGTGCCGAGCCGGGTGAGCAGCTCGTCGTCGTCGCCCGTCGGCGGCTTGCGGGACATCGACCACCCCGGAGGAAAAGACCATGCAGGAAAGTAATGTCAAGAAAACGCCACTATCGGATGATAACGAGCCAGCGGACAGGACCCGACATCGGCGAGGTGGCGATGGCGGCGGGGTGGCGGCGAGGCGGTGGCGGTGGCGGCGAGGCGGTGGCAGTGGCGGTGGCGGTGGCGGTGGCGGTGGCGGTGGCGGGGAAGCATGCCGCTGCCGGTGCCCCGGCTCCGCTCCCCCGCCGCGCCACCCGCGCGCCCGGCCTCAGACCGTCGTGTGCGGCAGACGGCGGTCCAGCCACCGCGGCAGCCACCAGTTCGCCTTCCCCATCAGGAACATGAGCGACGGCACCAGGACCAGGCGTACGACGGTGGCGTCGAGGACGACACTGACGGCCAGGCCGAGGGCGAGCATCTTGACCACGACGGCCGGTGAGCCGGTGAAGGACAGGAACACGGCCGTCATGATGAGCGCGGCGCAGGTGATGACCCGGCCGGTGAGCGAGAGGCCGGTGCCGACCGCCCGCTCGTTGTCGCCGGTCGCGTGCCACTCCTCGGCGATCCGGGAGAGCAGGAAGATCTCGTAGTCCATCGACAGGCCGAAGACGATGGCGAACATCATCATCGGGACGTAGGACTCGATCGGCACGGGCTCGCCCAGGCCGAGCAGCCCGTCGCCCCAGCCCCACTGGAAGACGGCGACGAGGACCCCGTACGACGCGCCGGTGGTGAGCAGGTTCAGGGCGACCGCCTTGAGCGGGATGACCAGGCTGCGGAAGACGACCGTCAGCAGCAGGAACGCGCAGACGAGCACGATGGCGATGATGAGGGGCAGGCGCTCGGTGACGGTGTCGCGGAACTCGATCTGGCCCGCGGTGCTGCCGGTCACGTACCCCCGCGTTCCGGTGCCTTCGAGCGCGTGGGGCACGGCGGTGTCGGTGAGCGTGGCGAACAGGGCCCCGGTGGCGGCCGATTGGGGGCCGGTGGCGGGAACGACGGTGGTGACGAGGACCTTGCCGTCGGCGCTGGTCCGCGGTGGCGCGACGTTCGCGACGCCGTCCGTCCTCGTCAGTCCGTCGGTGAGGCGGCTCGCGACCCGGTCGGCGGGCACGGTCGCGTGGGCGAGGTCGACGACCAGGGTGAAGGGGCCGTTCACACCCGGCCCGAAGCCGGGACCGTCGGCGTCGGCGATCCAGTCGTAGGCGTCGCGGGTCGTGCTGCCCGCCGGATCCGTGCCGTCGTCGATGTGCCCGAGGCGCATCGAGAACAGGGGTACGGAGCAGAGGGCGACGAGGACGAAGCCGGCGGTGAAGAACCGCCACGGGTGCCGGGCGACCAGACGTGCGTAGCGGTGCCATCCGTCGTGGTCGCCCGCGCTCTCGGCGACCGGCCTGCGCCGCACACGGAGTACGTCGACACGGCGGCCCACGAGCCCCATGGCCGCGGGCACCAGGGTGAGCGCCGCCGCGGCCGTGACAACCACCGCGATCGTGGCGGCGAGACCCAGCCGACCGATCATGGTCAGTCCGCAGGCGTAGAGGCTGAGCAGGGCCACGGCCACCGTGACGGCGGCGACCAGAACCGCCTTGCCGCTGACGGCGGTCGTCCGCCCCACGGCCGTTCGGGGATCGTCCCCGTCGATCACGTACTGCCGGAACCGCGTGATGAGGAAGAGCGCGTAGTCGATGCCGACGCCGAGCCCGATCATCGTGGCCAGGGTGGGTGCGGAGGTGGCGAAGGTCAGCGTGCCGGCCACGATGCCGACCACCCCGAGGCCCACGCTGACACTGATCAGGGCGGTGACCAGGGGCATGAGGGCGGCGGCGACGCTCCCGAAGGCGAGCAGCAGCACGATGAGCGCGGCACCGACGCCGGTCGCCTCGGCGACGGCGTCGTCGGCGGGTGCGCGCACGATGTCGTGCAGGTCGCCGCCGTAGCCGACGCCGATTCCCGCGTCCCGGGCGGGAGTTGTCGCCTGGTCGAGCCGTTCGGTGTAGCCGTGGCCGAGGGACTTCAGCTTCCGGTCGAAGGACACCGCGATGTACGCCGTCGCACCGTCCGCGCTGGTCACCGGCGCGGCCACGGCGGTGGCGTGGGGCAGGCCCTTCAGCCGGCCGAGCGTCTCCTCCAGCGCGGCGGCGTGGTCGGACACCTTGCCCGAGTCGACGTGGAGGACGACCTTTCCGCCGGCCGCGCCCGCCGTCGGGTCGGACCTCTCCAGCAGGTCGGCGCCCACGGCCGTCCGGCTGCCGGGCAGGCTGACCTGGTCGCCGAAGGTCGCCCCGACCGCGTGCCGGCCCGCGAACGCGGCCGCCAGCACCAGCAGCCAGGCGGTGATCACCCACACCGGGTGCCGGGCGCAGAAGGCGCCCGTGCGGTGCAGGGCGGACGGCCGGGCCGCGACGGAGGGCGGCGCCAGGGACAGCGGGGCAGGGGGAAGGGACACCACGCCTCCAGAAGAAGTGACAGGACTGCCACAACTTAACCGGGAAGATGACAGTGCCGTCAATTGTCATCCCTGCCATTTTTCGCGCACGCGCAAGCTCGCGGCTCCGCACTCGCGTCAGCCGGGGCGCTCCGGCGGCTCCCCACCCACGAATCGGCGCCCTCGGTCATGGACGGCTCCGCCCTCGCGGGCGCGCGGCTTCAGCTCTCGGCCCGCCCCTTCCCCGCCCCGCACGCCGACACCGCACCGGCCGTCCGTGCGGTCGTCCCCTCACCGGCCGGGGCCACCTTGAAGTCCAGGACGAGACCGGCGCTTTCGGCGTGGGCGCCGACGAGGGTGGCCCCCCGCGGCGGCTTCCGGATGTCGATGGTGCGCGGCTTGAGCTTCGCGGCGAGGCCGCCGGCGCCCGGCAGCGCGGAGAGCTCCGACACCGGTATGGCCCGGCCGAGGATCTGGACGCTCACGGGGGTGATGGTGAGACCGCGGGGCGTGGTGGACAGCTCGGTAATCACGGTGACGGGCAGACCGGACCCGCCCGCAGCGCCCGTGAGGACGAGGTGCCCGCCCTCCGTTCCCGTCTTCAGCCCGTCCGCGCCGGCGCCGTCACGGACACCGGCGCTCCGGTCCAGGGCGTCGTACGCGATGGTGGCGGTGGCGGTCCCGCCCGAGGTGGCACCGCCGGTCGACACGTCCCGCAGATGGACGTCGACGTCCATGTCGGTGCCCTGGCGGCGCACGCCCTCGGCGCTGACGTGGACGGCGCCGACCGTGCCGGTGAGCGCCTGGAGTCCGGCCAGGGTGTCGCCGAGGTCGACCCGCACCGCCTTGGCCCCGCCCAGACGGCACTCGGCGGTCTCGGCGACCTCGCCCCTCACCTTGTGTTCGACGACGAGGTCGGTGGTCACGGCGGCGGCGACCACGGCGGTCGTGCATATGACGGCGAGGACTGCGCGACGGCGACGGTTCACGAGGAGGAGGCTCCGATCATGGTCAGGAAGGTGAACGCCTGCGGGAGCAACCGGTCGGGTTCCACGGGGACCCCGGCCGTACGGCGGTCGCGCAGGGTGCGCAGGACGGCGCGCGCGGCCGACAGCGCGCAGTTGGCGATCACCGCGGCCTGGAGGTCGGCGTCCGGCGCGTCCGCCGGGAGGCGCTCCTGGACGAGTGCGGTCAGGCGTGCCTCGAACTGCTGGAACTGCCGGGACAGGCCCTCGCGCGCCTGTTCGCGGATCTCGCCGAGGGGATGCGCGAGCGCGGTCAGACTGCTGGAGGCGAAGTAGGAGACCGCGTCGGTGATGGCGCCGCAGGCCGCTTCCAGCGGGGTGTCGCCCTCCGGCCGGGCCAGGAAGGCCTCCTCTATGCGCGCGAAGAGCTCGATCCCGTCGGGGAGAAGCAGGGCTTCCTTGCTCTCGAAGTAGCGGAAGAAGGTCCGTTCCGACACGTTCGCCTCGGCGGCGATGTCGGCCACCGTGGTCTGCGCGAAGCCGTGCTCGGCGAAGAGCCGTCCGGCGGCCTCCCGCAGCCCGCGCCGGGTCTCTTCCTTCTTGCGCTCGCGCAGACCGGGCTTCTCGGTTCTCTCTGGCATGGTGCCACCCTCACCACCGGCGCCGGTTCTGTCAATTGTCACCCCTGCCATTTCGGCGACCCCTTGAGAGCCGCCCCTGACCGGCCCTGTCATCCGAGCGCCGTAGCGGGGTGATACCGCGGTACTACGTGCCCCGCCCCAACCGAGCTCTCGGGTACCACGGATCCGGGGCCGGCGTCTCCTAGCGTTGTGGGTGAGCAGTCAGGTGGGGGGCCTGCCCCCGAAAGCAAGGGAACTTCGATGATCGAGGCACAACAGCTGACGAAGCGGTACGGGGAGAAGACGGCGGTGGACCAGCTGGACTTCGTCGTGAAGCCCGGCACCGTCACCGGCTTCCTCGGCCCCAACGGCGCGGGCAAGTCGACCACCATGCGCATGATCGTCGGACTGGACGCGCCGTCCGCCGGCAGCGTCACGGTCAACGGCAAGCAGTACGCCCGGCACACCGCCCCGCTCCAGGAGGTCGGCGCGCTCCTCGAGGCCAAGTCGATCCACCCGGGCCGTTCCGCTTTCGACCACCTCATGGCCCAGGCCTACACCCACGGCATTCCGCGCCGCCGGGTGGAGGAGGTCATCGAACTGACCGGACTCCAGTCCGTGGCCAAGAAGCGCGCGGGCGCCTTCTCCCTCGGCATGGGCCAGCGCCTCGGCATCGCCGCGGCCCTCCTCGGCGACCCTGCCACGATCATGCTCGACGAGCCGGTCAACGGACTGGACCCCGAGGGCGTGCTGTGGATCCGCAACCTGCTGACCGGACTCGCGGCGGACGGCCGTACGGTCTTCGTCTCCTCGCACCTGATGAGCGAGATGGCGCTGGTCGCCGACCACCTGATCGTCGTCGGACGCGGTCGTCTGCTGGCGGACACCACCGTGCGTGAGCTCGTCCAGCAGGCCGGCGGCGACACCGTCACCGTGGCGTCCGACCAGGCGTCCCGGCTGCGCGAGGTCCTGGCCGGTCCCGGCGTCGAGGTCACCGGTGCGGCCGGGTCCGAGGAGCTCCAGGTGACGGGTCTTTCCGCACGGGACATCGGCCTCAAGGCCGCCGAGCACGGCATCGCGCTGTTCGAGCTCAGCTCCCGGACCGTCTCGCTCGAAGAGGCGTTCATGGAGCTGACCCGCGACGCCGTCGAGTACCACGCCAGCGTCACCGTCGAGGCCCCTGGGAGGGCGGCATGAGCACCGTCACCGTCACCGACAGCCCGGCACCCGCACCCGTTCGAGCGGCACGTCCGGAGTACAAGGTCACCGGACGCCGTGTGCTGCGCTCCGAGTGGGCGAAGCTGTGGTCCCTGCGTTCCACCTGGATCACGCTCGGCCTCGGACTGGTGTTCCTCGTCGCGTTCGGCGTGATCGCCGCCGCGCACTACAAGTCCGAGCTCAACTCCGGGCGCCCCCTGCACCGGGACGACGTCGCGGCCACCGCGCTCAGCCTCTCCGTGTTCGGCACGAACTTCGCGCAGCTGGCACTCGGTGTCCTGGGTGTGCTGATCACCGCGGGCGAGTACTCGACCGGCATGATCCGCTCCACCCTGGCCGCCGTGCCGCGCCGCCTGCCGGTGCTGTGGTCCAAGGCCTCGGTGTTCGGACTGGTCGCGCTGGTCGTCGCCACCGTCGGTGTCTTCGTCGCCTTCACGATCGACAGCGGGATCGTCTCGGGCACGCCCGCGGCCCTGACCATGTCCCACTCCGGCGTGGTGCGCAGCCTGCTGGGCGCCGGCCTCTACCTCGGTCTGGTCGGCGTGATCGGCACCGCCCTCGGCGCGCTGCTCCGCTCGGTCGCCGGCGGCATCTCGGTCCTGGTCGCCTCGCTGATGCTGGTGCCCGGCCTGATCTCGCTGCTGCCCAGCTCGTGGCAGGACAACATCAGCCCGTACCTGCCGAGCAGCGCGGGTGAGTCGATGTTCGCGCTGACCCACGACTCGACCTCGCTGTCGCCGACGGCCGGTCTGGTGGTCTTCCTCGGCTGGACCGTGCTCGCGCTGGCGGGCGCCGCCTACCGGCTCGTCCGCACGGACGCCTGACCCACCGCACGCCGGACACCCCGTCCGACGTACCGCCACCGACACGGCACGGCACCCGACCCCCCGGTCCGGTGCCGTGCCGTTCGGGCACCGGACCCGGCGACGGCCGTACGAGGAGACCCCACAGGCGCGTACGAGAACGCGGCCGGACCCACAATGGACAGGTGAGACCCATGAGCGCGGACCGACTCCCATGAACATCGACGACACCGCCCCGCGCGAGGCCGCGGACGATCCGCCCTTCGCCGAGGCGGAACTGCCGTGGAACCACCCCCTGGCCCGTGCGCTGTCACGGCTCGGCCGCCGTTTCAAGCGCGGCGACCGGGGCCGGCCGTGGATCCTCGACTCGGCGGTGACGGCCGTCGTCGCCCTGCTGTTCTGTGTGCCGGACCTGGTGCACGACGGGGACGGCCGGCACCATCCGTTCGACTCCCAGTTCACCCACCTGTCGCTGCCCGGCACGCTCGCGCTCCAGGCCGGTCTCGTGGTCCCGCTGCTGTGGCGGCGCAAGCGGCCCTTCCCCGCCTTCGGCGTGATCACCGCGGTGTTCATCCTCCAGCTGGCGCTGGGGGTCTGGCTGCGCGCCGACGTCGCCGTCCTGATCGGCCTGTACAGCCTGGTCCTGCACGGGGAACTGCGGCGGCTGCCGCTGGCCTGCGCGGTCATCGCCGGCGCGCTGGGCCTCGTCGCCGTACGGCTGCCGTCCGACGTGCATGTGCTCGACGCGCTGTTCTTCCTCTTCTGCGCCATAACCGCGGCCGTCGCGCTCGGCCTCGCGGTCCGGATCCGGCGCGCCCAGCTCGCCGTCCTGCGGGACCGCGCGACCCGTCTGGAGGTCGAGCGCGACCAGCGCAGCAGACTGGCCGCCGCCGCCGAACGCACCCGGGTGGCCCGCGAGATGCACGACATCGTCGGCCACAACCTCTCCGTCATCATCACCCTCGCCGACGGCGGCGCGTACGCGAGCGACGTCGCGCCCGAACGCGGGAAGCAGGCCCTGCTGCTCATCGGTGACACCGGGCGCCAGGCGCTCGGTGAGCTGCGCCGCATGCTGGGCGTCCTGCGTGAGCAGCCCGCGGTCCCGAGCGCGCCCGAGCTCAGCCCCCAGCCGGGGATCGGGGACATCGACGCCCTGTGCGAGCGGATCCGGGCCGCGGGCCCGCGGGTCGTCCACCGCAGCAGCGGCGAACTGGGCAGCCTGGACCGGGGTGTCCAGCTGGCCGTGTACCGCATCGTCCAGGAGGCTCTCACCAACGCCCTCAAGCACGGGGGCCCCGAGACGCGCGTCGATCTCGCGGTGAGCGTCGAGGAGACGCTGCTGCACATCGACGTCCACGACACCGGCCCGGGTACCGGCAACGCCCGTCCCCGGCCGCACGACGACGAAGGACACGGGATCCCCGGCATGAGAGAACGCGCGGCCCTCTACGACGGAACGGTCGTCGCCGGGCCCGCGCCCGACGGCGGATGGACCCTGCGGGCCACCCTCGACCTCACCCCTCCGCCCGGGACCGACCTCGCGCCCTCGGCCGTCTCGGGCGGTGCCACGTGACCAGTGTGCTCATCGTCGACGACCAGCCGCTGCAACGCCTCGGCTTCCGCATGCTCCTGGAGAGCACCCCGGACACCGATGTCGTGGGCGAGGCGTCCCACGGCGGCGACGCCGTCCGCAGGGCCGCCGAGCTGCGCCCGGACGTGATCCTCATGGACGTACGGATGCCAGGGATGGACGGCATCGAGGCCACCCGCCGGGTCGTGGCCTCCGGCGGACGTTCCCGCGTACTGATCCTGACGACGTTCGACCTGGACGAATACGCCTACGCGGCGCTGCGGGCCGGGGCCAGCGGGTTCCTGCTCAAGGACGCCCATCCCGAGGAGCTGCTCGCCGGGATCCGGGCGGTCGCCGCGGGCGACGCGGTGATCGCGCCCGCCCTGACCCGGCGTCTTCTGGACACCTACGCCAAACACCTCCCGCACGACCCGTCGGGCGCCAGGCCCCAGGACGATCCCCGCGTCCACGCCCTGACGGAGCGCGAGTTCGAGATCTTCGTCGCGATCGGCGAGGGCTGGAGCAACAGCGAGATCGCCGAGCGTCTCGTCGTGGCGGAGTCGACCGTCAAGACCCATGTCGGGCGCGTCCTGTCGAAGGTGGGCGTCCGCGACCGCGTCCAGGCCGTCATCCTCGCCTACGACCTCGGTGTCGTCCGCCCGAACCCGCCCGACTGACGCCGCGCCCCCGGGACCGTACGGCCTCCGCGCGGTCACCCGGGCCCACGGTTGCGGCTGCACGTCCGCGCACGCGGGCACCCGAGGCGGACGGGGCGGCCCGACATTAGGGTCGGCGGTATGACTGACGACAACCTGCGCAGCGTCACCGTCGAGCGGACCGGCACCGGCGCCTTCACGGCGACGAACACCCGCGGCGGGACGATCACCTTCGGCACGGGCGGGCCCGGCGCGGAGGACGCGTTCACCCCGGTCGAACTGCTGCTCGCCGCCATCGGGGGCTGCACCGCCGCCGACGTCGACGTGGCGACCGCCCGGCATGTGGAGCCCACGCGGTTCACGCTCACCGTGTCCGGCGACAAGATCAGCGACGAGCGGGGAAACCGGATGACGGACCTCGCCGTCACCTTCTCCGTGGCCTTCCCCGAGGGTGAGGCCGGCGACCGCGCCCGCGCCATCCTCCCCCGCGCCGTCAGGACCTCCCACGACCGGCTCTGCACGGTCAGCCGCACCATCGAGGCCGGCACCCCCGTCACCGTGACGGTCGCCGACGTCTGACCTGCCCGGACCCTCGCACCACGGCCTCCGGACAATCGCGACGCCCGATGGAGTGAAGCCCGTTTTCCGGGGCAGACGGCCAGAGTCGAAGAGGTGAACACGGGGACGGATCGTATGGGCCATCGGGTGAGCGAAGCGGGACAGCAGGAACAGCGGGGTGCACTGATCGAGGCCTCAGTCGCGTACGACGGTGAGTCCGCGTGCATCGCCGAGGCGCGGGCGTTCACCCGCGACTTCCTGACGCGGGTGCAGGCGGTGGCCGGGCTGCCCGTCTCCGGACGGGTGATGGGCATGGTCCCGCTGGTCGTCAGCGAACTCGTGACCAACGCGGTCAAGTACGCGGGCGGACCGTGCCTGTTGTCCCTGGAGGTCCGAGAGGGGGCGGTACGGGCGACCGTGTGGGACTCCGACCCGACCCTTCCGGTGGCGCGCGCCGCCGAGGCGGGCCGTGTCGGACAGCACGGGCTGGAGATCGTCATGGCCGTGTGCCACGCCTTCGAGGTGCGCCGCGAACCCGTCGGCAAGCGGATCACCGCCGTGGTCACCCTGGCCGACACGCCGGACAGTGACATGAGCCACTCCGTCACCTGACGCCGCGCCCCTTCACCCGCGCGCGGTCCGCCACCCCTCAGGACGCCAACTCGCCCCGGACGGACGCCCGGTGCCGCCGTGGCACCTCTGCGGGCGCCCGCCACGCCCTTGGCGGGCGCTTGACGAGCCGAAACGAAATCGTGTCGCGTCACTCCGGCCGCCTTGCGGGACAATGGTGAGTTCGCGGATCCCCTTCGGCAGGAAAACGGGTGGTTAACACAGTGCGGCAGGCAGGTGTACTAGACGTCGGGTGTCACAGCGCTCTGCTCACCGTGGCGGGGCGCCGCGCCGGGGTCGCCATGGAGGAGGTGCTGTCCCGAAAGGTTCGGCTCCAGCTGCACGAGACGCTGGACGCCACGGGACGGCTGGGCAAATCGGGCGTACGCAGTGTGCAGCGGGCCGTGGCCGAAACGCTCGCCGAGGACCGCGGGGCCCTGCCCGAGGTGTACGCGTTCGCCACCTCGGTGATCCGGGACGCGCCCAACCGCGACGAGGTCCTCGCCCAGGTGGCCAGCGCCACCGGCACCCAGCTGCGGGTGATGTCCGGCGAGGAGGAGGCCCGGCTGGCCTATGTGGCCGCGCGCCACTGGGCGGGCGAGCGGCCCGGGTCGCTGCTGGTGCTCGACATCGGCGGGGGCACCGTGGAGGTCGCCTCCGGAACCTCCAGACGACCCAGGACGGCCCATTCCCTGCCGCTGGGCGCCCGGACGGTCACCCGGGTCTGGAAACTCGACGAGGCCGTCTCCTCGAAGCGACGGCTCGCCGAGGTGCGCGACCATCTGAGCGGCCGGCTCGCCGAGGTGGCGGACCTGCCGCGCGCCGATCCGGACGGGCGGGTGCTCGCCTGCTCCAAGACCTTCACCCAGCTCGCCCGCTACACCACAGCGGGGCGCGACCGTTCCGGGGCACCTCAGCGTCTGACCCTCGACGAGGTACGGGCCGCGGTGGGCGTGCTCGCCAAGAACGGGTCCGCGGGCCGCGGCCGGCTGCCCGGCATCTCGCGTCACCGGGCCGGACAGTCCCTGGCCGGGGCGCTGGTCGCGGAGGCCCTGATGGAGGCGTGCCGGGCGACGAGCGTGGAGATCTCCCCCTGGTCGACCAGGGAGGGCCTGCTCCTGGAGCGCCTCGGGGCGCTGCGCACCAAGGGTCCCCTCCCCCGCTGACCCCGACCGGCAGCCGCCGGGCCGGACGCTCCCCTTCCGGGTACGGGGCGGACAGGCGTCAACCGCGGGCACAGCGCCCTGTGTTCGCGCGGGCAGGCAGCGGCGGGCGGCTCCCGGCGACCGGTCACGAGGACGTCCGGTGCCCGGAGGCGGGGAACAAACCCGTACGTCCCGACGCTGACGTGAGCAGTCCGGCGGATGCCGGAGAGCGGCGTTCCACCCGTTGCGGTGGACCCACCGGCGGTTCTGCTCGTGGAAAGGCGTGAGAGCGATGACGGCGTCCGGACAGCGGCGGCTGCGAGCCGCGGAGGCGGGCGAGTTGCCCCTGGTGACCTCCTGCGGCCGCACGATCTACGTGAAGGAACTGCGGCTGCCCACGCCGGGCCGGACGATCGGCCGGGTGACGCTGGACGTCGGGCCCGACCAGGGCGACGAACACGGGGTCTGGGCCTCGCTGACCCCCGCCGAGGCACGTGAACTCGCCCACCGGCTCCTGGCCCACGCCGCCGGAGTCGAACCGGCCGGACCGCCCGACCTGGAAACGCCACGGGGTCACGGCCTCCCGCTCGACTCGGCTCCCGACGCGGCGCGGGCCGCGGCGGGCCCCGGCTCGGGACACCGCCCTCTCTGAGCGGACGACGGCCGCCCGCGCCGGGCGCGGATGACACGCGAGTGCCGGCGCTCCCCCGGAGAAGGGCGGAGCGCCGGCACCAGTGCAGCGGTCAGCCGGCCCCGTTCGGGATCACGGGAAGCCGGTGACCCGGGATCACGGGAACTGAGTGACCTTGGACGGGACGGTGTCCGTGCCCGAGGTGGGCGCCCCCGTGTTGTTGACGACGTGGGCGTACTGCCCCTTGCCGCCCAGGGAGATCACCAGGATGTCGTGCAGCTTGACCCCGGTCTTCACCGGGACCTGGAAGCCGTGCGCCTGGACGATCGACGGGTCCGTGGTGAAGTTGCAGTAGCTTCCCAGACCCCAGGCCTCGTGCGTGGAGACGGAGTCGGCGACCTTGTAGGCCGCGTATCCGACGATGCCGTCATGGGTGACGGCGGCCGCGTTGGGCACGTCGTACGCCTTCTCGTTCTGGAAGAAGATCGTGCGCCCGTTCTCGCCGTTCCACAGCACGTCGTACTTGTTGAAGTGCTCGACGAACAGGCCGGTCGCCAGGACGTCGTCACCGTTGACCACGAGTCCGTAGTCGGCGCGGTTGGTGTCCCAGCCGACTCCGTCCCCGTGGTCCGCGCGCCACAGCCAGGTGTGGTCGATCACGACGTCGTCGCTGTTGACCACGACCGAGTTGGTGGCGAGGCCGGGGCCCGCGCCGCCGATGCGCACGAACACGTCCTGCATGGTGGTGGGGTTGGCGGAGTGGTCGGCCGAGGAACCCGACGGGCCGATCTGGAGCAGGGTGTCGGAGTTGGAACGGCCCGCGTCGATCAGGAACCCGGCGAGCCTGACCCCGTCGACGTCGGCGACGTGCATGGCGTCGATCCCGTTGTCCGGCACGATCGTCGCGAGGCCGAGGCCCAGGACGACGGTGTTGGCCCGGGTCACGTTGATCGTCTGGTCCAGGTGATAGACACCCGGGGTGAACAGCAGGTTGAGACCCTGGGCGAGGGCCGCGTTGATCGTCGCCGCGGTCGCGCCGGCCTTGACGACGTAGAACTGGTCGAGCGGGACGGACGTACCGGCCGTGTTGGGCCAGGAGACACCGCGCGCGTTGGTGCGCTTGGAGGGCACGAACACCTTGTAGGTGCTGCCGTCCAGGTAGAGGTAGGGCTTCTCGCGGGAGACCGGGGTGCTGTCCAGGGTGGTGTACGGGCCGGAGTCGAAGTTCGTCGCCGGTGCTCCCTGGACGCCCGAGAAGGTCATGTTCCAGACGCCGTTGGTCCAGCCTCCGACCGAGCTGTCACGGGTGTACCACTGCTGCTGGGAGTACGGGCCGACGGTGCCGTCGATCTTGGAGTCGGCGATGTAGCCGCCCGAGGCCCAGCCGTAGCCGTTCGGGGCCAGGTTGAGGCCGCCCTGGACGTGGATGCGCCGGAACGGCGCGGCCTGGGCGACCGCCCAGCGGTCGGTGCCGTTGGAGGGGGTGATCGACAGGTTCTCCGCCGAACGCCAGAAGTTCTGGGTGGCGTTGCCGTTGAACCAGCCCGCGTCCACGGTGATGTCGCCGTTGATGTGGACGTCGTCGGGGTTCAGGCCGAGGCCCGAGACCGAGGTGTAGAAGCCGACCTGGGCGTTGATGCCGTTGTAGGTGCCGGGCTTCATCAGGAACTGGTAGCGGCCCGAGCCGAACTGGTTCGACTCCTGCTGGGCGAAGACCTGGTCGAACTTGCCCTGGAGATCGGGGGTCGAGGGGTCCACGACGATGACGTTGGGCCCGAGGTCCCCGCCGCCCTGCACGGGCGGGGTGCTGCTCCCCGTACCGGTGTGGACGGCGACCTCCCACAGTGAGTACCCGTACGCGGTGCCCCGGGTCGTTCCGTAGATCCGTACGTAACGGCCCTTGCCGGAGACGTCGTAGGAGGCGGTGCCCCCCGTGCCGTCCGTGACGGACTTCAGGACGGTCCAGTTCTGGCCGTCGGTGGAGGACTGGATCTGGAAGGCCTTGCCGTACGCCGCCTCCCAGTTGAGGTCGACCCGGCACAGATCGGTGGAGGCTCCCAGGTCGACCTGGACCCACTGCGGGTCGGAGAAGGCGCTCGACCAGCGCGTTCCGGTGTTGCCGTCGAACGCGGCGGAGGCGGAGTTCGCCGCGTTCTCGCTGGAGGAGGCGGTGGCCGTCTTGCCCTGCGCCGCGTTGGCCGTGTCACAGGTCGCCGGCGTCGTGGTGCCGCTGGTGCCGAACACCTGGAACTCCCAGAGGGAGTAGCCGTATTGAGTGGCCCGGTGGACACCGTACATACGGACGTAGCGGCCCTGGCCGGAGACGTCGAGGCTGTCGGTGCCGCCGTCGCCGCCGGTCACCGTCTTGACGTCGGTCCAGGTGCTGCCGTCCGGTGACGTCTGGATGCGGTAGTCGCTGCCGTACGCGGCCTCCCAGTTGAGGACGACCTTGGTGATCGTCGCCGAGGCGCCGAGGTCGACCTGGAGCCATTGGGTGTCCGTGGCGGCCGAGGACCACCGGGTGGCGGTGTCCCCGTCGACGGCGTAGGCGGCTGGGGTGCCTCCGTTCTCGACCGACGAGGACGTGGCCGTCTTGCCCTGGGACAGCGGGAGTTCGGCCGCTGCGGCCGGTCTCTGCAAGGGCAGGGTGATGAGCGCGGCCATAGCGGCCAGCGCGACACCCAGGGTTCTGAGTTTCATGCCGTGACTCCATGCGGGTGGGGTGACGAGTGGAGCGGACACACTTGTTGAGCAGCTGTGGACACAGCTGCTTGCGAAGGGATGACCGTGAACTGACCGAGCGGCTCTCTTAGTTCACGCTTTGATTTAAGTAATGAACCATCAGGGTGACAAGTCCCGTGACACGGATTTCTTCAACTGATGTTCGCGGGAACCGCGTTGAGTGGCCATCAGAGGGGGTTTGGCCTGGGCCGCGACGTCGTGGAGGGGCCGGGGGCCGCGGGGATCCGTCAAGTCTTGAAGACGCGAAGAGCCCGTCCGGACCGTGGCGGCGGTCCGGACGGGCTCTGAGGGGCTACGGGTCAGGGAGTGATGCGCCACTCCCGGATGTACCCCACGTCGATCGACGCGAGGTCGCGCACCCGCAGCTTCCAGGTGCCCTCGACCGGTTGCGCGGAGGCGTCCACCGTGAACGTCTGGTCCACGTCGTCCGCCGAGCCGCCGCTGCGGTTCAGCAGCGAGTACACGGTTCCGTCGGGGCCGACCAGATCGACCGTCAGATCACCGCGGTAGGTGTGGACGATGCCGACGTACACCTCGGTGGTCGCCGAGGCGTTGCCCGGCCGGCCGGTGATGGTGATGGGCGACTCGACCGCGGGACCCAGGTCGGGGATGTCCACGCGGGTGGCGTTGGCGTAGACGTACGCGATCCGCCAGCGGAAGGACAGCGACACGGACGCGCCGGTGCTGTCGGTCACCGTGACGGTCGTGTCGCTGGTCCCGGGGGTGACGGGGACTCCGGAGATCAGCCCGGTGTCGCCGATGGCCAGGCCCTCGGGGAGTCCGGTGGCCGCGTAGGTCAGGCTCGCGCCGGTGTTGGTGGTGTAGGCGTCCACCTGGAGGGAGACCTGCTGGCCGACCCCGGAGGTCTGGTCGGGGACCGGGGCGGCGTTGACCCCCAGGGCGATGCGGTCGCCCACGTTGATGCCCGCCCAGGCGTCGGCGACGGCGAGATAGGTGGGGCTGTACGCCCCGAAGAGATCACCCGCGGCCCGCAGGGTCGCGGTCCTGGCACCGTGGTAGTCGGTCGTCGACGTCATGTACGTGGTGAGCGCCCGGTACCAGATCCGGGCGGCGTTCTCGATCCCGATTCCGGTCACCGGCAGACCGTCGTGGGTGGGGCTGTCGTACGACACTCCGTTGACGGTCTTCGCCCCGCTCCCCTCGGACAGCAGGTAGAAGAAGTGGTTCGCCGGACCCGAGGAGTAGTGGACGTCGATGCCGCCCAGCGAGGAGTCCCAGTAGTCGCGCGAGGAGCCGTCCCTGGACGGCTTGTCCATGTAGCGCAGGGGCGTGCCGTTGCCGCGGATGTCGATCTTCTCGCCGACCAGGTAGTCGGGAACGTCGGCCGCGAGGTTCTCGTGGAACTCCACCGCCGCGGCGAAGATGTCCGACGTCGCCTCGTTCAGCCCACCGGACTCACCCGAGTACGTCAGGTTCGCGGTGGCGCTGGTGACGCCGTGGCTCATCTCGTGCGCCGCCACGTCCAGCGCCGTCAGCGGCTTGGCGTTGTTCGCCCCGTCGCCGTAGGTCATGCAGAAGCAGCTGTCCGACCAGAAGGCGTTGACGTAGTTGTTGCCGTAGTGGGCCCTGCTGTAGGCGGCGACGCCGTCGTTGCGGATCCCGTTGCGGCCGAAGACGTCCTTGTAGTAGTCCCAGGTCGCCGCCGCTCCGTAGGCGACGTCGACACCGGCGGTCTGCCGGTCGCTCTGGGTGCCGTTGCCCCAGACATCGTTGTCGTCCGTATAGAGGGTCCCGGTCCCGGAGGTTCCCTGGCCCAGGTCGTAGGTGCGGTGACCCGCGCGGTCGCCGTCGACCAGTTGGTACGACGTTCCGGACGGCGTGGTGGAGAGCGGCACCGTGCCGACGTACTGGCCCGTGCCCGTGCCCGTGTCGACGCCCTCGTACCGGGTGGCGACCTTGCCGGAGGACGCGTCGGTCACGACGTGCAGCTCGGCCGGTGTGCCGTCGCGCTGGACGCCGTCGACCACCGTCTCCCAGGCCAGGACCGGCCGGGTGCCTGCGGCCCAGACGACGCGCCGGGGCGCCTCGCCGATCCTGGGCCTCGCCACGGCCGCCTCCCGGCCCACCGCGAGGGCCCGGGCCGCGGCGCCCGCGGCGGAGATCCTCGGAGTGACGCTCCCAAGGGTGACGGTGGCCCGGGTCGCCTCGGACACCGTGCTCCGGCCGTCCCTCAGGTGCACGACCAGATCACCACCGAGCACCGGCAGTCCCGCGTACGTGCGCTCGTAGCGCGTGTGGGTCGTCCCGTCCCGGTCCTGGGCGACGTCCTTGACCACGAGTCCTTCCCTGGTGCCGAGGCCGAGCAGCTTGGCCGTGGCGCCCGCCGCCGCTCCCGCGTTCCTGACCAGCTCGGCGTGCCGGGCGGGCGACAGCGGGGCCGCGAGGGCCCGCGCGCGGGGCTCGGCGACGATCCGGGCGGTGGCCCTGACGGAAGCCGGGTTCCCGGCGGCGGTGATCTCGGTGACGGCCCTGCCGGGAGCGAGGTCCGCCGAGGCCGCGGACGCGGAGCCCGGCCGGACGGCGAGGGCCAGTAAGGAGCTCGCGGCGGTGAGCGCGAGGACGGTGGCGCGTCTGCGCCTGCGGACGGAGGAGTGGTGCCGGTTCAATGCCATCTCCTTCTGCGGGGGGGCTTGCCCGGGTGGAGCCCCGGGCGTCCGGGGCCGGCGGAGTACGGCCGGTCCGCGGTGGTCGAAGGGCCGGGCGGCAGGCGGAAGCAGCACGCGGTGCCGCTGTGCGGCGCTGGTGCACGCGGGAGCGCGGGGCGCGTGGGTCCCGGGGACGCGGATGCGCCGACGGGAGGGGGCTCGAAGGGGCCTGGGGGCCGGAGGGTGGGGGCCCGAGCGAGGGACGCCGGGGGCACGGAGGGCGGCGGAGGGGGGCGACTGCGTGGAGGAGGTGTGAATGAGGTGTGAGCGTTCGGCAGCAGCCTGGCATCCTGCCGACGGACTTGTCATGAAGGCGACAAGACATCGGCTTGAACTGACCATGGTCTGCTGCGGGTTCACGCCTCCCGCGCAGCCTTTCGGCCGCTGTGCGTCAGCTGTGAACGCGACCGGTGCCCCGCGCCCCTACGGCACCGTCACGACGTCCGCCGCGCGCGGGTCCGGGGATCAGGGCCGACCGGCGCGGGTGGGATCGTGGGACGGCTCGGACGGATTCCGCGGTGGCCCGGGCGCGTGGTCGCGCAGCCAGTCGTACACGGCGAGCGCGAACGCGCAGAGGATCGCCACGATCCCGGAGCCGACGGCGACCGTCACGGCCGGGCCGAACGCGTGCCGGCCGGTGCCGAGCACCACGTAGAACAGTCCGGGCAGCGCCGCCGTACCGATGGCGCCGCCCAGACGCTGGGCCGTCTGGAGGGCTCCGCCGGCCGCGCCAGCCATCCGTACCGGCACGTCCCGGAGCGTCATCGTGACGTTCGGGGAGATCACGCAGCCGCTCCCCATTCCGCCGACGAGGAGCGCCGGAGCCGCGTACCAGGGGGCGGTCCCCCCGGGCGCGAGGCGCAGGATCAGCACGGCACCGCCGAGACCGAGCGCGACGGCGGCGAGACCGCACACGGTCAGCAGCCGGCCCAGCCGCTCGACGAGTCGTCCCGCCACCACGGCGGCCGCGGCCGAGCCGATGGCGAACGGCGTCACCGCGAGCCCCGAACGCAGCGGGGAGTAGCCCTGGCCGTTCTGGAAGTACAGGGCGAACACCAGCCACACCCCGCTGAACCCCACGAAGTACAGGGCGGCGATGGCCGCTCCTGCGGCGTAGCCCCGCGTGCTCGTCACCAGGCGCGGATCGAGGAGGGGCTGCCCGCCGGCCGCTGTCAGACGCCGCTCCCACCAGGCGAACACCGCGAGAAGACCCAGGCCCGCCGGGAAGAGCCACCACAGCCTCTGTACACCGCCGGACTCGGCGAGGATCAGCGGAAGCATCAGCGCGAGGACCCCGCAGCCGAGCAGCAGGACACCGCGCAGATCGAGCCGCTCACGGCGGCGCGGGGCGACCCTGGGCAGCAGGCGCAGGCCCAGCAGGAACGCGACGGCTCCGACCGGCACGTTCACGTAGAAGATCCAGCGCCAGCCCTGGGGGCCGTCGGCGAGCATCAGGATCAGGCCGCCGATGACCGGGCCCACCGCGCTGGAGACACCGACGACCGCGCCGAACAGTCCGAACGCCCGCCCCCGCTCGGCTCCCCGGAACAGCTGCTGGATGAGGGCGGAGTTCTGCGGGGCCAGACAGCCTGCGGCCGTGCCCTGGGCGAGCCTGGCCACGACGAGGAGCGTGATGGTGGGCGCGGCGCCCGCGGCGGCGCTGCACAGGACGAAGGCGGCGAGGGCCAGCAGGAAGATCCGACGCCGGCCGATGGCGTCGCCCAGTCGTCCCGCCGTCACGAGGACCAGGGCGAAGGTGAGGGCGTACCCGGAGACGACCCATTGGATCGACGGGGCGGAGGCGTGCAGGTCCCGCTGCATGGAGGGCAGTGCGACGGCCACGATGGTGACGTCGAGCAGGCTCATGAACCCGGCCGTCAGGGTGACCCACAGGGCGCGCCACCGGCGCGGATCGGCCCCTTCGGCCGGTCCCCGCTCACGGCCTCGCCGGCCGTCCGCCCGCACGTCCCGTTCCACGCCGGGGACTCCTCTCCGCCGTCCCCACCATCTTCGGCCGGTGGGGGGCCGGGGCAACACGAGGTCGGGGCCGGGCGGCGGCAGGAGCGTCGGGGGCGCGGCTCGGCGCGACTCCGGGTTCGCCGCTCGGCACGAGGTCCGGGTTCGCGGCCCCGCGCGAAGTCCCGCGGGACGGCGAACGGGATTCCCGGACCGCTGTGCCGGTCCTGGGGGCGGCGGAGGACGCTGGAGCCGGGGTCAGGGCATGGGCGTGGGGCCCGTTCCGCGGAACGGGCCCCACGTGGTCGGGCTCGGCGGCCGCGCCGATTCCTCCGACCCGGGCCTTCCGCCCTCTCGGCCGTCAGCCCTCGGGTCCTTCAGGAGTTCGGGCGTTCAGCCTTTGAAGACGTCCTTCATCTTCTCCTTGGCCTGGCGTGTGTCGCCCTTGGCCTTCTCGGCCCGGCCCTCGGCGGTCATCCGCTCGTTGCCCACGGCGCGCCCGGCCGCTTCCTTGGTCTTTCCCTTGGCCTGTTCCATCTTGGCCTTGGCCTTCTGCTCGCCACTCACGATGTCTCACTTCCCATCACGATCGGCTTCGAGTGTCGAGGCTCCGAGTGACCCGTGTGACCGGCTTCAAACGTGGAGGCCGCGCCGTGGTTCGGTGACTCTCCGTGGTCGCGTGCGGTTCCGGCATGCCGGAACCGGTGCGCTGGGCGAGCCTGGAGACACGGGCCGATGGCCCTCCGTCTCCCCGGAGGGTCGCGCCCGTCCTGGGCAGCCAGAGCGAGGACGACGTCATGGGCGATGAGGTCTACCAGCCGGGAGGTCCCGACATCCGCGAGGACGAAGGCCTCCTCGATCCGGAGGACACCCTCGAGTACCGGGGCTCGGACCCCTTCGACGACGGATGGTCGCCGCCCGAGCGCCCGCTCGCGGTGGACCATCGGGGTACCACTGCGCGTGAGCAGCGCGAGGGGGAGAGCCTGGACGAGAAGCTGGCCGAGGAACGGACGGATCCGGCGCTGGAGGAACCCGACGAGGACGACGGCCTGGACGATGCGGCGGGTGACGGAGGCGACCTCCCGGACGACGAGGTGGGCGCGGACCCCGAGGAACGGATCCTGGCCCTCGACGTGGGCGCCCACGACGACGCCGAGCACGACATGATCGCCGAGGACGACGGCGCGGACCCCGGGGAAGAGGAGGCCGCTCACCTCATCCCGGACGACGACATGCCCGAGCGGCTACTGGGCGAGGGCCCGCGTCCCCCTGAGGACGAGGTCCGCCGACTGCGCTCCGAGACGGACGCCTCGATCTGAGGGCCGCGCTCCGAGGCACCCGTAACTCCGCCCGTACGGCCGTGAAGTGACGCCCGGTCAGTCCTCGCCCCGGACGATGTTCCAGTCGGGGGCGGTCCGGTCCCGGCGGGCCGTTTCGACGATCGTCGCGGGAAGGCAGGTCCGCGGGCCGGACCGCCTCGTGCGGCGCGTCATCGCCCATCCCGTCTCCGGTCGTGCGGTGCTCCTGGTACCGGTGTCCGCGGTCATGACTGCTTCTCGTCCCTTCGGTGGAGCGGCCCCGGATCCCCGCGTGTCCGGGCCGTTTCTGCCCGGTACCTCCCGCCGGATCCGGGCTGTCCTTGTCGGGTCCCCCGCTGAGCCGGGGAGAAACGGGCCGCGCGCCCTGCCGGTACCTCATTCCTCCTCGTCGTAGCCCTCGTCCTCTTCCTCCTCGTCGTACTCGTCGGCCGCTTCGCCGTCCTCCTCAGGGAGCTCGTCGGGGTTCTCCTCGTCCTCCTGCTCCGGGTTCTCCTCGTCCTCCTCCGGGAATTCCTCGTCCTCGTACTCCTCCTCGCCTTCCTCGGCGCCCTCCTCGGCGCCTTCCTCCTCGGCGGCGGCCGCTTCCTCCTCCTCCATGGCCTCTTCGTGCGTGCGGACCACGTCACCGCCGCGGATCTCGCCGCGCCAGCCCTCGGCCTCCTCGTCGGTGAGCGTGACGTACCGCTGGAAGTTCTTGAAGTCCAGCCGCAGACGGCGGCCTTGGGCGCGCCATATGTTGCCGGTCTTCTCGAAGAAGCCGGAGGGGTAGTACTCGACGACGAGCACGATGCGGGTCAGGTCCGGGGTCAGCTCGTGGAAGCTGACGCAGCCGCGTGTACTGCCCTTGGCGCCTTCCGAGGTCCATTCGATCCGCTCGTCGGGCACCTGTTCGCGGACGGTCGCCTTCCAGCCCCGGGTGGACGGTCCGACCTTCACCTTCCAGTCGCTGCCGCCCTCGCCGTCCTGCGAGGCGCTGCGTACACCCTTGGTGAAACTGCTGAACTTCTCGAACTGGGTCCAGTGGTCGTAGGCCTTGCGGAGCGGCACGCCGACGTCCAGCACCTCGATGATGTTCATGGTCTTGGTGCTGCCGGACTTGGCCTTGCCCCCTCCTCCCTTACCGCCGCCGAAGGCGTCCTTCACCTTGCCGAAGACGCTGTCCTTGGCGCTCTTGGCCTTCTCCCCCACGATCGCCTTCAGCGGGGAGTCCCCCTGGAGAATGCGCGAACCGGCCTTCAGGAGGGGTCCGCCGTTGTCGGCGACGTCGAAGAGGTGGTCGGTGACATCCGCGACCTTGTCCCCGGCCTTGTCCACCAGCTGTCCCAGCTGGGCTCCGAGGAAGTCCGTGAACTCGCCGCGCAATGCGTCGAGGCCCGAAGGCTCCGTCTGCTCCGTCTTGTCCTTGTCGCGTTCCTTGGTGGCCATGGCTCTACCTCCGACGTCCGGAAGCGGTCTTGGCCGTCCTGGACGCGGACCTCTTCGTCGCGGTCTTCTTCGCCGGCGCCTTCTTGGCTGCGGCCTTCTTGGCCGGAGCGGTCTTCTTCGCCGCGGCCTTCTTGGCGGGGGACTTCTTGGCCGCCGTCTTCTTGGCCGGAGCGGTCTTCTTGGCCGCGGCCTTCTTCGCCGGTGCCGCCTTCTTCGCGGGCGGCGAAGCCTTCTTCGCGGCCTTCTTCGCCGCCGGCCTCGACGGCGCCTTCTTCCGGGCCTCGGTCCGCTTCGCCGCGGACCCCCTGCCGGAGCCACTGTCGTCCGATGACGCGGTCTTCTTCGCGGGACCCCTGCGCGAAGCGGAACCCGTTCCCGAGGAACGCCTGTCCGCCGCGCCTCCGGTGTTCCGGCGCTGCCTTCGCGGTCGTTCCGGCTTCTCCTCTTCCTCTTCCTCCCCTTCGTCCTCTTCCTCTCCCTCCGGCTCTTCCTCGTCCGCTTCCGCGTCCGCGGCCTCTTCCTCTTCTTCTTCCTCCTCCGGCTCTTCCTCGTCGGCCTCGACCTCGGCCTCGGGCTCCTCGTCCTCGGGCTCCTCGTCCTCCGGCTCCTCGTCCTCCGGCTCCTCGTCCTCCGGCTCCTCCTCGTCCGGCTCGTCCCGGTCGGCCTCCTGCGCCGGCTCCTCTTCGTACTCGTCCTCCTCGTAGTCGCCCTCCTCGTCCTCCTCTCCGTCCTCGTCCTTCTCGCCTATGCGCAGCCTCCGCTCATGAAGACTGGTGGCCAGTTCACCGAGACGGCGGTCGGCCGCGGCCTTCAGGGCCTCACGGCCGGCACCCATCAGTTCGCCCCGTACCTGCTCCTGGAGCTCTGCGACACCCGGAACGTCCGAGAGCCGCTTGAGGCCCTCCGTGGCCAACTGCTGTGGGTTGAGGGCGAATCTGCGGCCCGCGATGTAGGTCGCCGCGGCGAACGCGAGGCGGCCCTTCTTCGTACGCCCGAGCACATAGCCTCCGGCGACAGCCGCGGCCAGAGCGAGCTTGGTTGTGTCGTTCATGGACTCTTTCCCTTCGGACAACGCAGCCCCCAGCTCCCCCGGGACGGCGTGGTCGACGGGCGGCCCCGGGAGAGGTCCTCCTTACCTGACGCCCCAAGTACCCCTATATGATGAGATTGCACATATGTCGGAGTACGGCGTCCGTCCCGACGACCGGAGACACCATGGCCGCAGCAGAACCCGCCAAACGCCGATCGAGCGCCGGCCGCGGTACGGCACGACGCCCGGCCGGGGACGGCGCGGCCCCGTCCCGCCGGTCCGGAGGCGCCGCACGGGCCATGCGCTCGGCGGTGGAGCAGCTCACCTCGCTGCTCGGCCGAGCCCCCGAGTCCGTTTCCGCGATCAGACCCACGGACGACGGTTGGGACGCCGATGTGGAGGTACTCGAACTGGAGCGCGTCCCCGAGACCACCAGTGTCATGGCCACCTACCGAGTGACCCTGGACAAGGAGGGCGAACTGGTGGCCTACGAGAGGAAGCGCCGATACACGCGTGGACAAATCGACCGGCGCTGAGACATCACGGCCGGTGAAGGGAGGCACCATGACTGTGGTGCCGCAGAGCAGCGGCGGCGTCGCCCGGGGCGGTGGAAGCAGCAGCCTCTACGACGTCCTGGAACTCATACTCGACCGCGGTCTCGTGATCGACGTCTTCATCCGGGTGTCCCTCGTGGGCATCGAGATCCTGAAGATCGACATACGCATCGTCGTGGCCAGCGTCGACACCTATCTGCGCTTCGCCGAGGCGTGCAACCGTCTCGACCTGGAATCCGGCAGGAAGGCACCCGCCCAGCTGACCGACATCGTCGGCGACACGATGGAATCCGGTGCGCGGGGCAAGTCCAAGGGAGCCCTGAGCGGCGCCGCCGAAGCGGTCACCGACACGATCCGGGAAGTGACCGGCAAGGGCGGCGGCGACGAGGACGAGGCGGAGGGAGAGGAGGAGGCGGAGACGGTGGAGCGGAAGCGGCGGCCGGCCCGGCGCTCCTCCCGGCGGGAGCGAAGCTCGTCTCGCGACGAGGAGTGAGCCATGGCGGTATACATCTACTCGATCACCTTCAAGGACCACCCGCTGCGCCTCGACGGCCTGGAGGGAGTCGGCGCCTCCTCGCCGCCGCTGCGCACGGTGACCGCGGGACCGCTCTGCGCGGTCGTGAGCGACGCGCCGGACGAACTGCGACCCAAGCGCCGCGACATCGGCCGGCACCAGGAGGTCCAGCAGCGTCTCCTGACGGACGGCACCGTGCTGCCCATCAGGTTCGGCTACACCGCGCCGGACGAGGACGCGGTCAGGGACGCGCTGGAGTCGGGCGCCGACGACTACGCGGATCGGCTGCGCCGACTGGAGGGCTGCGTCGAGTACAACCTGAAGGCCGCGCAGGACGAGGAGACGCTGCTGCGGGAGATCCTCACCGACTCCGAGACGGCCCGGCAGCTCAACGACGAGATCCGCGCCGGCACCGCGGCCCCCGACGCGCCGTTGCAGCTCGGCGAGCTGGTGGCCAACGAGACACGGGCCCGACAGGAGGCACTGGCCTCGGGCGTGATCGAGGCGCTCCGCCCGTTCGCCCGGGAGATCGACTCCTCACCGCCCGCCGGAACGGACTTCCTCAGCGTCTCGTTCCTCGTGAGCGCCGACCAGGACGAGCTCTTCCTCGCCACCGAGCTGAGTCTCGCGCACCAGATGGGCGAGGCGTTCACGTTCCGGCTCAACGGTCCGCTCCCTCCGTACAGCTTCAGCTGATGGGGACACCATGGGACTGTTCACACAACTCGTCACGCTTCCCCTGGCGCCCGTGCGCGGGGTCGCCTGGGTGATGGACCAGGTTCTGGAGGCCGCCGAGAACGAGTACTACGACCCCGCGCCGATCCGACTCCAACTCGCCGAACTGGACAGGCAGTTGGTAGCCGGTGAGATCGACGAGGAGACGTTCGACGGGCTGGAGGACCAACTCCTGGACCGGCTGGACGAGATCAGGGTTCATGAACAGGGCGGCCCGTCGTGAGCGAACCTCTCTCCCGCCGGCTGGGGGACTATCCGTCCCGGGCCGCGCCCGCGTACGCGCAGGGATCGTCCGCCAACCTGGCCGACATCCTGGAGCGCGTCCTCGACAAGGGCATCGTCATCGCGGGCGACATCAAGATCAACCTCCTCGACATCGAACTGCTCACGATCAAGATCCGGTTGCTGGTCGCCTCGGTCGACAAGGCCAGGGAAATGGGCATCGACTGGTGGGAACACGACCCCTCGCTGTCCTCCCGGGCCGCGGACGAGCCGTCGCTGGCCGAGCAGAACCGCAGACTGCGCGCCGAGCTGAACGCCCTGCGCCGGGACAGGAACATCCCCGAGGTGGAAGCCGAACCGCGCGCCACCGCCCGCCGAAGAGCTGAACGCGATGACGACGCCGGCGAGTGAGGACGTCACCTACGCGTACGCCGTGGCCCGCGCGCACCCGGACCTCGCGCCGTCCCTGACCGGGCTCGCGGGAGTGGCCGGTACGCCGGTCCGCCTGATCAGCGGGACCGGGGACGAGGACGGCGGCGACATCGTGCTCGTGGTGAGCCGGGTGCCGGCGGCGGACTTCCGCGAGGAGGGGCTCCGCCACCATCTGGAGGACCTGGACTGGCTGGAGGCGGTCGCGCGGGCGCACCACGCGGTCGTCGAGGAGGTCGCGGCCCGCACCCCGGCCCTGCCGCTGCGTCTGGCGACCGTCTACGTGGACGACGGCAGCGCCCGTGACATGCTGCGTTCCGCCCTGCGGCTGTTCGCCGAGCGTCTGGATCTCCTCGCCGGCCAGGTCGAATGGGGGGTCAAGATCTATGTGGAGGCGACCGCGCCCGCCGATCCGGCGGCGCGGGAGGCCGCCCCGGCGGACCCGGACTCCGCCCCGGCGGACATGACGCCGGGGCGTGCCTATCTCAACGCCCGCAGGCGGCAGCGCGGCGACCGGGACGCCGTCTACCGGGCGGCCGGACGGGCGGCGGAGCGGGTCGCGGACGTGGCACGCGCGTACGCGACCGACCGGGCGGCCCACCGGCCCCAGCAGGGCGTCCTGGCCGGTGACGCGGGGGAGAACGTGTTCAACGACGCCTTCCTGGTGCCCCGTGGGCGGAGCGAGGCCTTCCGCGCCGAGGCCGCCCGCGCGGGCGACGGCCTCGCGGGGGTCCGCGTGGAGGTCACGGGCCCGTGGGTGCCGTACTCGTTCGCGATGCCCGAGGACGGCACGGACGACCGCGCCGTACCAGGTGGCGAACCATGACGGGGTCCGGCGGTTCCGCCGCCGCGCAACCGCTGCCGGACCGTCAGGTCGCTCTCGTCGACCTGCTGGACCGCCTTCTCGCCGGAGGGGTGGTCCTGGTGGGTGACGTGGTGCTGTCCGTCGCCGACATCGATCTCGTACGGGTGTCGCTGCGCGCGCTGATCGTGTCCGTCAGCTCGGAGAACCCGTCGCCCTGGGACCGGCCCGACCCCTTGCGGGGCGGCCATGACGGCTGAGCGCGACGGCGGCTCCGGGCCCGCCGATCCCCTCGAAGAGGCGGCGGAGGCCGCGGCGCGGGCCTTCCGGCTGCTGCCGGCCGAGCCCGCGGACGGACCACGGCCGGGTGTACGGGGCCGTTCCGCGGCCGGGCGGATCAACACCGACCCCGACACGGTCGAACGCGACCTCCTGCGCCTGGTGTTGACCCTGGTCGAGCTGCTGCGCCAGGTGATGGAACGTCAGGCGCTGCGGCGGGTCGACCAGGGCGACCTCAGCGAGGAGGACGAGGAGCGGCTCGGAACGACGCTGATGGTCCTGCACGACCGGATGAGGGACCTGTGCGCGAGCCACGGACTCACCCTCGAGGATCTCAACCTCGACCTGGGGCCGCTGGGCCCGCTGCTGCCCCCGCCCGACCGGCCGCTGCGCTGAGGACGTACACGACCGAACGGTGCCATCAAGTGCCCCTTGGGTGAACGGACTTGAGCCCCGCCGGGCCCGCTTGGCGAAGTACCGACCGGTCATTCCGCATGCGTTCACACATGTGCCGTTTGCGGTACACGGGACGCGACTCTGATGGCTGCGGCAATCGCACCCCGAACACCTGGGAGAACTCGATGTCCAGACACCATGTCAGGTCCGCGGCCCTGCTCACCGCCGCCGGGGTGCTGACCGGGGCGACCCTGGCCCAGCCCGACGCCTTCGCCGCCTCCCACCGCCGGGACGACACCCGGCACGTGCTGCTCGTCTCCGTCGACGGACTGCACCAGGCGGACCTGGCCCGGTACGTCTCCCTGCACCCGAAGTCGGCGCTGGCGCGGCTGGTGGGCGGCGGTGTGGAGTACACCCACGCCAGGACCACGACCCCGTCCGACTCCTTCCCCGGCATGGTCGCCCAGGTGACGGGCGGCGGCCCGGGCACCACCGGCGTCTACTACGACGACACCTACGACTCCGCGCTGCTCCCGGCCGGGACCACCGCCTGCCAGGGGGTGCGGCCCGGCGCCGAGGTGGACCTCACCGAGGACCTGGACCGCAAGCCCTCCTCGCTCGACGCGGGCCAGGGCCTGACCGGTCTGCCGGACGGCATCCTGTCGATGACGGGCGCGCCGGCGGGCCTGCTCGACACCGCGAAGCTGCCGGTCGATCCGCACACGTGCCGGCCGCTCCCGCCGCACGCGTACCTCAGGGTGAACACCGTCTTCGAGGTGGCCCGCGCGGCGGGCCTGCGCACCGCGTGGTCGGACAAGCACCCCGCGTACGAGATCCTCGGCGGCCCCTCGGGCAGCGGTGTCCAGGACCTGTTCACACCAGAGATCAACAGCGACGCCCTCGGCTACCCGGCCGGGAACGACTGGACGAAGGACAACCGGGCCACCGAGCAGTACGACGGCTACAAGGTGAAGGCCGTCCTGAACGAGATCGACGGCTACGACCACGGCGGCACCCACCGGGTCGGCACCCCGGCGGTCTTCGGGCTGAACTTCCAGTCGGTCTCCACCGCGCAGAAGCTGCCGGCCTCCGACGGTCTCAAGGGCGGCTACACGGCCGGGAGCGTGCCCGGGCCGCTGCTGGAGAAGAACCTGGACTTCGTCGACGCCCGGATCGGCGAACTGACGTCGGAGCTCGCCCGGCGCCATCTGGCCGGCAGCACCACGGTCATCCTGTCCGCCAAGCACGGCCAGTCGCCGACCGACCCGGCCGCGCTCACCCGGATCGACGACGCCCCGCTGCTGGCCGGCCTCGACGCCGCCTGGAAGCAGCTCCACCCCGGTGCCGGGAACCTGGTCGCGCACGCCGTGGACGACGACGCGATGCTCCTCTGGCTGACCGACCGCTCCCGGGCCGCCACGGAGTTCGCCAAGGACTACCTGCTCGGCCGCAGCGGCACCGGCACCGACATCGACGCGGCGCCCAGGTCCTTCACCCACGGCGGGCTCGCGAAGGTCTACGCCGGACGGGCCGCGGCCCGGTACTTCCACGCCGCGGCCGGCGACACCCGCGTTCCCGACGTGTTCGGTCTCACGCAGTACGGGGTCGTCTACACCGGTGGGACCAAGAAGATCGCCGAGCACGGTGGCGCCCACGCCGACGACCTCGACGTCCCCCTGGTGGTGTCCGGCGCCTCGGTTCCGGAGGGTGTCCGTGACACGGCGGGTGTGCGGACCGCACAGATCGCGCCCACGATCCTGCGCCTGCTGGGCCTGGACCCCCGTTCCCTGGACGCCGTGCGGGAGGAACACACCGCCGTGCTGCCGCTGCACTGATCCGTTCGGCGGGGCGGGCCCGGACCCGCCCCGCCGGACGGCGCCTCACCCGTCGGTCGTCCGAGGCTCCCGCACCACCGCGATCTCACCGGGTTCGATCCTCACCGAGCCCGACAGGGGCTTGCCGGTGAGGAGTTCGGTGGCTCCCGGCGGGACGGGGATCTCCGCGCCCCGGCCCGCGTGGTCGATGAGGAACACGTAGTCGGCGTCCCGGCCGCGGCGGCGGACGCTCTCCACTCCCGGCGGGACGTCACCCGCGTCGGCCACCCCCGCCTCGGCGCGCACGCGGTCCAGCAGCGCGGCGAGGGTGTCCGGGTCCGGGAACGTCGCCAAGTACCAGGCGGTGCCCGTCCCTTGGGCGTTCCGTGTCACGGCGGGAACACCGGCCAGGGGTCCGTCCGTGTACGTGGCGATCGCCTCGGCGCCGTTGAGGCGCACCCGCTCCGACCACAGGGTGGCCGTGGCCCCCGGTGGCACCTGGCCCGTCAGGCCCGCGGACTCGCCGGGGAGCAGGGGGAACAGCTCGTCGCCGCGGATGCCGAGGGTCTCACGGAACGCTCCCGGGTAACCGCCCAGCCTGATGTGGCAGTTCTCGTCGACGGCGCCGCTGTGGAAGCCGACGGCGAGGGTGCCACCGCGCTCGACGTGCGCGCTCAGGTTGGCCGCGCCCGCGTCGTCGACGAGGTAGAGGCTCGGGGCCAGGACCAGGCGGTAGGCCGACAGGTCCGCGTCCGGGCGGACGAAGTCGACGGCCACGCCCGCCCGCCACAGCGGCTCGTACCAGGCCCGCACCAGGTCCTGGTACCGCAGGGCGCCGCTGGGCTGGGAGGGCAGCTCCAGGGCCCAGCGGGCGTTCCAGTCCCAGACGATGGCAACCTCGGCCGTGCCGGTGCTGCCGCGCACCTCGGCCAGGGCCCCGAGGTCGGCGCCGAGGCGGACCACGTCCTGCCAGATGCGGCTGTCCGTGCCCGCGTGCGGGAGCATGGCCGAGTGCCACTGTTCGGCGCCCGCCTTGGCGGCCCGCCACTGGAAGTAGGCGATGCCGTCGGCGCCGTGGGCCACGTGGGCCAGGGCGTTGCGGCGCATCTCGCCGGGGACCTTGGCGCGGTTGACGGGCTGCCAGTTGACGGCGCCCGTGGAGTGCTCCATGAGCAGCCAGGGACCGCCGGCGAGCGACCGGGTCAGATCGCCGCACAGGGCGACGTCGATCTCGGAGGCCGGGTCGGCGGACATCAGGTAGTGGTCGTTGGAGACGATGTCGAGTTCCGGGGCCCACCGCCAGTAGTCGAGCGCGTCGAAGACGTCCATCACCATGAAGTTGGTGGTGGCCGGGGTCGACGGGGCGGCGGCGCGCAGGACGTCCCGCTCCGCCGTGTACAGCGACAGCAGTTCGTCGGAGCAGAAGCGGCGCCAGTCCAGCTGGTGCGTGGGGTTGGGTACGGCGCCGGTGGCGCGCGGCGGCAGGACCTCCTCCCAGTCGTGGTACCACTGGCTCCAGAACGTGGTGCCCCAGGCGTGGTTGAGGGCCGCGAGGTCGTCGCCGTAGCGGGCCCGCAGCCAGCGGCGGAAGGACCGGGCGCTGGTGTCGCAGTAGCAGGCCGCGTTGTGGCAGCCGTACTCGTTGTGGACGTGCCACATCACGACGGCCGGGTGGGCGGCGTAGCGTTCGGCGAGGGCCTCGGTGACGCGCAGGGCGGCCTCGCGGTAGGCGGGGCTGCTCGGGCAGAAGGTCTGGCGGCTGCCGTAGGTCAGCGTCCGGCCGTCCCGGTCGACCGGGAGCGCCTCGGGATGCGCCCGGAAGAACCAGGCGGGGGGCGCGGCGGTCGGGGTGGCGAGGTCGGCGGCGATGCCGTTCTCGTGGAGGAGGTCCAGGACCCGGTCCATGCGGGTGAAGTCGTACGTGCCCTCGGCCGGCTCCATGAGTGCCCAGGAGAAGATGCCGACGCTGACCATGGTGACGCCGGCCTCGCGCATCAGGCGCATGTCCTCGGCCCAGGTCTCCTCGGGCCACTGCTCGGGGTTGTAGTCGCCGCCGTAGACGATGCCGGGGACGGACAGGGTGCGTTCGGCGCTCATGCGGACCCTCCCGGGGACAGCAGTCGGCGGGTGGTGGCCACGCCCCACTCGTCCAGGGACAGCAGCCGGTCGCTGGAGGCCATCAGGCCGCCCGTGGCCTCGACATGGGCCGCCCAGCGTTCGCGGGTCTCGACGGCGGGGCGGGCCATCAGGCAGTCGGGATCGTTGATCCACAGGCGTCCGTGCTGCCATTGGCGGCCCGCGCCGGTGAACTCGGCCGCGTCCTGGCCGGGTTGGCTGTAGTCGCCCGCCTCGGGGCGCCGGTGCGGTGCCGTGTCGGGGCTGACCCGCATCGCGTCGAACAGGCCGATGGACGGCAGGGCCGGGGCTCCGCAGCCGAGGAGGTAGGCGTCGGGGCCGATGGCCTCGCGGATCAGGGCGATTCCGTCGCGGTAGGCGGTCGGGGCGTCGGCTCCGGAGTGCCGTACGCCGTCCAGGGCTCCCGCGTAGAGGAAGTCCGTCTTGAAGTAGTCGTAGCCCTCGGCGCGCAGGGTGGTGAAGACCTCGGACAGATACGCGCGGGCCTCGGGGTGGGTGATGTCGAGGGTGAACAGGTCGTGGTTCCAGTTGTGCCCGGCGTGCACGGGCGCGCCCTGCTCGTCGTGGACCAGCCACTCGGGGTGGTGTGCGGCGAGTTCGCTGTGCGGCGCGACGAGGAACGGGGCGGTCCAGATGCCCGCGCGGCGGCCGCGCGCGCGGATGGTGTCGGCGAGGGCCGCGCGGGAGCGGAAGCGGCCGGAGAGGGTGAGCCAGTCGCCGAGGGCGCTCTGGTAGCCGTCGTCGATCTGGACGACCTCGACGGGGAGGCCGAGGGTGTCCATCGCCTGGAGGTTCTCGTGGATGTCGTCCTCGGTGACGGCGGTGAAGTACTCGTACCAGGAGCACCACACCGTCGGCGCGGGCCGCGGCGCGGGGATCGCGAGGGCGTCGGCCCAGGCGGCGAGCGCGCCCTGGATTCCGTCCGGTCCGGAGTGGGAGGACTCGGTGACGGGGCCGTCGGCGCTGATCTCGGCGCGGCCGTCCCGGACGGTCAGCCGGATCGAGGGGACCGGTCCCGCCGGGTCGGGCGCGGCCCACAGCCGGACCGGGGAGCCGTCGCCCGGGTCCAGCGCGAGCAGTCCCTCGCCCTGGAAGGTCGCGGGCGGGACGGTGCGGCCGGGCCGGTAGCAGACGGTCGCCCAGTTGTCGTTCGTCGGGCGGTACGGAGTGTCGTCGAGGGCGTAGGAGCCGCTGGGGCTCCAGGACTGCCAGCCCTCCTCGTGGACCCGTGCGGTGCGCGGGTCCACGGGTACGGAGGCCACGGGGGTGAAGGATGGGGGCACGTCGTTCTCTTTCACGTGAAGCCGCCTGGGAGTTCCGGAGGGTGTCGTCTCAGCTCTTGTTGGCACCGAGGGTCAGACCGCTGACGAACTGCCGCTGGAGCGCGAAGTACACGACGAGCGTGGGGATCGCGGTGAGCAGGGCGCCGGAGGCGACGAGGTTGGGGTCGGTGAAGTACTCGCCGGAGAGGTTGTTGAGCGCCGAGGTGATCGGCATGTTCTCGCCGGTCGAGATCAGGACGAGGGCCCAGAAGAAGTCGTTGTATATCCAGATCGACAAAAGCGTCGCCAGTGCCGCCATCGCGGGCTTGCACAGGGGCAGGGTGATCTGCCAGTACAGCCGCCACACCGACGCTCCGTCCACGAGCGCGGCCTCGGTCAGCTCGTGCGGCAGCGAGCGCATGTAGTTGCTCAGCACGAACGCGCAGAACCCGGACTGGAACGCCACGTGGATGAGCACCAGACCGAGCGCGGAGTCGTACAGCTTGCCGCTCGCCGTGATGCCCGGCAGGTCGGTGAGCAGGTACATCCGGTACAGCGGGGTGATGACGACCTGCTGTGGCAGCAGGTTGCCGGCCGTGAAGACCAGCAGCAGAAAGAGGTTGAGGCGGAAGTCGAAGCGGCTGACGTAGAAGGCGACCATCGAGGACAGGAACAGCGTCAGCAGCACGGCCGGCACCGCGATCAGCAGGGTGTTGACGAAGTAGTGCGTCATGTCCGACTGCTCGAACGCGTTCTTGAAGTTGTCGAAGTTCAGGGTGTCCGGCCAGGACACATAGCCCTTGGCGCTGGTCTCGCCGTACGGGCGCAGGGCCGAGAACATCGCCCACAGCAGCGGGGCGAGCCAGGCCAGCGCGGTGCCGGCGAGGAAGACGTGCAGCAGGACGCGGGCGGGCCGGACGGGCGCGCGCCGCGCCCGCCCGCCGGCCGCGAGGGTGGGGGCGCTCACGATCGCCGCTCCTTCCGGAAGGTGGCCACCAGGTACGGGATGATCACGACGAGCGAGATGACGAGCAGGACCACCGCGATCGCGGAGCCGTAACCGATCCGGCTGGACTCGCCGATGATGTTGTTGGTCACCAGGATCGAGAGCAACTCGGTTCCCTGGGCGCCCTTGTTGAAGACGAAGACCAGGTCGAACGCGCGCAGCGACTCGATGATGGTGACGACCAGGACGACCGTGTTGGTGGGGCGCAGCGTCGGGAAGACGACGTGCTTGAACGTCTGCCACTCGTTGGCGCCGTCCAGCGAGGACGCCTCTCTGAGCGAGGGGTCGATGCCCTTCAGGCCGGCCAGGTAGAGGATCATCATGTAGCCGGTGTGGCGCCAGGAGGCCGCGACGAGGACGGCCCACAGGTTGAGCTTGGGGTCGCCGATCCAGTCGATGTAGTGGCCCGGCTTGTTGGCGCCGATGAGGCTGTTGATCAGGCCCGTGTCCGGGTTGTAGACGAGCTGCCAGACGAAGCCGATGCAGGCCATCGAGATGACGACCGGCAGGAAGAACGCGGTCTGGTAGACGCGGCTGAAGCGGATGTTCTTGTCGAGCTGGACGGCCAGGAAGAGGCCGAGCGGTGTCGGGATCAGGATGAGGACGACGAACCAGACGACGTTGTGCTGGAGGGCGGGCCAGAACTGCGGGTTGTCGGCGAAGAGTTGCCGGAAGTTCTGGAGGCCCACCCACTGGATGGAGTCGAACCCGATGCCGTCCCAGGTGGTGAAGGCGAGGGCGATGGAGGCGAGGGCGGTGACCCAGACGAGGGCCACGTGCAGGACCGTGGGCACGCCCGCCATGAAGGCGAGTGTGATCCGGTCACGGCGGGTCAGCAGGCGGCGGTGGCCCCGTGCGGCCCGCTTCGGAGCGGAGGCAGCACCCGAAGGCGGCGCGTCGGCCGCCTCCGGGGACTTCGTGGTGGTGTCGGTGGTCATGGTGTCGTTCACGCGGTCGCGAAGATCTGCTTCTTCTGGCGCTCGATCGAGGACAGCAGACTGTCCACGTCCTTGGGGTTCTGGAGGAACTTCTGGAGTCCGGGCTGCATCACCGTGGAGGTGAAGTCCGGGCGGGAGTCGCGGTCCATGAACTGGGTCAGGGACTTGGCACCCCCGATCATGTCGAACGCCTTCTTCTGGAGCGCCGAGTACGCGGAGGTGTCGGCCTTGCTGGAGGCGGCCACCACGCTCGGGTCGCCCTTGAGGTAGAGCTCCTCCGCGGCCGGACTGCCCATGTACTCCAGGAGCTTGAGGACGCCGTCGTGGTTCTTGGGGGCCTTGCTGACCATGAGACCGTCGGTGGGCGCCTCCACGGTGTCCTGCCCGTACGCGGAGTTGATCTCCGGGAAGGGGAAGAAGTCGAGGTCGTCCAGGTCGGCCTTGTTGGTGAACTGCTGGGCCACGAAGGTGCCGAGGAGGTACATGCCGGCCTTCTTGGCCACCAGTGTCTGGGCCGCGTCCTGCCAGGTGCGGCCCATGAAGCCGTCCTGGTGGTACGGGAGGAGTTCGGCCCAGTGGTCGAAGGCGGCCTTGACCTTGGCGTCGGTCCAGGATGCCTTGCCCGCCATGAGCTGGACGTGGAAGTCGTAGCCGTTGAGGCGGAAGTTGATCTGGTCGAAGGTGCCCATCGCGGGCCAGGCGTCCTTGTCGCCGAAGGCGATCGGGACGAGCTTGTCCTTCTTCATCTGCTTGCACAGGGCGACGAGTTCGTCCCAGGTGGTGGGGACCTTGTAGCCGTGCTGCTGGAAGACGCTCTTGCGGTAGAAGACCGCCCACGGGTACGTGGTCATCGGCACGAAGTAGTACTTGCCGTCCTCGCCCTTGCTGAGCTTCTTCATCGCGTCGGGGAAGTTGTCCCCGATCTTGGCCCACACGTCGTCGATGGGCGTCGCGAGCTTCTTGGCCGCGAAGAACTGCATGCGGTAGCCGGCGAACCAGTTGAAGACGTCGTCCGGGGTGCCTTGCAGATACGAGTTGATCTGCTCCTGGAAGGTGTTGTGGTCCTTCGTGTTGACGTCGACCGTGATGCCGGACTGCTTCTTGTAGGCCGCGTAGACGTCGGCGAAGGCCTTCTTCGGCACGGCGTCGGACGCGTTGGAGCCGACCGTGACCGTCTTGGGGTCCGACGCCGTGCCGCTGCTGCCGCAGGCGCTCAGCAGGGGTATGCCGGCGCCGAGGACGGCCGCGCCGCCGATTCCGCGGAGCAGGGTGCGACGGCTGGGGGTCGGGGCGGACGGACCCGAGAGGGGAAGGTACATGGCGGCTCCTGAGGGCAGGGTTCGGTCGAGTCGGACGGCGGGGAGGCCGGAAATCGATCAGAAACCAACTCGACCGAACAACGTGGGCGTAATGACAGCCTCATGTCGCCACCGCGTCAAGACCTCGCACTCGCCTTGCCCGAAACGTGACCGACACGTCACTGACCACCGGAGTCGGGTCTAACTGTCTGTACTGGCGCCCGAAATGAGGCGGGAGCGACGGGCGCGTGCCGTCCGGACCGGCACCTGGGCCGGTTGGCGAACCGGCGCGCGACAAGCCCCCGGGCCACGGACGACAGTGTTGGCTTTCGTGACGTCGGCAACCAAAAGCAAACAGGATCCGGTTGATTTTGTTTACAGGCAGCACAAATCAACTTGCGGGCCATTCACCGTCAAATGCGACAGACTGACGGCGGGTCATGGGGCTGTCCGTCCCCGGTCGGGCATGCGGCCGCCGTCCAGTCTCGCGCAACGTAATCGATTACGCCACCGTCGCTCGACATCGATCCGGCAAAGCCGCGGAACGGGAACAGACGTGGCGGGAGGGGCGTTTACCGGCCCGCGAGGGCGCCGGGCGGTGCGTGATTCGGCCAGGCGGCGGCCGGGCCGTGTCAGACCGAGCCGCGCGGCACGAAGACCGCGCCGACCCGCACGGTCCTTCTCGCCGTCCGGCCGTCGATCTGCTCCAGCAGCAGCCCGGCCGCCACCCGGCCCACCTCGCGCGCCGGGTAGCGGATGGTGGTCAGACGCGGCCGCACGAGCGAGGCGAACTCGATGTCGTCGTGCCCCACCAGTGACACATCGCCGGGGATGTCGAGCCCCAGGCGCTCGGCCGTGTCCATAGCGCCGACAGCCGTGATGTCGTTGCCGCACAGCACCGCCTCGGGCCGGAGCCCGGCGCGCATCAGCCGCTCGAAGCCCTCCGCCCCCGCCTCGCGCGTGTGCTCGCCGTGGACGATGTGCTCCGGCGCGATGCGCAGCCCCGCCTCGGCCGCGTGCCGCCGCACACGTTCCAGGCGGGGATCGCCCCCCGCGGCGTCCAGCGGCCCGGCGATGACACCGATGCGCCGCCGGCCGGTCGCCGCCACGTGGTCCAGCGCCTCACGGACCGCGCCGTCGGCATCGGGAGTCACCAGATCGACGTCGCCGAACGGGACGTCGGCGCTGACCACCGCCGGGATCCCCGCGCCGCGCAGCCCGTCGAAGGCGTCGGTCGCGAGGCGGAAGGGCGTCATCACCACGCCGGCGAACCGCTGGTGCACCGCTTCCTGGAGCAGCGCCTCCTCCTCGTCCCGCCGCGCCCCCGTGCTGCTCACCAGGACGTGGTAGCCCCGGCCGCGCAGTTCGTCCTGTATCGAGCGGGCGAGCAGCGCGTAGAAGGGGTTGGCGATGTCCGGAACGACGAGGGCGACCATGGTGGACTTGCCCGTCCGCAGGCTCCGGGCGACGGGGTTGAGGCTGAAACCGAGCCGGTCGATGGCGGATTCGACCGCTTCGCGCGTTTCGTCGGTGACCGGGCGTTTTCCGCTCAGTACGTACGAGACGGTGGCGGACGAGACTCCCGCGGCTCGCGCCACGTCGCTCATGGTCACCCGCTGCCGCATCCGCGTCCGCCCCTTCTCCGACCGCAACCCTACCGGCGCCGGCCGTCGGCGAGGTTCCGTCCGGTCGCGACCCGTCTCCCGTCCTCGCAGGTCCGCGCCCTCCGCGGACCCGGGGTCCGGAGCCGCCGGTCCGCGCGCGGCCCCGGACCCCGGCCGGGGGTGCCGTCCGGACGAGCCGGGCCCGCGATCGGCGGCGCGCTCCGGATTCCTCGCGATGGCCGCAATACGGTCGACCGTCAACGAAACGCCCATAGTCACCCGATGGCGGAGGTCCGTGATTCCAGGGGGCCTCGCCTCCCTGTTCGTGGCCAAAGGCGACCATACTGGGAGGGCACACCGCACCCCACCAGCAAAGTGACTCATGCCGAAGTCCTCCACAGAGCGTCCCATCGCCCCGGAAACAGTCTGGCTGGCCGCCGGGCGCCATACGGGCCCCGCGCCGCAGCACGCTCTCCGGGAGCACCTGCGGGAACTGAAGAACAGCGAAAGGATCCAGGATTTCCTGGAGAAGGAGAACGCCGCGACGCCGGACGGCCATGTCTTCGAGGCGCGGTGGTTCGTCGACGAGGACGTGACCGTACGGGCGCGGCTCGCGACCGACGGACGCGAGCAGGTGGACGGCGAGCGTCGCTGGACCCTGGCGGCCGAGGCGGAGAGGCCCTGGGATCCCGGGTGGCCCTCCCCCGCCTCGCTGCTCTGGCCCGAGCGGAGCGATCTGTCCTGGGAGCGTGACGCGGTGGCCGGACTGCTGCTCCAGGACATCAATCCGCTGCCGAAGGACGACGCGGCGCTGCGCCGGCTGGTCAAGGACGTCGCCCGGCACAGCTGGAGCATCAACGTCTTCGTGCACGAGGCGATGACCCCCGACGCCGAGGGCCGCCTCCCGCTGGTCCGGCTGCTGCCGCCCGCGCTGCGGCATCGTGTGGTCGAACACCGGGCCACGCCCGAGCAGTTCCACGCCGTCAACTGGGCGCTCGGCGACCTGGGGACGTCCGTGCCGCGCGGCGGGGCCGTGATCCTGTCCGGCAACCCCGCCCGGACCGGGTTCGACGAGCAGGCGTTCAGGGTGCGCAGCGTCTTCCTCGACGGTTCGAAGCCGACCGAACTCCTCGACAGGATCGTGCAGTTCGCCGCGCTGCCGTGGCCGTTGCCGGACGACGCGGCTGCGGCCTTCACGGCGCTGCGCGAGGACTGGCAGTTGCTCACCATGGAGGAGGAACTCGTCCGCGCGCGCACCCTGGTGGCCTCGTACTCCGAAGCGCTCGACGCGATGACGAAGTCGCGTGATCTGTACCGCGAGGCGACCGAGCTCGCCCACGCGGCGCTGGCCGAGATGGCCGAGTACCGCGACGCGGCCTCCGCCGCGCGGAGTTCGGCGACCGGGCAGGACAGACACCCGCTGACGAAGACGCTTCAGCGCGTCACGGACTCGCTGCTGCCCCGGCGGGCGCAGCGTGTCGACGCGCATCTCCAGGAAGCACGCGAGAGCGAGCGGCGGGCCCGCGAGGCCGCCGAGTGATCCCGGGCGCGGGACGGCGGACGGAGGTCAACCGCCGCCCCGCGCCGCCGGGTTCACCGTGTGCGCCCGGCCGTCGTGGGCTCCGGGCCGGCGCTCGTCCGCTCCGGGCCCGTGCGCGTGGACCCCTGGACGGTCCGCGCGTACCGCTGAGCCCCTCCTCGTCCGCTTCGGGCGGAGGCTCCCAGGACTCCGGAGCCGTCCGCTCGCGCCACAGGACCAGTCCTCGTACCGCTGGACCGGTCCGGCACGAAGCCTGAGCGACCGCGGGTCACGGTCGGGCCCGCGGCTCTCCGCGTGGGCGCCGGCAGCCCGTACCGCGGCACCCGCCGCCCGTCACGAAGCCTGGCCGACCGCGCATGACGGTCGAGCCTGCGGCTCATGGCGTGGGCGCCGTCAGCCCCGTACCGCGGGACCTGCCGCCCGTACCACTGCGGTCGGACGCCCGTACCGCCGCGGTCGATCACCTGCACCACCGGGGCCGGTCCGCCCGTGCCGCCGCGGCCGGTCACCCGTACCACTGTGGTCGGTCGCCCGTACCGTCGCGGTCGATCACCTGCACCACCGGGGCCGGTCTGCCCGTACCGCCGCGGCCGAGCGTCTCGTGCCGGCGCACCCGGCGCCTGACGGGCACCGCGCCGGGTCTGCCAGGCGCCGCGTCTGCCGGGTCCGTCAGGCGCCGCGCCAGATGTTGGCGAACGCCGCGTTCTCGATGGCCCGGCGCTGGCGGACGGCCTCCAGTTCCATCACCGCGTCGTGCACGGCGACCAGGACGGTGGTCACCGCCTCGTCCTCGACGGAGGAGGTGTCGTCGGTCTGGTCGGCGGGGATTCCGACGACCTCGGCGAGCGCGGCGAGGACGGGCTCGTCGGCCGCCCAGCGGTGCATCGCCCGGCTGCGGGCCGGCGAGTCCACCAACTCCATGCGCTCGCCGCCGAAGGGCAGCCTGCTCCGCCGCTGCCGGGTGAGCTGACCCGCCTGTTCGAGGTCGGTCTGATAGGCCTTGGCCAGGTCCCGCCCCCGGCGCCAGAGCCAGTCCTCGACCCGCTCGTACGGGACCTGCCGCACGAGCGAGGACGCCGCCTCACCCAGCAGCCGGTCGTCCGTCGCGGGCTGCCGCGCCGGTGTCATCCGGTCCCCGTCCAGGGTGATGACCTCGCCGGCGAGGAGGTCGATCACCTCGGCTCCGGCCAGGGCGAGCGACAGGTCGCCCTGGCCCACAGAACGTTCCGGTTCCTTGTCCATCGTGATGATGAACAAGTCCTTGGCCGTGGTCACGAACGGCTCCCTTCGGAGTACTTCGCCCGGCGCGACCGTCACGCATCGGATCCAGCGCGTCCACCGCACCGCCCTCCGCGGCGATCCGGTCGCCCGCGGAGGAAGGGCACGTCACGAACGTGATCGTAACTCCCGGCGGACCGGCGCGTCAGCGAGCCGCGGGCTCCGCCGCCAAGATGCCCGCCCGTACACGCGTCCGGTCCGGCCGGCGCGGGTGCGCCGGCCGGACCGGTTGCTCTCGCCCGCCGCGCCGTCAGCCCTGACGGGCCTTCAGCCGCGGGTTCTTCTTGTTCACGACGAAGACCACGCCCCGCCTGCGGACCACCTGGGCCCCCGGCTTGGACTTCAGCGAGCGCAGTGACTTGCGTACCTTCATGGCTCTGTCCTCCTCCTGCCGATCCCGGCCTGCTCCGGCGCTCAGTGCCGGTTCGGCGCGGTGCGGCCGTAGCGGCGCTCGAAGCGCTCCACCCGGCCGGCGGTGTCCAGGACCCGCGAGGTCCCGGTGTAGAACGGATGGCTCGCCGACGAGATCTCCACGTCGACGACCGGGTGCACCGCGCCGTCCTCCCATGCGACCGTCTCGCTGGAGTGCGCGGTGGACCGCGTCAGGAACGCGACGCCCGCGGCGCGGTCCCGGAAGACCACCGGTCGGGATTCGGGGTGGATGTGAGGCCTCATGCGGTTCCCTCCTCGGTTACGACAGGTGTGCCCTCGGTTGCGAAAGGCGCGTCCGCGGACACAACGGGTGCGTCCGCCGGGAAGACCCGGCGCACGGTCAGCGCTCCTCCCGGAACGCGACGTGCCTGCCCGCCTGCGGGTCGTACTTGCGCAGCACGAGCCGGTCGGGGTCGTTGCCGCGGTTCTTGCGCGTCACGTACGTGGCGCCGGTCCCGGCCGTCGACCTCAGCGTGACGACGGGGCGCGCGGTACTGCGTGCCATGAGGTCCTCCTTCGCCCACCCTGCGCAAACCTTTGATTCGCGCATGCCAATCAGTTACGTGAGCTGTAACAGCGCACCCGGTGTCCGCATTCCCGGCCTCCGGACGTGGTGTACGACACCCCCCGTTCCCTGGGTCCGGGCCGGGCCCGTTCCGCAGGTCCGGCGGAGGGGGTGCGGCCGGACACCGCGCGCGGGGCCGTGACACGCACGGCCCCGCTCCGGCAGCCTACGGACGGCTTCTCCGGGCGGCACACCCACCAGCGGTCAGGAAGGCTTCGACGCGGTGACCGCGGTGACCGTCACCTTGTTGTCGCACTCGGCCAGCACCCCGTCCTCCAGGGCGAGTTGGGTCGCTCCGCTGTCGGGCAGACCCACCACCAGGGTCGGGTACGAGACCGGGGTCGCCCCGGACACGCAGTAGCCGTCGGCCTCGCCCTGGACCTGGACGAACGTCAGCTTGACCCATGCCTTGGCGGCGGGGGCGAGCACCACCCGGGACGAGGGGCCCGACCGGGTCACGGTCAGCGGGTGGTTCTTCTCGGGGGAGCCGTTGGCCGCGCCCGCGACGGTCGGGTACCCCTGAAGGGCGCACTTCGCCCCGGACATGTTGGTGAACTCGACGATCGCGGCACCCGTTCCGGTGCCCGGGGGCCGTACAGCGGCCTGGTACATGAACGCCTTCAGGGACTCCGACGCACAGGTCTTCACCTTCGGCACCGGCGTCGCGGTCGCCGGCACCGATGCCGGCGCCTTCGTGGTGTGGTCGCCCGCGGGCTCGGCCGAGGCACCCGTACCGCCGGACGGCGCGGCGGACGCCGGGGTGCCCGAGGACGTGGCCGACGGCTTCTTCGCGGTGCCCGACGGCGAGGCGGCGGAGCCCGCGCTGTCCGGGCCCGGCTGGCAGGCGGTCATCAGAAGCGTGGCCGCCGACATGGCCGCCATGGCCAGCGCGGCTCCGCGGACACGCGGCCCGAAATGCGTCCCGTACTGCATGAGGTCCCCCGATTGCGATGTTCGGGTGCCGGACGTTCACCGGCACTCGTCGCTACAGATCGCCCGGCGGCCTCCGTGGTTCACGTGCGGACAGGGCTGTGACACGACGGTGACGGCGCGGCCACGGATCACCGGGGCCCACCGGTCCGCCGACCGGCTTCTAGCCGTTTCCCAAGGTCAGGGACAGGCGTTGCGCGGTGCTCGACGTCGCGGTGAACTCCCGGCAGTCGACCACGGCCCGGGTGACCCCGGTCGCGGCCCGGACGAGCTCCAGCCCGACCGTCGGACCGGCGCCCGTCAGACGGGCGTCCATCCAGGTCGTCGTCGCGCCGACGTCCGTGTGGCGCGTGCGCTTCCCGGTCAGCAGGCGTGTCGTGGCGTCGACCGACGTGGTGCGCAGGACGGGGACCTCGGGCAGGTCGGCCGCCAGCGTGCCGTCGCCGCGCAGTGTCCAGCGGGCACCGCGCAGCCGGGCGGCCACCTCCTGTGCCTGGGAACGGGTTCCCGAGAGGGGCTCGGCGGAGGTGACGGCGAGCGTGCGGAAGGTGCGCGGGCCGCGCGAGGGACCACCACCGGACGAGGGCTGCTTCCCGGGTGCGAAGGCCGGCAGGCCCGGCGGACGGCTCGGATCGGGCGGCGCGGAACGGCTGGGACACGCGGTCGCCCCGGACCCGGCATCGCTGCGGGTTCCCGTTCCCGTTCCGGTTCCGGTTGCGCCGCCGGGTGTCCGTGGGGCCGGGGCGGCCGGCCCCGCCGGTTCGTCGGCGAAGACACCGCCCGCCGGACGGGAGGCCAGGGGCAGCAGGCCGACGAGGAGCAGAAGGGCCGGGAGGAGGACGGCTGCCGTGTGGACCGTCGCGGCCCGGGCCGGCGCGGACGGGTCCCGCCCGGCGGGCCGGGTCACGGCCACCAGCGGCCGGACCAGCACGACGGCGAGGGTGGCCCACCACGCGGGCTGCCCCGCCAGCGACTCGTGGGCCAGTGCGAGGACCTGGCGGGCGGCCCGGTCGGCCGACGCGCCCAGCAGCACGTACGCGGGAAACGCCCCCAGCATCGTCAGGACCGACTGCGCGAGCAGCGCCAGGGGCCACAGCAGCGTCAGCAGAAGCCGGACCCGGGTGGTCTCCGCTCGCCGGACGCACCGGACACGCATCCCGACCGGCGGGTGGTGGAGCCGGGCGAGACCTCCGTGGTCGCCCTTCTCCAGGCGGTGCAGGGCGCGTACGACGGTGTCGGCGCCGGCCGCCCGGGCCGCGAAGCGGTCCGCGCCCAGCTCGGCCGACCACAGCGCCGCCACCACGAGGAGCAGCACCTTGGGCACCCCGCACAGGACCAGGACGACCTCGGCGAGCGTCAGGACCGCGGTCGCGTTGCCGGTGACGAACAGCAGGGTGACGGGAAGGACGACGAAGACCGCGAGGACGTACGGCCAGACGCGGACCAGGGTGGTGAAGGGACTCCCGAGCCCGGCGACATGGTGTTCTCCCCGGCGCAGATGGCCGATCTCGTGCAGGAGCACCGCTCGCGCCGCCTCGGTGTCCGTCTGCCACAGATGGACGAGCGGGGCGAAGACACCGATCCGGGCGGTGCGCGGGCCGCCCGGATAGACGCGGGCGGAGAGTCCGTCCCGTGTGCTCAGGCGGAGCCGGGCGCCCGGCGCGTGTTCCTGGACGAACGCCGCCATCTCGGCGGAGAAGTGCGGTGCGGGCCTCGGGTCACGGCTCCCCGGCGCGGGCGGCGCCATGAGCGGGTGGTCGGGGGCCAGGAGGCCGTACCGACGCTCGACGACGCGGCAGCGCGTCCGCGGTGCGAGGAGCGCGAGGACCGCCGCGAGCAGGAAGAACTGGGGCAGGAGCTGGACCAGGCCGAGCACCGCGGTCACCAAGGGGCCGCGTCCGGCCGCGCCGGACGGGTCGAGTCCCGTACCCACGTCCACGGCGTGTCCGAGCAGCGCGGGAAGCTGGGCGAGGAAGAGCGCAAGGGTCAGCCACAGCCAGGGCGGCGGCCCCCAGGAACGGGCGGTCTGGCGCGGACGGGCGGTCCGGAGCAGACGGGCGGTCCGGAGCGGCGGCGGCCTTCTCATGAAGCCCTGCTCATGAAGTCCTGCTCATGAAGTCCCGCTCACCGCTGGTTCGTCCCCTCGGGACCGGCCGACGGTCCGGGGCCCGTCGTGCGCGGGCGGCCGGCGCGGAGGAGCAGGCCCGACGCCGCCGAGCGCAGCCGCCGCAGTTTCCTGTACCGGGTGCCCCGCCCGTCCGGTGGCCGGGGCGGTTCGTCACCGATCAGCGCGTCGAGGAAGGCCGCGACCTCGGCGGGTTCGTCCTCGGTGACCAGCCGGGCCACGAGCCGGGCCGTCAGTTCGTCGGCTTCGCCGGGGTCCAGTCCCCGGGCCCGGAGCCGCGCGCTCATGCTCAGCGCGGCCCGGACGGTCTCCGGGGTGGGTGCGGCAGGACGGGGGTCGGCCGCGGCGGGCGGTGCGGGTGCGCCCTCACCCACCGGCCCGTCACCGTCGCCCGAGGGGGTGCCGTCCTCGCCGGGTCTTCGGGCCGCAGCCTCGGCGCTCCGCTGGGCTCGTAACCCGACCAGGAGTGCGGTGGCCGACAGGAGGTTGTTCAACTCGGGGCTCCCCAGGGCGGATCTGAGGGAGTCGGCGGCGTACGCCAGCCCGTCGAGCACGGCGGGAAGGAGGGAGACCGTTCCGCCGCCCATGCCGCCCGGAGCCCGTGCGGGTAACGAGAAGAGGTCGCGGCGGGAGGCGCCGCCCGCGGCGTACGCGCGAGCCGTCTGTGCCGCGAACGCCCTCTCCCCGGGAGCGGCCCGCTCGGCGATCCGCACGCTCCAGGTGTCCAGCGGGTCCGGTGTCGTCATCGGGTCTCCCCCGGTCCGGTCGCCGCGCGTTCGCCGGTCCCGGCCGCCTGCCGTTCCGCCCCGCGATCCCGCCGCCCCGTCGTGGTCGTTCCCGGGACGCGGGTCCGTAACGGCGTCACGACGCCGTGCCGTCGAAGGTGAACTTGAACGCGACCACGCCGTCGACGGTGCCGCCCTGGGCGGTGAGTGACGCGCCGGAGCCGTCCAGCCGGCCCGTGAACGTCGTGCCCGCGGCCAGTGCGTGCGGGAAGCCGCCGGGCATCTGGCCGAGGTCGGAGCGGCAGGCGACCAGCAGACCCGGCCAGTTGAGGAGGTTCAGGACGACTGCTTCACGGTCGTGCGGGTCCGTCAGCCTGGCGTTCAGCTCCCCGTCGGACCAGCCGATGTCCCAGTACGTCAGCAGGAGATTCGGATCCCGGTAGTGTCCCGCCAGGTCCTGGCTGGAGACGGTGCTGACCGACGACGACCTGAAGGACACCGCGCCCGCCTGGGCCGGATTGCCCGCCGCGAACAGCATCGAGAACGGGTTGTTCTCGGTCTGGTCGCCACCGGCCTGCGGCCTGCCCAGGTCCAGCGTGCTGTTCATGGAGTAGGTCCGGCTGCCCGCGAGGCGCCGGGAGCCGTCGGTGGTGCAGTAGTCGTAGACGTCGACCGAGATGCTGGCGGTGCCCGTGTATGCCTTGCCCCACAGGGCCGACGCGCCCGAACCGCCGGCCGCCACCGTCTCCTGCGCGGCGGCCGTCGTGGCCTCCTGCGTGGTCGGTGTGTCCGCCGGCGTCGACTGCTCGGCGACCGAGGGCGTCACCTCGGGCGACGACGCGGGCGCGGACGACGGCGCCGCGGACACCAGAGGATCGGCGGACGCCGTGGAGGCGTCGGCCGTCGCCGCTCCGCCGTGACCACATCCGGCCAGGCACGCGCACAGAAGCCCCGCGCCGACAGCCGCCGTCAGCCGGCCCCGGACGAACCGGGGCATGCTTCGAACTCGCGTCATGGCAGCCATGACACTCCCCTCCCAGCACCGGGTCACCCCCCACGAGCACCCAGGCAATGCGGGACATTACGCTGCGCCCACGTTCCTTGTTCCCGCCACGAAGTCCTTCGTTACCGTTTCGTGGCTGGCCGGATCCGGACAGGTGGACCGCGCCGGTCCGGGGGACGGACGGCTGGTGCACCATGGGCGACGAGACGGGCGGGACCGACCGGCCCGTTCCTCCGAGCTGGGGTGTGCTGATGGGCGGAGACCGGGGCCGGGTCCTCGTCGTCGACGACGACGCGGCGATACGGCGGTCACTCGAACGCGGGCTGCGGCTGGGCGGGTTCACCGTGGATCTCGCCGACGACGGGCGGCCCGCGCTGGACATCGCCCGGCGCACCCCGCCGGACGCGATCGTGCTGGACATCTCCATGCCCGGGCTCAGCGGGATCGAGGTGTGCCGGACGCTGCGCGAGGAGGACAACGACGTACCCGTGCTGATGCTCTCCGCGCTCGACGAGACCGCCGACCGGATAGCCGGGCTCCAGGCCGGTGGGGACGACTATCTGGTGAAGCCGTTCGCCCTCCAGGAGCTGGTGCTGCGGCTCCAGGCGCTGCTGCGGCGCCGTCCGCCGAGGGACACCGACCTCGTACGGGTGGGCGGGCTGTGTCTGGATCCCGCGGCGCGCACGGTGGACCTGGACGGACGCCGACTCGACCTGACTCGGCGGGAGTTCGAGCTGCTGCACGTCCTCGCGCGCAACGCGGGCATCGTCCTCACCCGTGACCAGCTCCTCGACCGGGTCTGGGGGTACGACTTCGACGTGCGCACCGACGCGGTGGACACGTTCGTGAGCTATCTGCGGCGCAAGCTGGAGGCGGCGGGCCGGGCCCGGATCATCCACACCGTCCGGGGCGTGGGCTTCGTGCTGCGCGACGACGGGCCGGAGGGCGGACGATGAGGCTCTCCACCCGCATCGCCCTGGCCGTCGGCGCGAGCGTGCCGGTCCTGGTGCTGGCCACCGGCTGGCTGCTGCTGCGGCTGGTCGCGGTGGATCTACACGACGAGCAGGACACGCACCTGCGCCGGAGCGCGGCGGCGGTGGCGAAGGACGCCCGCGGGCTGCTGCGCGCGAGTGCCGCGGAGCGGTCGGCCGCGGTCGAACGCACCCGTGAGAGGCGGCTGTTCACCTCCGCCCTGGACGTCGGGATCCGGCTGGTCGGCCCGTCGGAGACGTTCACGGGCGGCCCGCAGCCCGACGAGTCGGCGGCGCTTCCCGCGAGCGCGCCGGTGCCGGTCACGCTGCGGACCGGCGGACACTCCTGGCGGATCCTGTCCAAGCCGGTGTCCGGCACCAGGCCCGGAGTGCGCGGCACCCTCTGGCTCTTCGCGCCCGACACCGCCGCCGACACCCAACTGCGCCTGGTGCGACGGCGCGTGGTGATGGTGGCGCTGCTCGCCGCGCCGCTGTCGGGGCTGCTCGCCGGTGCGGTCGCCGGACGCGCGAGCCGTCCGTTGCGGCGGCTGCGGGACAGCGCGAGCGGTCTCGATCCGCGGACGACGTCCGCGCGCCTGGACCACTCGCCGGCCCGGATCGCCGAGGTCGACGATCTGGCGCACACCCTCCAGACGGTACTGAGCCGCTACGACGAACAGGCGGCGAGGACGGAGGAGGCGCTCGCGACCGCCCGTTCGTTCGCCTCGGCCGCCGCGCACGAACTGCGCACCCCGCTGATGAGCATGCAGACCAATCTGGAGATCCTCACCGAGCATCCGGCCCTTCCGGCCGCCGACCGCGACGAGGTCCTCGGCGACCTGCGTCTCGAACACGCCCGGCTGCTGGGCCTGTTGGTCATGCTGCGCGAACTCGGCCGCGGCGACCTGGTCGAGGCGGACGCGTTCGGTCCCGTGGACCTCGCGGACGTCGTCGAGGCGAGCGTGCGGGAGCAGCGGCGACGCCATCCGCTCGCGCACATCATCACGCACTGTCCGCCGGGGCCGCGGGTCCACGGCTGGGAGCCGGGACTGCGCACGGTCCTGGACAATCTCCTCACCAACGCGCTCGTGCACGGAGGGTGTGCCGACGGACGCCCCGCCCGCATCGAGGTCACGCTGTACGCGAGCGGCGACCGCGCCGTCCTGCTCGTGGACGACCGGGGACCGGGTATCGCGCCCGGGCGGCGGGCCACGGTGTTCGGGCGCTTCGAGCGCCGGCCGGACAGTCCGGGGTCGGGTCTCGGGCTCACGTTGGTCGCCCAGCAGATCGACCTGCACCGGGGCCGTGTCCGTGTCCTCGACGGGCCGGACGGGACGGGGACGCGGATCGAGGTCGTGCTGCCACTGCGGGACGGCGGGTCCGGCCCGGAGGCGACGCTTCCGGCGCAGCGCAACTGGGTGATCGCGACCGCCGGTGCCCGGCCACAAGAATTCCACAAAGAGGGCTCCTAGCGTGCCGGACGTGCGGGCAACCGCCCCGGAACGAAGAGGAGTTCAGCATGTCGAGGACACCGTCGAAGGCACCGAGGAAGCCGGCCGCGTCGAGGGCCAGGACCACCGTCGTCTCGCTGGTGGCGGCCGGCGCGCTGCTCGGCGCCGCGGGCGTCGCGTCGGCCGACGGCGCCGGGACGCATCCGTCGGGCGCGCCGACGGGTGACGGCGCCAAGGCGCTCTGCAAGCGCGCTCCGAAGATCGACCGGAGGATCGACCGCATCCTCGGCCGGCTGAACGGGGACGCCTCGCAGCGCGGCTCCGTGGCGCGTCTCGAACAGCGGGTGGCCAACGCCAAGTCCGCCGGGCACACGCAGGTCGAGACCTATCTCAACGACCGGCTGACGTTCCGGCGTTCACTCGTGCCGACGCTGGAGAGCCGCAAGAAGGATCTGGCGGACGTCGAGAAGTGGTGCTCGAGCCACGGCGACGGGGCCGCCTCGTGATGCGCGCCGCACGACTGGCCCTGGCCCTGGCCGTGAGCGCGCTGCTGCTGACCGCGTGCGGCGGATCCGGTGCCGCGGAGAACGCCCCGGCGTCGCCCGGCCCGGCCTCCACCGACGTCGCCCGTCTTCAGAAGATCGTCGACGGCGCGGAGTCCGCGGCCAGTTCGGCCGAGTCGGACATGGCCCACGACTGACGGCCCGGCCGCGGGCGCCCGTTCCCTGGAACGACCCCGTCCACCGGTCCGGCGCCCACGGCCGGCACGAAGGCGCGGAGCCGCATCGGCTTGCGGCTCCGCCACGCCGTAGAATGATGGTTTCGTGGACCAAAAGGACGTAAAGGACATGTCGCCCGACATGACCCCCTCCGGTGATCCAGCCGTCGACGTCGTCCCATGACAGCGGGGACGCCCGGCAGGACGCACGGCAGAGGTGATGTCCGGTGAACGCCGCCACTCCGCTGATGGTCGTCGACGGCGCGGGCGTCGTCGTCCGGTGGAGCCGCAGGGCACGCGAGATCTGGCTGCGCTCGGACTCCGAGGCGGTGGGCCGCACCGCCCTCGCCATGGTCACCCGCGACATCGGAGACTCCGGATCCGGCGAGGATTCCCGGTCCGGGCCCCTGGTCATCCACGACGTCGACGGAAACCCGGTCGACCTGCGGGTCCAGGTGGTGCCGCTGTCCGACGGCCTGGTCGCCTGGGGCGTCTACGAGGCGGACCCCGGCGACGCCCGCCACGGCATGCCGACCGCCGTCTTCGACATCCTGCACGCCAACACGCACGAGGCGTTCCTCGTCCTGGACCCGGCGCTGCGCGTCCTCAGCGTCAACGAGGCGGCCTGCTCGCTCTGCGGGGTCACGGCGGACAAGGCCCTGGACCGGCCCGTCGGCGAGGTGTGCCGGCTCTCCCGCCCGCAGGAGTTCGAGGACCTCCTGCGGGCGGTCCTCGCGGACGGCACGTCCGTCACCGACCACACCGTACGGCTCGATCCCGGGGACGGTTCGTCGCGGGAGCGCTTCGTGAACGTCTCGGCGTTCCCGCTGAGGGACGCGCGCGGTGTGGTGGTCTCCATGACCGACGTGACGCAGAGCCTGCGGTCCAAGAGGCGGCTGGACGCGCTCGGTTCGGTGCGCGAACGGGTGGGCCGGAGCCTGGACGTCGTCACGACCTGCCAGGAGCTGGTGGACGCACTGGTGCCCGGCTTCGCCGACATCGCGGTGGTCGAGGTGGTCGACGCGGTGGTCCGCGGCGAGGACCCTCCGCTCAGTCCCCTCGGGCGCGACATCCCGCTGCGCCGCGCGGCCTTCCGTATCGAGGGCCCCGTCGACCGGGCGCAGGCCCATCCCGTCGGCGACGTGCGGGCCGTGCCGACGCCGACGCCGTACTCGCAGGTCCTCAGCGATCTCCGACCGCGCACCGTCACGCTGGACAGCGGTGCCCCCTGGCTGGACGCCGATCCCGAGCGGGCCCGCGCCATCCGCGCCTCGGGCGCCCGGGTGCTGCTCACCACACCGCTGGCCCTGCGGGGCGCCGTACTCGGGCTGCTCAGCCTCTATCGCGTGGGACCGCACGACGCCTTCGACGAGAACGATCTCACCGTCGCCGACGAACTGGCCTCGCACACCGCGCTGAGCCTCGACAACGCCCGCCGCTACACCCGCGAGCACACCGTCGCGGCGGCGCTGCAACGCCATCTGCTGCCTCCGGAGCCTCCCTCGCGGACGGCCATCGAGTTCGCCCCGCTGCACGTCCCCTCCGACGTGGGAGCGGGCACCTGGTACGACGCCTTCGGTCTGCCCGGGGCCCGCACCGCCCTGGCGATCGGGGAGGTCGGCGGAAGCGGCATCGACGCCGCCACCGCCATGGGCCAGATCCGTACGGTGATCCACTCGCTCGCGGCGCTGGACCTGGATCCCGACGAACTGCTCGCCCGCCTCAACGACGCCGTCGTACGGCTCGCCCAGGAACGGGCGGCCCTGCCGTCGAGCGACCCGCTCCGCGGCCAGCCGCTCAGGGCCGGATGCGTCTACGCGATCCACGATCCGCTCCAGGAGACCTGTGTCATGGCCTCCGCCGGCCATCCCGCTCCCCTCGTGGCACATCCCGGGGGCCTGGTGGAGGTCCCGCAGATCCCCACGGGTCCGCTGCTGGGCAGCCGGGACGGACCGCCGTTCGCCACCGCCTCCGTCCCCGTGCCGCACGGCAGCGTCCTGGCCCTGCGCACCACGTCGTTCCCGGCCCCCGACGGTCCCGGCACCGACCCGGCGGACCCGCTGCGCGTGGCGCTGACCCGGCTGGACCGCCCCCTCGCCGAGCTGCGGGACGACGTGCTCTACAGGCTGCGCGACACGGCGGGCCTGCGCGACGTCCTCCTCCTGCTGGCCCGCACACGGACCTTTCCGCCGGACCGGGTCGCCACCTGGTCCCTGGACTTCGAGCCCACGGCCGCGGCGACCGCACGCCACCACGCCCGGGACCGGCTCCGCGTGTGGCGGGTGGGCGAAGAGACCGCCTACGCCACCGAGTTGATCGTCAGCGAACTGGTCACCAACGCCCTGCGGTACGGAGCGGCGCCGATCCGGCTGCGTCTCGTCAAGGACACCACGCTCACCTGCGAGGTCCGTGACGCGGGCGGGGCCGCACCGCGGCTGCGCCACGCCCGCACGGCCGACGAGGGCGGGCGCGGCCTGTTCATCTGCGCGCAGCTGAGCCACAACTGGGGCATCCGCTACTCCGCTCGGGGCAAGACGATCTGGACGGAACAGACGCTGCCCTAGACATCCCGGAGACCGAGGATCAGGGCTTCGCACGGCGCCTCACGAGACCGGACGGTGCCGCGCGGTGCCAGGCCGTGCCGCGGCTACCGTGCCAGGTCGGCCGCGACCTCGCGCGCCGCGCGGGCCCCCGACGCGAGCGCGCCCTGCACCGAGCCCGTGGCACGGTGGTCCCCGCACACATAGCGGCCCGGGGCCACCCGGGAGGACAGGCTCAGCGGCTGCGGGGGCGGCATCGCCGGCAGGGCGTCGGGAACGGTACGGACCGTGAGCAGGTCCCAGTCCCCGGTGTCGGTGCCGTACACCTCCGCGAGCGTGTCGCGCAGCCACCCCTCCTCGCCCTCCTGGTCGTGCCCGAGGACCGAGGTGGCGATCAGCGACATCCCCGGCGGGGCGTAGCCGCGGACCGCCTCGCTCAGGACGCAGGTGTTGAGGAAGCGCCTTCTCGTGTCCGTGACCAGGACGGGTTCGGCCAGCGGTGAACGGGTCGCGGCGTGGTAGTACGTCGTCACGACGCGGTACGCCGGAAGGCCGAGGCCGGGCAGCAGACGGGCGGCCGGTCCCGGCCCCGTGGCCACGACCACGGCCCGCGCCGCGAGTTCGCCCCCGTCGTCCATCTCGACCCCGCCGTCCGTGAGCCGCGTGACGGAGGTGCCGAGACGTACGACGCCTGGGGGCAGCGCCTCGGCCAGCAGCCGCGGCACGGCCCCGATGCCGGCGGCGGGCAGGCACAGGGTGCCGCGCAGCATGCTGCGCCAGACGAGATGGAACACCCGGCCGGACGTCTCCAGCTGGTCCTCGAGGAAGACCCCGGACAGGAAGGGCCGGAAGAACCGCTCCACGAACTCCTCGGAGAATCCGGCCGCAGCCAGCGCGGTGCGTGTCGTACGGTCCTCGCCGCGCTTGAGCCAGGAGGCGGGGGCGAGCATGTCCCGGCCCGACAGCGCGGCCAGCGCGATCAGGTCACGGGTCCCCGCGAGCCGCCCGGGGCGCAGGTCGCCCAGCCGCTTGCGCCCGCGGGTCGGGTCCTCGAAGCGCAGCGGCCCGTCCTCCGTGTGCACGAGGACGCCGGGCGTGAAGGGCCTCAGCCGCAGGTCGCGCAGCGCGAGCCGACGTCTGACCTGCGGATAGGACGTGTTGAAGACCTGGAAGCCGCGATCGACGACGAAGCCGTCGTGCGCGTCGGAGCGCATCCGGCCGCCCACCTCGTCCGAGGCCTCGAGGAGCCGTACCCCGAGGCCGTGCCCGACGAGGTCGCGGGCGCACGCCAGCCCGGCGAGCCCGCCGCCGACGATCAGGACATCGGGCACACCGCGCTTCGCGGTCATGGGAACCATCCTCCGAGCAGCCGGTCCGTGCGCGCGCCGGCGGGCGCGCGTGGGTGGTCCGGGCACGGGCCGACGGCACCGCGCCGTCGCACGCGCCCTCCTGAACCGATCTTCCCGCCGGGCCCGCCGGGCGGATGCGGGGCCACGCCGGTGGACGGGAGAGACGGGAGGAGTCGGGAGGGATCGGAGGGAATAGAACGGTAAGGCCCACTGTTCCCCGTATGTGACGCGGAGCGGCCTCCGCAACACCAGGTAAGCGGCCCCGGCTGGTCTCCCCCGTCCAGCCGGGGTCCCCTGTCTTCCCCCGCGGGTGCGTCAGTGGCCGGAGCCGTAGTGACCGCCCAGCTGGTCGCGGTAGCGCGGATCCCCGAGGTGCTTCTCCTCGTCGAATTCCGGTGCCGCCTTGATCTCGTCCTTGGTCAGGCCGACCTGGATCGTGCTGTCCTCGTGGCTGATCGCCGTGATCGTTCCGGCGGGCAGCAGGACCTGCTTGCCGAAGATCCAGACGCCGGTGTCGACAACGATGTACTGGGAACCGACCTCGTCGGAGTGCTTGTCGACCTTGCCGATATGGCCGTCGGAGGCCTCCACGCGGTATCCGGAGAGGTCGGCGTCGGGCGTGTGTCCGCTGGTCGGGCCGTAGCCCCAGAGATGCTCGTTCACGAAGAAGTCCTCCGACTCGTCCACTGAATCTCGGCTGAAGACCGACGGGTGTCCCGCTTCCCGGCCGCCGACACCCGCACACCGGGCGCGCGGCCGGGTTCTTCACATATCCGGCACACACCCGGTCTCGGCGTGGCCGAAAACCGATGCCGCAGCCGGAACTCGTCCCGGTATGGACCACGGGTACCCAGGAAGGGCGGATCCGAGCACTCCGGATCCAGTCCGGGCCGCACGGAGCAAGCACAGGAACGATTCACTGGGTAATCACTCGACCGCTCATGGTGACGATCGCGGCGCCCGGATCGGCCGCCGCTGGCCACTCGTTCGAGTTACACGCTTTTCCGTCACGTTTCGCATCGGGCGCACGAAAGCTCCACAGAGACACCACTATGTGACGCGACGAACGCGTGACGACCACGTCTGAGGGGGGCTGTGGCGTCACGTCAGGGGGTGACGGGCTCCATGAGAGCCGTGCTCACCCCTGCCCGGGGAGGGGACTTCACCGCATGAAGCGGACCATTCGCACGACTTCGCACGCCGTCGGCGTGCCCATCGACCCGTTCGGCTCGAACGACACCCGTCCGCCGGCGGACGCCACCGGGCGGACCGCCCACCGCGCGGACAACTGAGCCGCGCCCCGACCGAAGCTCCCGGCCGCCTCCTGTGCGGCCGGGACGGGCCCGACCACCCCAACCTCGGCCGTGGAGCACACTTCCATGCACGTTCCCCGCGACGCGCGCAGCCTCAACACGACGCGCGTCACGCTGCTCACCGAAGGCACCTACCCGCACAGTCACGGCGGCGTCAGTGTCTGGTGCGACCAACTCGTCGACGGCATGCCCGACTTCGACTTCGGCGTCATCGCCGTGACCGGCACCGGACGCGAACCGCTCGCGTGGGACATCCCCGCGCAGGTCCAGGACGTCGTCACGGTCCCCATGTGGGGGCCCGCGCCCGACGGCCGCCCTCCGCGCGGACGGCGCCGCAGGCAACTCGTCTCCGCCTACGAGCAGTTCCTGACCGCCCTGCTCGACCCGTGCGCCGAGGACCGGTTCGGCACCGCCCTGTACGCGATGGCGGGCTCCGCGGCGGACGGCACCCTGAGCGCCTTCCTGCGCGGCGACCGCGCGATCAGCGTGCTGACCGGGGTGTGGAACCGCCCGGGGCTGGCCGTGCGCGAGGCCCGGCCGACCCTGCACGACGCCGTCACCGCGACCGCCCTGCTGGAGCACGCGCTGCGCCCGCTGACCGCACCGCTGCCCGAGTACGGGGTGGCGCACGCCGTCAGCGGAGGGGTCGCCGTCCTCCCGGGCCTGGCCGCCCTCGAACGGCACGGCGTACCCCTGCTGCTCACCGAACACGGCGTCTATCTGCGCGAGCGCTACCTCGGCTACCGCACCGCCCCCTACCGCTGGCCGGTCAAGGCGCTGGTGCTCGGCTTCTTCCGGCTGCTCGCCGAGGAGACGTACCGGCGCGCGGCCCTGATCACCCCGGGCAACCGCTACAACCGGCTGTGGGAGGAGCAGGGCGGAGCCGCCCCCGGGGCGATCCGCACGGTCTACAACGGGGTGGACCCGGCGGCCTTCCCGCCGGCCGGTCCCGAGCCGGAGCGGCCGACGCTGAGCTGGGCCGGACGCGTCGACCCGATCAAGGACCTGGAGACCCTGATCCGGGCGTTCGCTCTCGTACGGGCCCAACTCCCCGATGCCCGGCTGAGGTTGTTCGGCGGCACGCCACGCGGCGGCGAGGGCTACCGCGAGCGCTGCGAGGCACTGGCCGCCGAGCTGGGCCAGGCGGACGCGGTCACCTTCGAGGGCCGCGTGGACGACATCAAGGACGCCTACGCGGCGGGCAACGTCGTGATGCTCTCCAGCATCAGCGAGGGCTTCCCGTTCACCCTGATCGAGGCCATGTCGTGCGGGCGGGCGACCGTGTCAACGGACGTGGGCGGGGTGCGCGAGGCCGTCGGCGACAGCGGTCTCGTCGTCCCGCCACGCGATCCGGAGGCCATGGCCGCCGCCGCGCTGGAACTGCTCGGCGACGCGGGACGGCGCGCCGCCATGGGCGAGACCGCCCGGCACCGCGTGATCGAGCAGTTCACCCTGCGGCAGACCGTCGACACCTTCCGGACCATCTACCTGGAACTGTCGACGCTCGGCCGGATCGTCCCGAGCGATCCCGGGCCGGACGACGCCCCGCTCGCGGTGCCCGGTGGCCGGGCGTCCGCGTCCAGGTCGAGGAGCCTGGCCGGATGAGCGGACCCATGGCTCTCGAACCGGGCGGCACGGGGGACGACACGCTCTCGCTGCGGCTCGCCGACCGCTCGCCCGCCCGGTCCGCACCCGGAAGGAGCGCGGACCGGGACGCGGTCGACCGGCTCGCCGCCGAACTGGCGGAGGGCATCGGCCCGGCGGTCCACCCGTACGAGGTGGCGGCCCTGCTGGAGTCGGAGGGGCTGACCGCCGAGGTCATCCGGGAGCGGTACGGCCATCCGAACCTCTTCTCGCTCGCCTCCGCGCTGTACGAGCGGGTGCCGCGCACCTTTCCCGAACCACCGCGGCCGGACAACCCATGGCGCCCGGACCATGTGCGCTGCGGGTTGCGCGGGGCGCTGTTCGCGCTCCCGGGCCTCGCCTATCTGCTGACCGGCGGGCTGTGGCACGCGGGCCGGGACCTCGACGTCCTGGTGCCGGCCGGTCTCGTCTCCTGGGCCTGGGGCCAGGCGCTCGGGCACCGCGCGTATCTGCGCATGGCCACGGGCCGCCGCGAGGCGGGCCTGACGCTGCTCAAGGGCGCACCGCTCGGCGCGCTCGCCGCGACGGGGTCGGGGGCACTGCTCGCCGGCTCCGGCACGGCGATCGAGGTCGCCGCGGCGCAGTCGGTGTACCTCTCGGCGGCGGGGGTGCTGCTCGTGCTGGGCGGGGAGCGGCTGCTGCTGGCCGCGCTGGCCCCGCTCGTCGCGGGTGCGGCGGCGCTGCCCTGGTGGGATCCCGGGACCGTGCCGCGCGTCGCCCTCCCTCTGCTGTCCGTGCTCGGCTCGGTCGCTGCGGCGGGCTGGGCGCTGCGGGCCGCGCTCGGAGTCTCCCCGGCTCCGGGCGGAGCACGCCCGTCGCCGCTGCGGTCGCTGCCGTACGGCGTGTTCGGGTTCTCCGCCGGGGTGCTGGTGCTGCTGGAGGGCCGGCAGCATCCGTACGCCGTGGTCGTACTGACCCTGAGCATGGGCCCGGCGGAGTGGCTGCTGTACCGGTACCGCGGGATGTCCGTGTCCGCGCTGCGGGCGACCGCGACCCCGGCGGCCTTCCTGCTGCGCTCGACCGGCGTCCTCGGGCTCTGTCTGCTGTCGTACGTGCTTCCGCTGCTGCCCGCGGCCCTGCTCACCGGCGCGGAGCCGGCCCCGCTGCTGCTGCTCGCGGCGACGTTGTGGACCGCTCTGCTGCTCCAGGCCTTCGGAGCGGCCTGGCAGCCGGCCGCGGTCTGTCTCGCGGCGGCCGTCGCCGCCGCCTCGGCCGTCGCGCTCCGTGCGCTGCCCGGCCCCGTCGTCCTGACGCTGTCCTGCGGCACCGCCTGCCTGTGTCTCACGGCCTGCGCCGTGCGGCTGCTGGGACGCCCGGCGCCGCACGCCTGAACCACCCCGCACGGCCCGCCCGGACACGTCCGGAGGGCCACCGTGCCTTCGTCCGCATCACCCATCACATGAGCAACCAACCGGAAGGACCAACGAGTTGACCACCCAACCGCTCGCCGCCGTCACCGGAGCCGAGGGTTTCATCGGCTCCCACCTCACCGAGGCACTGGTCGCCTCAGGGCACCGGGTGAGGGCCATGGCGCAGTACAACTCCTTCTCCTCGTACGGCTGGCTGGAGACACTGCACCCCGATGTCCTGGACCAGGTGGACATCGTCCTGGGCGACGTCCGGGACCCGGGTTCGGTCCGCGGACTGGCCGAAGGCGCCGACTGCGTCTACCACTTGGCCGCGCTCATCGCGATCCCGTACTCCTACCAGGCTCCGCACAGTTACGTGGACACCAACGTCACCGGCACCCTCAACGTGCTGGAGGCGGTGCGCGCGCTCGGCACACCGCGGCTCGTGCACACCTCGACCAGCGAGACCTACGGCACCGCGCAGACCGTGCCGATCACCGAGGACCACCCCATCAACACCCAGTCCCCGTACGCCGCTTCGAAGGCGGGCGCGGACCGGCTGGCCGACAGCTACCACGCGAGTTTCGGCACACCGGTGGTGACGCTGCGCCCGTTCAACACCTTCGGCCCGCGCCAGTCGATGCGCGCGGTCATCCCCACCGTCATCGGCCAGGTGGCCGCGGGCGAACGGGTCATCACCCTCGGCGATCTGCGGCCCACCCGCGACTTCACGTTCGTCGAGGACACCGCGCAGGCGTTCCTCGCCGTGGGCACGGCACCCGCGGACCGGGTCGTGGGCAAGACCCTCAACGCCGGTACGGGCGGCGAGATCTCGGTCGGCGACCTGGTGGCGCTCATCGGCAAGGTGATGGACACCGCCCTGGACGTGCGCGAGGACGCCGGTCGCATCCGGCCCGCCAACTCCGAGGTGATGCGGCTCGTCGCCGACGCGAGCCGGCTGGCCGCGGCGACCGGCTGGAGCCCCGGCCACGATCTGGAGCAAGGCCTCGCGCGGACCGTCGAGTTCTTCCGCGAACCGGCGAACCTGGCCCGCTACAAGACCGGCATCTACAACATCTGACCCGTCCAGCACCTCCCACGAAGGAAAAGAACCTCATGCACGCAGTGATTCTGGCGGGAGGCAAGGGCGTCCGGCTCCGGCCCTACACCACCGCCCTGCCCAAGCCCCTCGTTCCGATCGGCGACCAGCACGCCATCCTGGAGATCGTGCTCCGCCAGCTCGCCTCGTGCGGCTTCACGAGCTGCACCATCGCCATCGGTCATCTGGGCGAGATCATCCGCGCCTACGTCGGCGACGGCTCCCAATGGGGCCTGGCCGTGGACTACTCCACCGAGGAGAGTCCGCTCGGCACCATCGGACCGCTGCTGACGATGCTCGACCGGCTGCCCGAGTCGTTCCTCGTGATGAACGGCGACGTGCTCACCGATCTGGACTTCGGCGACGTCCTGAACGAACACCGCCGCGCGGGCGCGCCGTTGACCATCGCGACGTACGCGCGCAAGGTGCGCATCGACTTCGGCGTGCTGACCACCGACGACCGCAAGGTGGTCGCCTTCACCGAGAAGCCGAGCATGGACTACCGCGTCTCCATGGGCGTGTACGGCCTGTCGCGCTCCACGCTCGGGAACTACACACCGGGACTGCCGCTGGGCTTCGACGAACTGGTCCTCGATCTGCTGCGCACCGGCGACGAGCCGCACGCCTACGCGTTCGACGGGTACTGGCTCGACATCGGCCGCCCGGACGACTACGACCGGGCCAACGCCGAGTTCACCACCCGCAAGTCGCTGTTGCTCAAGGGAGCCTGACCACCGCATGCGCATTCTCGTCCTGGGCTTCACCGGCTATCTGGGCGGCCATGTCGCCGGGCACCTGCGCACCCTCTCGGGTGTGCGGGTGCTCGGCGGCGGGCGCTCGCCCGACGCGGAGTTCGGCATCGACCTGGCCACCGACCGCCGTGACCGGCTGGCCGCGACCCTGGCGGCGGCCGCGCCCGACGCCGTCATCAACTGCGCCGGCGCGACCGGTGGCGACGCCGTGACCCTCTCCGAGGTCAACTCCCGTGGTCCCGCGGTTCTTTGCGCGGCGCTGCGGGAGGCGGCACCGGCCGCCCGGCTGATCCATCTGGGGTCGGCCGCCGAATACGGTCCCGGTGTCCTGGACACCGCGGTGACCGAGTCCGGGGCCACCCGTCCCCTCACCCCGTACGGGGCCACCAAGCTGGCGGGAACGGTCACCGTCACCACCTCAGGGCTCGACGCGGTGGTACTGCGGGTGGGCAACCCCGTGGGTCCCGGGGCACCGTCCACGGGACTGCCGGGCAGGATCGCGGGGCTGCTCCACGAGGCCGGTCCCGACCCGGACGCGGTCGTCCGGCTGGGCGACCTCTCGGCGTACCGCGACTTCGTGGACGTACGTGATGTGGCCCGGGCCGCGGTGGCCGCGGCCACGGTGCCCGGGCAGCTGCCGCGGGTGCTCAACATCGGGGGCGGCAAGGCCGTCCCGGTGCGTGAACTGGTGACCGGCCTGGCGCGCGTGGCCGGGTTCCGGGGGCGCATCGAGGAGAACGGCGGCGGTTCGGCCCGCTCAGGCGAGGTGTCGTGGCAGTGCTCCGACATCGGCGCCGCCGAGGCGGCACTGGGCTGGCGTCCCGCGCTGACCCTCGACGACTCACTGGCCGCGCTCTGGGCGGCGACGGGGAGCGTCCCCGTCCCACGGGCCGAGGGCGACCGCACGCCATGAGCCTGCTGATCCCGCTGTACGTCCACCCGGGCGAGGACCCGGGCGCCTGGCACCGGCTGATCGGGGCGGCCGACCGGACGTACGGCGTCGTCATCAACCCGGCCGACGGGCCGGGCGACGGCCCGGATCCCGCGTTCACCGCGGCGACGGAGGCGCTGCGCTCGGCGGGGGCCAGGCTGCTCGGCTACGTCGACACCGACTACGGGGCGCGGGACCCGGACGTCATCGCGCGCGAGGTCCTGCGGCACCGGGAGTGGTACGGGACGCAGGGGTGTTTCCTCGACCGGGTGGCGCCGACCCCGGCGGCGCTGCCCGGCTGCCGGCGTCTGGTGCAGGGGCTGCGCCGGCTCGGCGCCGCTCCGGTGGTGCTGAACATGGGGGTGCACCCGGCGCCGGGGTACGCCCGGTTCGCCGATCTGCTCGTCACGTTCGAGGGGCACTGGTCCACGTATGTGTCGGCGTTCAGCAGACCGGTGTGGACCGCGCGGCACCCGCCCGAGCTGTTCTGCCACCTCGTCTACGGCGTCCCCGAGGCACTCGTCCCGCTGGCCGTCCGCACCGCGCGTGACCGCGGTGCGGCGGTGGCCGGGCCGGTGACGGGCGAACTCCCCAACCCCTGGGACCGATTGACTCCCGCCCTGAGCGAACGGGGGTCCTGAGCGGCAACGCCTCCCGGGCCGGCCGTGCGGCACCCCGGTTCCCGTGCGGCATCCCGGCGCCCGTGCGGGAACTCCGGCGCGGCCGCCCGGTCTCCTCCGCCGGAGTGATGGCATGTCTCGGTCAAATCTGCGAGGCTTTCCGGTGCCGTCGCCCTGACCCCAGGGTGACGGCACGGAAATCTCACCAGGCGACCGCGCGCACCCGCGCGCGGCCGCGGCCACCCAGCGGCGCACCCCAGTCGTCCCGGGCGGCCACCGAGCAGGCCGGAATCCCGGCCGCCTCAAAGGAGTTTCGTGTGAGACCGACCCCCCTCAAGGCCCTGGCGGCACGCGTCCTCACCGTCGCCGCCCTGGCCGCAGTCTCGCTCCCCGGCACCCCCGCGGCAGCCTCGCCGGGCACGGCACCGGCCGCCGCGGCCGCCTGCACACCCGCCCAGGTCGTGACCAACGGCGGCTTCGAGAGCGGCACTTCGCCCTGGACCCAGTCCTCGACGACCGTCATCACCAGCCGCACCGGCCAGAGTGCCCACGGCGGAACCAGCTTCGCCTGGCTGGACGGCACCGGTGGCACCCACACCGACACGCTCTCGCAGAGTGTCACGATCCCGTCCGGGTGCAGCAGTGCCAGCCTGACGTTCTGGCTGCACATCGACACGGCGGAGACGACCTCGTCGACGGCCTACGACAAGCTGACGGCGAAGATCGGCAGCACGACCCTGGCGACGTACTCGAACCTCAACAAGGCGTCCGGGTACGCCCAGAAGACGTTCGACGTCTCGGCGTTCGCCGGCCAGACCGTCACGGTCGCCTTCACCGGCACGGAGGACTCCAGCCTCCAGACGAGCTTCGTGCTCGACGACGTCGCCCTGAACACCTCGGGCGGCACGACCCCGCCTGCCGACTCCACCCGCACCCCCGCCGCCCCCGGCTACACGGTCAGCCTGACCAGCAACACGAGCGGGACCAGCTGGAGCGGTCACGAGAGCGTGACCTTCACCAACGCCTCCTCCACCTCCCTCAGCGAGGTGTATCTGAGGCTGTGGGACAACTACCACGGCACCTGCTCCGCCATGCCCATCACCGTGAGCAACGTCAGCGGCGGCACAGCCGGTTCGCTGTCGGTGGCCTGCACGGCTCTCCAGATCAGCCTGTCGTCACCGCTGGCGCAGGGCCAGAGCACGACGATCGGCTTCGACCTGGCCATCACCGTGCCCAGCGGCGCCGACCGCTTCGGCTACGACGGGGCCTTCGTCAACATCGGCAACGCGCTGCCGGTGCTCGCGGTCAAGGACGGCTCCGGCTGGCACCTGGACCCGTACACCAACAACGGCGAGTCCTTCTACTCCCTGGCCGCCGACTTCAAGGTGACGCTCGACCACCCGACGAGCCTGCTCGTCCCGGCCACCGGCACCTCGGTGGACACCGCCGGATCGAGCGGCCGCACGGTCACCACGGCCACGGCCTCCAAGGTCCGTGACTTCGCCTGGGCCGCGGGTCCGTTCACCAAGATCTCCGGCACCTCCCCCGCCGGCACCGCGATCAACATCTACTCCGTGACGGGCATCAGCTCCTCCAGCGCGCAGTCGATGCTCACCACCGCCAAGTCCGCCGTCGACGCCCACGCCGGGCGCTTCGGCGCGTACCCGTACGGCGAGCTGGACGCCGTGATCGACAACAACTACTGGTTCGGCGGCATGGAGTACCCCGGGTTCGTCCTCGACCTGGTCAGCACCACGGCGCTGACCCACGAGATCGGGCACCAGTGGTTCTACGGGATCGTCGGTGACGACGAGTACAACAGCCCGTGGCTCGACGAGGCGTTCACCGACTACGCCACCGACCTGGCGCAGAACATCACCGGCACCAACTGCTGGAACAACGTCTCCTGGGCCTCCTCGGCGGAGAACATCACCAACTCCATGGCGTACTGGGACGCGCACTCCTCCCGCTACTCCACCGTCGTCTACACCTACGGCAAGTGCGCCCTGCACGACCTGCGGCGTGTACTCGGCGACACCGCGATGGCCAACCTGCTGAAGAGCTACGCCACTTCGCACTGGTACGGCGTCTCGACCACGGCCGAGTTCAAGGCGGCCGCGCAGGCCGCCACGACCACGGACCTGACGTCGTTCTGGACGACCCACCGCATCGTGGGCTGACCCGCCTCACCGGTCCCTGTCCGTCGCGGTGGCGCCCTCGGGCGTCACCGCGGCGCGCATGCCCGGCCGAGTCGCGGGCAGGTTCCGCCGTACGGCGGCTCCCGGTCCGGGAGCACGGCGCCCGATCATGGGATCAGGGAGCCGCCGGGCTCGGTGCGAGGAGACGTCATGCTGTTGGTACCGCCCCCGTTCGACCCCGAACTGGACGCCGCCCTCGCCGCGGTCGGGCCCTCCGTGCCGTCCGGGCCGACCCTGGCGGACATCGCCGCCCTGCGCGCCGTACAGCGGGCCGCCGAACCCGCCTACGACCTCACCGACGGCGGCGCCTTCACCACCATGGATGTGACGGTGCCGGGGCCGGCCGGCGCTCCCGACGTCTCGCTGCTCGTCATCACGCCCGTGGGGCCGGCCGAGCAGGGGCCGCGCCCGGTGATCTACCACTCCCACGGCGGGGGCATGGTCCTCGGCACGAACCGGGCCGGGGTGGAGGTCGTCCTGGAGTGGGCGAGGGAGCTGGACGCGGTCGTGGTGTCCGTCGAGTACCGGCTGGCCCCCGAACACCCTTACCCGGCAGGAGTGGAGGACGTCTACGCCGGTCTGCTGTGGACGGCCCGGCACGCCGCGGAGCTCGGCGGCGATCCCGGGCGCGTCGTGGTCGCGGGCGCCAGCGCGGGCGGTGGCCTCACCGCGGCGCTCGCCCTGCTCGCCCGGGACCGTGGAGGCCCCCGGCCGCTCGGACAGGTCCTGATGTATCCGATGCTCGACGACCGCAACGACACTCCGTCCGCCCACCAGATGGCGGGCGTCGGCGCCTGGGACCGTACGGCCAACGAGACCGCCTGGACCGCCGTCCTTGGCGAGGCCCGCGGCGGTCCCGACGTGCCCGCCTACGCCGCACCGGCCCGGGCCACGGACCTGTCCGGGCTGCCCCCGGCCTTCCTCGACGTCGGTTCCGCGGAGACCTTCAGGGACGAGGTCGTCGACTACGCGACCCGGATCTGGCAGGCGGGCGGGATCGCCGAACTGCACGTGTGGCCGGGCGGCTTCCACGGTTTCGACGCCTTCGCCCCGCACACCGTGCTCGCCAGGACCGCCCGTGCGGCCCGGATGAACTGGCTGCGCAGGCTGCTGGCCCCATGAGGGCGCGGCGCACGGTGAGGGCCCCCGTACGACGGGAGCCCGGTGCGGTGAGGACACGGTGCGGTGAGGGCACGGGGCGGTGACGACCGGTCGGCCGAGGGGTCCGGCGTCGTTCAGACGGGCAGCAGCCGTCCGATCAGCGCGCTGAGCTGCTGGGCGTTGCGGCACTCGTGCATCTCCACGAGTTCGGCGTAGGCGAGGGCCGCCGAGTCGCCCGTGCCCCACTGCGAACGCCCCTCGGGGTTCAGCCAGTAGAGGCGGCGGGCCTGCCGGGTCAGCTGCCGGACGGCGGGCAGGTTGGGGTCGCTCATGTTCGTCCGCGCGTCGCCGAGCACGAAGACGGTCGTACGGGAGCCGACCGCGCCGGTGTACCGCTCGGCGAACTCGCCGAACGCGACGCCGTAGTCACTGCTGCCGTGCCAGCCCGTGATCTCCGCCTCGGCGCGGATCCGGGCGCTCAGTCCCTCGGGGTCGGCCGCGCCGGGCCCGATCAGACCCGTCACCTCGTCGACCCGGTTGACGAAGGCGAACACCCGGACCTTGCTGAACTGGTCGTGCAGGGCCTGGACGAGCAGCATGGTGAAGTCCGAGAAGCCCGACACCGACCCCGACACATCGCACAGCAGCACCAGTTCGGGCCGCACGGGACGGCGTCTGCGCAGCACGGGGCGCATCGGCACCCCGCCCGTGGACAGCGATCCGCGCAGGGTCCGGCGCAGATCGACGGTGCCGCGCCTGGCCCTGCGGCGGCGCGCGGCGAGCCGGGTGGCCAGCTTGCGCGCGAGCGGCTGCACGGCCCTGCGCAGTTCGGCGAGGCGGTCGCGGCCGGCGAACAGGAAGTCGACGCGGTCGGCGGTCGGGGCGATCGCGCGCCGGGCGATCTCGTCACGGTCGCGCCGCTCCGCGACCCGGCGCCTCGCCTCCGTCGCGACCTGCCTCCTGAACACCTCGACGCGCCTGCGGATCTCGTCGTCGAGCAGCCGGTCCGTGAACCCGTCCGCACCGCCGCCCGCGCGGACGGTGTCCCGCACCCGGGCGATCAGCGTCTGCGGCCGCAGCCGGTCGAGCGTCTGGTACGACGACCAGCCGTCCGACGCCGTCGTGCCTCCGTAGCCGCCGAAACCGTCGACGGCCTCGATCGCCAACTGCCCGATCAGGGCCTGGTCGTTGGCCGCCAGGGCGGCGGCGAGCCGATCGCGCAGATCGTCCCGGTCGGCGGGCGCGGTCCCGTCCGGGCCCCCGACGCCGTGCGGGAAGTACACGTCGAAGACGGGGTCGAACACCCGGCGCTGTCCCGGGTTGTGCAGCAGGGTGGCGGCCAGCCCCTCGCGCAGCAGCTCGCGGTCGGCGAACCCCAGCGCCTCCACCGCCCGCGCGGCGTCCACGGTCTCGCCGGTGCCGATCCGCACGCCGTGCGAGCGCAGTGCGCCGACGAGTCCCGTGAGCCGGTCCGCGACACCGTCCGCCCGCGCGTCCCCGTCCTTGGGCACGACGGCGTTCACACGGCGCCCAGGTCGAGCTTGGCCGCCGCCTTCGTCACGTCGTCCTGGTGCTTGAGGATCACGCCGAGGGTGTCCCGTACGAGCTTCTCGTCGAGGGTGCCCGCGCCCAGGGCGAGCAGGGTGCGGGCCCAGTCGATGGTCTCGGCGACGGAGGGGACCTTGCGCAGGTCCATCTCGCGCAGCGCCCCGACGACCCGCACCACGGACTCGGTGAGCGCCGTGTCGAGCCCCGGCACCTTCAGCCGTACGATCCGGCGCTCCAGTTCCTCCTCGGGGAACCCTATGTGGAGGAAGAGGCAGCGGCGGCGCAGGGCCTCGGAGAGTTCGCGGCTCGCGTTCGAGGTGAGGACCACGAAGGGGCGGCTGGTCGCGGTGATCGTGCCCAGTTCGGGGACGGTGACCTGGAAGTCGCTGAGCACTTCGAGGAGCAGGCCCTCCACCTCGATGTCGGCCTTGTCGGTCTCGTCGATCAGCAGGACCTTCGGGTCGTCGCCGCGGATCGCGGTGAGCAACGGACGCGGCAGCAGGAACTCCTCGGAGAAGATGTCCGTGCGCGTCTCGTCCCACGTCTCGTCGCGTCCGGCGGTGATGCGCAGCAGCTGCTTGGCGTGGTTCCACTCGTACAGCGCGCGCGACTCGTCGACGCCCTCGTAGCACTGGAGGCGCACGAGCCGGGCTCCGGCGACCTCGGCGACGGCCTTGGCGAGTTCGGTCTTGCCGACGCCGGCGGGACCCTCCACGAGGAGGGGCTTGCCGAGGCGGTCGGCCAGGAAGACCGTGGTGGCGACGGCGGGCGAGGCGAGATAGCCCGCGTCCGCGAGGCGGGCGGAGACGTCGTCGACGGATGTGAACAGCAACGGGGCCTCCAGCACGCGCGGACGAGGTCGGGCTCACTATCTAAGCGCTTGTTCACCCTCGCTGTCACGTGTGACGGCCCCCACGGATCAGCGGCGCCCGTCCGGGGCGTGCCGGGCGCGGCACGCGCCCCAGGCCCTAGGAGACCCGCAGGACGATCTTGCCCCGTCGGTGCTCGCGTTCGAGGGCCGCGTAGGCGCCCGGGGCGGTCTCCAGGGGAACGATCCGGTCGACCTGCGGGATCAGCCTGCCCTCGTCGACGAGCGCATTCAGCTCCTCAAGACCGGCACGGTCGGGCTCGACCACGAAGAACACCGCGCGGGCGTCCGCGTCCTCGGGCGGTTCCGGCGGCGCGACGACGCTGACCAGGACCCCGCCCGGACGCAGTACCTGCCAGGAACGGGCCTGTACGTCCCCGCCGACGGTGTCGAGGACGACGTCCGCGTCCTTCACCTCGTCCTCGAAGCGCTGCCCGGCGTAGTCGATCACGGTGGCCGCGCCCAGGCCCCGTACGAAGTCCGTGTCCCGGTCCGCGGCGGTGGCCGTCACCTCGGCCCCCAGTGCCGCCGCCACCTGGACGGCGAACGAGCCCACGCCACCCGCGCCGCCGTGCACCAGCACACGCTGTCCGGGCGTGACGCCGGCGTGCGTGACCAGGCCCTGCCACGCGGTCAGGCCGGCGAGCGGCAGCGCGGCCGTCCGTTCGTGGTCGAGCGACCCCGGCTTGGCGGCGAGAACGGCCGCGGGGACGGTCACGTACTCGGCCGCGGCTCCGTCCCGGGTGAAGGGGATCAGCCCGTAGACCGCCTCGCCGGGCCTGAGGCCGCTGACCCCGTGGCCGAGCTCGGCCACGACACCGGACACCTCCTTGGACGGCACGACCGGCAGGCGCGGGCGCCCGCCGTCGAGGCCGTCGGTCCAGGTCGCGTCCCAGTCGAGCTCCCCCGGGGTCACCGACGCCGCCCGCACCTCGACCAGCACGTCACCGTGACCGGGGACCGGCTTCGGCGCGACCTCGTAGATCAGCTCCTCGGGACCGCCCCGGCGATGACCGCGTACCGCGTGCATGGTGCCGTTCATCGGGTGCCTCCTCGTCGGGACGGCACGCGGCCGCCGTGGACCCGGTCCCGGCCCGGGCCCTCGGGGCTCCGGCACAAAGGGGCCGCTCTCACGATAGTTCCGGGACCGGCGGCTTTCCTGCCGGGCGGCGTACGGGCGAAGGCACCGCGGGCGGCGGAAGGAGAAGAGGTCTGACCCGTCACCACGGGGGGAGCGACGGGCCAGACCCTGCGTCCACGGTGCCACGCCGGAACCGCCTCGCGCAGTCCCTTCGCGAAGTCCCGGGCGCCGCTCAGTCCCTGAGCCGGTCGATCTGCCGGATCTTGTTGGTCGCGTCGAGCGCTGCGACCTTGTAGGACTCGGCGAGCGTCGGGTAGTTGAAGACGGCGTCGACGAGGTAGTCGACCGTTCCGCCGCAGCCCATGACCGACTGGCCGATGTGGATGAGCTCGGTCGCGCCCGTGCCGAAGCAGTGGACGCCGAGGAGCTTGCGGTCCTCGGGCGAGACCAGCAGCTTCAGCATGCCGTGCGAGTCGCCGATGATCTGCCCCCGGGCGAGCTCGCGGTAGCGGGAGATGCCCACCTCGAAGGGCACGCACTCCTCGGTGAGCTGGTCCTCGGTCCGGCCGATGAAGCTGATCTCCGGAATGGTGTAGATGCCGATGGGCTGCTGGTCGAGCATCCGGTTCACCGGCTCCCCGCACGCGTGGTACGCCGCCGTACGGCCCTGTTCCATCGAGGTGGCCGCGAGGGCCGGGAAGCCGATGACGTCACCGACCGCGTAGATGTGCGGCACCTCGGTGCGGTAGTGCTCGTCCACGCTGATGCGCCCGCGCGGGTCGGCCGACAACCCCGCCTTGTCCAGGTCGAGTTCATCGGTCAGGCCCTGCCGGCCCGCCGAGTACATGACCGCGTCGGCGGGTATCTTCTTGCCGCTCTCCAGGACCGTGAGCGTGCCCCGGGCATGGCGCTCCACGGCGGCGACGGTCTCGCCGAAGCGGAAGGTGACGGCCAGGTCGCGCAGGTGGTACTTGAGCGACTCGATCACCTCGACGTCACAGAAGTCGAGCATGGCGGACCGCTTCTCGACCACCGTGATCTTGGAGCCGAGGGCGGCGAACATGGAGGCGTACTCCATGCCGATCACACCGGCGCCGACGATGACCATGGAGCGCGGCACCTGCTCCAGGTTCAGGACGTTGTCCGAGTCCATGACCGTCCGCCCGTCGAACGCGACGGTGTCGGGCCGCGCCGGGCGTGTGCCCGTGGCGATGACGATGTGGTCGGCGCTCAGCCGCTTCTCGTTGCCGTTCGCCTCGACCAGGGCGACCGTGTGGTCGTCCACGAACCGGCCGACACCGGCGAACAGGGACACGTGGTTGCGGGAGAGCTGGTTGCGGATGACGTCCACCTCGCGGCTGACCACGTGCTCGGTGCGAGCGGTCAGATCGGCGACGGTGATGTCCTCCTTCAACCGGTAGCTCTGGCCGTAGAGATCACGCTGGCTGAGGCCGCTGAGGTACAGCACCGCCTCACGCAGCGTCTTGGAGGGGATGGTCCCGGTGTGGATGGAGACCCCGCCGACCATGTCGGGGCGGTCGATGACGGCGACCCGACGGCCGAGTTTGGCCGCTGCGATCGCGGCTTTCTGTCCACCCGGGCCGGATCCGATGACAAGCATGTCGAAGTCGCGCACCAGCGGAGTCTTTCAGCACGGCACCGCTTACCGAAAGGGTGAACGGCCGATCGTTCGCCCGAGCCGTGGAGCACCGGCCCGGCGGCGGGCGAGCGCATACGCGAATAGGGCACGGGCCGCGCCCCAGTGGGCTACATTCGTGAATCCTTGGCATCGGCGCCTCCGGGGGTGAGGTCGCGTCGAGGAGAACTCCGGAGCGGCGAATGCATCAGTCCCACCTTTCTGCACCGCCAACCACGCGCACGCAGGGGGGACTTGCCGACAGCCTTCGCGAAGCGGCGCTCAACACGCCCGATCTGCCGCAGCTCGCGCGCCGCGCCGAGGGCCGCTCGGGTGACTGGATCCCGGTGACGGCGGCCGAGCTGTGGGACGAAGTCGTCGACGTGGCACGGGGGTTCATGCGGTCCGGCATCCGTCCGGGCGACCGTGTGGCCATCATGGCGCGCACCCGCTACGAGTGGACGGTGCTCAGCTACGCCCTGTGGTCGGTGGGCGCCGAGATCGTGCCGGTCTACCCGACGTCCTCCCACGAACAGGTGGCGTGGATCCTCCGGGACGCGCACTGCGTGGGCGTGGTCGTCGAGGACGAACAGGGCATCATGACCGTCGGCTCGGCATGCGCCACGCTCCCGTTCCTGCGCCACGTCTGGCAGTTGGACTCCGGGGCGCTGGCCCAGCTGGTGGAGCGCGGCCGGACGATACCCGCGACCGCGGTCGACTCGCTGCGCCGGATCGTGCTGGCCGACTCCACCGCGGTCGTCGCCTACACCTCCGGCACCACCGGACAGCCCAAGGGCTGCGCCCTGACGCACCGCAGCCTGGCGAGCCCCTGCGACACACTGCTCCAGGGCTGGCGCCAGACGGCGGCCCCGCCGGACACCCAGCCGGCCGTGCTCGCCTTCCTGCCCTTCTCCCACGCCTACGGGCTGATGATCCAGGGGATCTGTCTGCGGGGCGGCATCCTGATGGGACACGAGCCGGATCTGCGGGAGGAGACCCTCTCCGAGGCCATGCTCTCGTTCCGGCCGACGTATCTGTACGCCGTCCCGTCCGTCTTCGAGCGGATCTACAAGAACTTCGTGCGGGCCTCCCAACGCGCCGGTCGCGGTGTGCTGTTCGAGCGCGCCGTGCGCACGGCGCAGGACTTCGCCCTGGCCGAGGAGCAGCACCGGCTCGGCACCGGCTCCGGCCCCGGATTCGACCTTCGGCTCCAGCACTCCCTCTACGAGAAGACCGTGTACAAGCGGCTGCGCGCCGCGCTCGGCGGCCGGGTCTGCGGCGCGGTCTCGGGCGGCTCGCCGCTGAACCGTGAACTCGCCCTGTTCTTCGCGGGAATCGGCATCTTCATCCACGACGGATACGGGCTCACCGAGACGAGCGGGGGGATCACCGCCCAGCCGGTCGGCCGGGAGAAGTTCGGCACGGTCGGACAGCCGCTGCCGGGCACCGAGATCCAGGTGTCCGACGACGGGGAGATCCTCGTGTGGGGACCCTCCGTGTTCCAGGGCTACATCAACGACCCGGCGGCGACCGCGGCCTCGTTCCGCAACGGCTGGCTGGCGACCGGGGACATCGGCCGGGTCGACTCCGACGGGTATCTGACGATCACCGGACGCAAGAAGGACATCATCATCACCAGCGGGGGCAAGAGCGTGGCCCCCGCGGCTCTCGAGGAGCGGTTGCGGGTCCATCCGCTCATCCATCAGGCGGCCGTCGTGGGCGACAACAGGCCCTGTGTGGGCGCCCTGATCACCCTGGACCCGGAGTTCGTGTCGCACTGGCGCGCCGCCCGGGCCAAGGGCGACTCACCGGCCCGGGACGCGCGGGAGGAGAACGAGCTGCGCGAGGAGGTCAGACGGGCGGTGGCGGCGGCCAACAGCACCGTCTCCCGCTCCGAGTCCATCCGCGTCTTCCGTGTCCTGCCGGAGCCCTTCGACCTGTCCAACGGACTGCTGACGCCTTCGCTGAAGCTGCGCCGGGACGCGATCGCCCAACGGTACGCGGCCGAGATCGAGGCGATGTACCAGACCTCGACGCGCCTCCCGCGGGAGGCGGCGATCGGCGACCCCTCCATCCTGGACGACTCCGACAACGTCTTCGGGTGACCCGGCGCGGTCCCTCACGACTCCGTCGTCGCGGGACCGGGGGCGGGGCCGGCGGGCGTTCGCGCGGCGGGGAGCCGCAGGGTGAAGGCCGAGCCGGTGCCGGGTTCGCTGGTGACGGTGACGGTTCCGCCGTGGGCCGCGGCCAGCTGCCGGACGATGGCGAGGCCGAGGCCGCTGCCGCCGGTGCGCCGGCTGCGGGACTTCTCCGCCCGCCAGAACCGGTCGAAGACGTGGGCCAGGTCCGCGGGGGCGATGCCGGTTCCGGTGTCGGCCACCGTGAACACGGCCTCGTCCTCCTCGCGGTGCGCGCGGAGCGTGACCGTGCCGCCGGCCGGGGTGTGGCGGATCGCGTTGGACACCAGGTTGCCGAGCGCCTGCCGCATCCGTACGGGGTCCGCGTCCAGCCGGGGCCCGGCGTCCGTCCCGGTCAGCAGCCGGACGCCGGCGGCCTCGGCGCCGACCCGGTGTGCCGCGGCGACCTGGTCGAGGAGTTCGTCGGCGCGGACCTCCTCGCGGCGCAGCCGCAGCGTGCCCGCGTCGGCAGCCGCGAGGTCCTGGAGGTCGTCGATGACCCGTTGCAGGACCACGGCCTCCTCGTGGAGGGAGGACAGGAGTTCCCGGTCCGGTTCCACGAGGCCGTCGCGGGCCACCTCCAGCCAGCCGCGGATGTTGGTGAGCGGAGTGCGCAGTTCGTGCGCGATGTCGCTGACCATGGCCTTGCGCTGCGCCTCCATGCGCTCACGGCGTTCGGTCAGTTCGTTGAAGGCGAGCGCCAGGATGCCGGTCTCGTCCTGCGTGGTGACGGGCACGCGCACATGGCGTTCGGGAGGCTGCCGCGCGGCCTGGGTCAGCGCGCGCAGGGGCCGTACGAGCCGGGTGGCGACCAGCGCCGTCACGGCCACCGTGAGGGCGAGGACGAGTCCGGCGACGCCGAACACCTTCGCCTTGTTGGCGGCGGACATGTCGAAGCGGGGCACGGGCCGGTCCCCCGTGCCGAGGAAGAGTTCGGCGACCGGGGCGACGTAGGGGTCGAGCTGGGTGCGCCGGGCCTCGGCGACACAGGCGTTCGCGGTCCGCGCGAGGGCCCCGTCACGGTCGGCCGGCCTCTTGCCCGTCAGGTACGGCAGCGGGGTCGTCGCGTCGACGGCCTCCAGCGGCAGCGCCAGGGAGTGGCCGAGGTGCGCCCCGTGGCGGTCCAGGCAGGTCCGGCTGAGCGCCGACAGGACGTCCAGGGCCTTCTGTTCGGTCGGGGTGGGGGTGTTGAGCCGTCCGTCGGCGCACTCGGCCGGCACGAACCCGGGGTCGAGCGTCCCGTCGACGCCCCGCAGCACGGTCCGGCCGCTCGGCGTCTCCTCCGTACGGGTCCTGACCCCCGCGCGGGCGAAACAGAGCCCGCGCACGACGGCCAGCTTGGCCACGGTCAGGCGCTCGTTCCGGGTCAGCCGGTACGGTCCCACGGCCCGTGGGTCGACGCCGGTGAGCTGCGCTCCGGGCTCCGTGTAGGTGTCGGTGCGCAGCGGGTCGACGGTGGCGGCGGCCCGGGGCGGGAGGGAGGTCCCGCGGGCGGCGGAGTCGGCCAAGGGGGTGCGGTCGCCCGCTGTCAGGGCGATGCGCCGGCCCGTCCGGTGCGAGAGCGCGCGCAGGGTCCCGGCGACCCCGGACCAGTCGGGGTGGGTGGCCGCGTAGCCGCTGAGCTGCCGGAGGATGTCCATGTCCTCGGCGAGCACCTGGCCCTGCTCCTCCTGGATGGCCCGGGTGGTGGTCTGCACGGCGAGCCAGGCGGTCGCGGCCACGGAGCACAGGGCGATGAGCACGGAGGTGATCAGCATCCGCACCAGCAGACTTCTGCGCAGGGGCAGGGCCCGGCTCACGGCCCCTCGCTCCTGAGCTTGTAACCGACGCCGAACACGGTGACCAGACGCGTGGGCCGGCGCGGGTCGGCCTCGATCTTCCGGCGCAGGTTCATGATGTGCACATCGATGGCCCGCTCGGTCGAGGCCCGGTCGAGACCCCGGGCGTGGTGCAGCAACTGCCTCCGGGAGAAGACCCGTTCAGGTTCGCGGGCCATCGCCAGCAGGATCTCGTACTCGCCGGGGGTGCAGTCCACCGGCGAGCCGTCGCACAGGACCGTGTGCCGTCGCGGGTCCACGACGAGCCCTCCCGCCCTGACGACCGGATCGGGCCGCCCCGTCTCCGTGGGCCGTCCGCCGCGTCTGAGGACCGTACGGATCCGGGCCATCAGCTCGCGCGGGCTGTACGGCTTGGTCATGTAGTCGTCCGCGCCGAGCTCCAGGCCGAGCAGGACGTCGTCCTCGGTGGAGCGGGCGGTCAGCATCAGGACGGGGATGTCGTCGTTCTCCCGCAGCGCCCGGCAGACCCCGAAGCCGTCGAGCACCGGGAGCATCAGGTCCAGGACCACGAGGTCGGGCCGGCGCCGCCGTACCTCGTCGAGCGCGGCCGCGCCGTCGTGGACCACGGCCGCCGTATGCCCCTCGCCCAGCAGCGAACGGCGTATCAGCTCCGCCTGTTTCTCGTCGTCCTCCGCGACCAGCACATGTGCGCACACGCGGCCGATCGTAGGGGCTGCCGACCGCGGACCGGCCGGTGAGAGGGGCTTCCCACACCCTGACACCTTCCTGACGACCTCGGGGGACACTGCGGCGGAGCCCCGACGCGACCGGCGGCTCCCGGCTCAGCGTGCCAGCGAGGCCGCGTCCCCCATGACCACCACGGGGCGCAGGCCGGGGTCCAGCGCGCGCATCAGCTCCACCAGGTCCTCCTCGCGCAGGCCGACGCATCCGTGGGTGGGGCCTCCGTGGTCCACGTGCAGCCAGATGCCGCCGCCACGGCCCGCGCCCATGGGCCGGGTCCAGTCCAGGGGTGTGGTGCCGGGCTTGCGGTTGTAGTTGACGGCGACCACGTAGTCGAAGGAGCCGTCCAGCGGCTCGCCCTCGAAGCCCGTGCCGGGCGAGGTGAAGGCGCCCGAGCGGTCGTACGGGAGCCGGGTGCCGGGGTCGGGCCGCAGCCCGCCCGCGTCCGTCAGGGTGAACACGCCTATGGGGGACCGCAGGTCACCGGCGCGATGGTGGTGCGTCCAGCCCTTCAGGGCGTTGTGCGCTGGCAGGCTCGGACCGGGCCGCCAGCCCGCCTCCGTCCGCTCGTACAGCACCACGGTGGACCGGGAGGAGTTCCTGCCCCTGCCGGTCACCACGACGGCCTGACGGGTTCGCGCGGGGATCGCGGCCAGGGTCCGGGGGCCGAGGCCCGGCAGCCGCCCCGGTGCCGCGTTGCGCGAGGCGCTCGGAGCGGGGGCCGCAGTCGCCTCGCCGTGCCGCCCCGCGGAGCCGCCGGCGCCGAGCTTCCCGGCGGGGGCGCCGCCGCAGCCGGCGAGGAGCAGGAAGGAGGCGGCGAGGAGCGCCGCCCTGGGACGGTGTGCGGAGTTGATCATGCCTCGACCCTGGCCGACACATATGAGGAACTCGTCAGGTCATTCACGGTTCGCCGCGTACCCGGGATACGGCGGATCACCGGGTCGGCGCCGGATCGAGGGTTCGACACCGCTCCCGCGGCCCCCCGCCGAATCCGCGATCCGCCGCCCGACGGGCGGTATCACCCGGCGGCCGGACGGCCCGTCACCTCACGCGTGATCCACCCGCTCGGGAGGGGCGACGGCGGCCCGCGCGTTCACCCAGCCCAGCAGGGTCACCGAGACCACCGCCGCGCACGCGCACCACGTCGAGACGAACTCCAGCTCCCACAGCGACCAGCAGATCGCCGCGCCCGCCCCGGTCAGGACGCCGAGCAGCACGAGCCCGCGGTCGCCGGAGAGCAGCAGCGCGCCGACGGTGGCGAACAGGTAACCCGCGACGACCAGTTCGGGCCGGGGCAGGTCGACGGTGTAGCCCATGGTGTGGCCGCGGATCTCGGCCGTGACGGGACGCACGGCCAGGGCATGGGCCAGCGCGGCGGCGGTCGCGAGCCCGGCCGCGAGCGGGAGCAGCAGCCGGCGCCGGGCGCGGGCGGGTGCCGCGCACAGCACACCCGCCGGCACCCACACGGCGAGCAGGGGAAGGGCGATCACGGCCCAGAGCACGGTGGCGGGTCCCGTACCGCCGCCGGTGTCCCAGACCCGGGCCTCGACGATCTGGTGGGCGCCGAGGAGCAACGGAAGCGCGGCCAGCGGGAGATCCGCCCGGCGCCGGGCCCGGAGCACACAGGCGGCCCCGACCGCGGCGATCCCGGCACCGGCCGCCAGATCGGCCGTCGCACTCCAGCACATCGCGCCCCCTGCGTCAGCCGTCGCGACTTCCCTTCCTCCGCGTCCACGCTACGACGCCCCGGCCGGACCGCCCCTCGGGCCCGCCGTCAGGGCGCCTTCCCCGTACGACACTTCATGAATTTTCAACAAAGGTCTCCCCGAAATCCGGTTCGCCCCTGTGCCGCGGCCACGAAGGGTGATTGGGTGGGCCCGGCCATGCCATCCGACACGCAGGAGAGCTCCACAACCATGAGCACCCCCTACACCTTCGAATACAAGGTCGTCACGTTCCGCGAATCGCTGATCGGTGACGCGCTGGACAGCGACAAGCTGGAAAAGGTCCTGAACAAGCACGCCGAGGACGGGTGGGCGCTCAAGGCGATCACGGCCGCGGACGTCAAGGGCCGCATAGGTCCCGGCGCCGTGGAGGGCCTCCTGCTCACCCTGGAGCGGCCGCGCGGCTGACCGCCCCGTGGCGCACGCGGCCGGCGGCCGCGTGGTGCGCGCTGCGCCGAAGCGGGAGATGCTGTTCGTGATGGGACAGCGGATCCGCAGGTGCTGCTGACGCCGTCGGAGGCCTTCCGGCACGGAGGGCCTCCCACGGCTGAACGCACGTCCGGGAACCCGACCAGGTTCCCGCACCCCGCGAGACCGCTGCCGACCACTCTGGCCAGGACGGGCGGCGATGAAGAGCGACGGAACACTCAACACCGATGTCGTGACCAGCCAGTCGGTGTTCGGCGCCCCGTGCTGGGTCAGCCTCACCACCCGCGAGCTGCGGACCGCGCAGAGCTTCTACAGCGCGGTGCTGGGCTGGAGGTGGACGCCGGGCACCCGGATGGGCGACCAGTACCGCGTCGCCAGCGTCAACGGAGTCCCGGTCGCGGGGGTCGCCGAGGTCGACTTCGTGGCGAAGACGGCGGTCGCCTGGACCGCGTTCTTCGCCGTGGCCTCCGCCGACGAGACCGTCGCCCGCAGCCAGGAACGGGGCGGCACGACCGCGGTGGGCCCGATCTCCCTGCCCCCCGGCCGGGCCGCGCTGCTGGCCGACCGGGACGGCGCGGTCTTCGGGATCTGGGAGGGCGACCTGGTCTCCGGCTGGGAGCGCTGGCGCAACGCGGCCCCCTCCTTCATCCGTCTGCACACCCGTGACGCCTTCGACGCGGCCATCTTCTACGGCGAGGTGCTGGGCTGGGCGAGCGCGGTCCCGGGCTGCTGCGAGGTCGACTACGAGGAGAACGAGGTCGTCCTGCGCAGCTTCGGCGACGTGGTGGCCCGGATCCACTCCGGCGCGCTGGGGGCCGCGCCCGACCCGGCCCTGCGGCCGCACTGGCAGATCCACTTCGCGGTCGACGACGTGGAGACCTGCGTCCGCGCCGCGCGCGCCCACGGCGGTACGGCCCATCAGCAGGGCATCGGCTCGGTGGAGGCCGTCATCGTCGACCCCGACGGGGCCCGCTTCTCGGTGACCGCCCGGAACGCCGGATGACGGCGCGCGGGTGCGCGCACGGCCCTCCCGCGGGAGAACGGTCCGGCCCACGACGCGACGGATTACGCCGTTCGGGCTCCAATGGAGGATGACGGGATACCCCCGGTACGACAGGCGCCGCCGCCCGCGTGGCCGGGCGACGACCCGATGGAGGTCCGCGATGCCCACTGCTCTCCGGCTCCTGCCCTCGCTCTCGCCCGAACACCGCGATCGGCTGATGAGCGTGGCCCGCGAGGTGTCCTTCCCCGCGGACGGGCAGATCTTCGAGGCGGGTGGCACCGCCGACCGCTTCTGGGTGGTCCGTTCGGGAACGGTCTCCCTGTACCAGCGGGTGATCGCCGACAGACGGATCACCGTCGCCCAGCTCGGACCCGGTGACCTGCTCGGCTGGTCCTGGCTGTTCCGCCCGCACACCTGGGACTTCGGCGCCGAGGCGTTCAGCCCGGTACGCGCCTACGAGTTCGACGCCACCGAGGTACGGACCCTGTTCGACCAGGATCCGACGCTGGAGCTGTCCCTGACCCGGACGATCGGCGCCATCCTGGCCCACCGTCTGGAGACGACCCGGGCGGCGCTCATCGAGCACTACGCACGCCACGGCGGCGGCCGCTGAGACGGCGCGGCGGCGCCGGGCCTCGGTCACGCCCGCTGTCGGACCCGGCTGCGACAGTGATCTCTTATGAACGACATCCACGGTTCCCCGGACGTCCCGGACTCCCCCGGCTCCTTCGCGCTCCTGCCCGGAGCGGCCCACTCCCCCGTGATCCTGCACGTGCCGCACTCCGCCCGGGAGATCCCGGCGCGGGTCCGTGACGGCATCCTCCTGGACGACACCGCGCTGGACGGCGAGTTGGACCACATCACCGACGCGTACACCGCCGAACTGGCCGCCGCCGCGGCCGAGGCCGCCGGGCTGACACCGTGGCGGTTCGTCAACCGGCTGTCCCGGCTGGTCGTCGACCCCGAGCGCTTCACGGACGAGCGGGAGGAGATGCTCGCCGTCGGGATGGGCGCGGTCTACACCCGGACGACGCACCGGGCGCCGCTGCGGCCCGCGGACGCCGATCCGCGACCGCTGACCGACCGCTTCTTCCACCCCTACGCGCGGGCGATGACGGAGGCCGTGACCGGCCGGCTGGCCGCCACCGGACGGGCCGTGATCATCGACGTCCACTCGTATCCGACGGCCCGGCTGCCCTACGAACTGCACGGTGACGGGCCCCGGCCGCCGGTGTGCCTGGGGACCGACTCCTTCCACACCCCGCCGGAACTGGTCGCGCTCGCGGAGAAGGCGTTCGCCGGGCTGGGCGGCGTGGGGATCGACAGCCCGTTCTCGGGCGCGTACGTCCCCTTGCGGTACTACGAGCGGCAGCCGGAGGTCACCGCGCTGATGGTGGAGATCCGGCGGGACACGTACATGAAGGAGCCGGGCGGCCCGGTGGGCCCCGGATTCCCGCGTCTGGTCTCGGCGCTGACCACGCTCGTGGACGCGGTGGACGAGTGGACCCGCAGCGTCGACACGCCGTAGGCCGTGTCCAAGTCCCCGCGGCTGCCGTCCTGATCGGTCCGGGTGCGGACCCGATCAGGACGGCGGCCCCCTGGCGACGGAGCACCCGACGCCCTAGGGTCGGCGGTAAGCAAGCGCTCAGCCACTTAGCGGGAGGGCAGGACCATGCCGGTCGTCGACGCGTGGATGCAGCACCCCACGCTCCGTCACTCCAACCACGAGATGTTCGCGCCACTGCGCCGCTGGACCGGCATGCAGACGCTGAAGGAGGAGCTGCCGGTCGAGGTCACCTTGGACGCGCTGGCGCGGGCCGGCGTGGACACCGGCCTGTCCTCGGCCTGGTACGGGCCCCAGGGCGCGCTCATCACCAACGACGAGGTCGCCGCGTTCGTGGCCCGGTCGGACGGGCGGCTGCGCGGGGTGGCGGGCGCCGACCTCACCCGGCCCGTCGCCGCGGTGCGCGAACTGCGGCGCGCTGTGCAGGAGTTGGGCTTCGTGGCGCTGCGGATCATCCCGTGGCTGTGGCAACTGCCGCCCACGGACCGGCTCTACTACCCGCTCTACACCGCCTGCGTCGAACTCGGCGTCCCCTTCTGCACGCAGGTCGGGCACACCGGGCCGCTGCGCCCCTCCGAGACCGGCCGGCCCATCCCGTACATCGACCAGGTCGCGCTCGACTTCCCCGAACTGACCATCGTCTGCGGGCACATCGGCTACCCCTGGACCACGGAGATGATCGCGGTCGCCGACAAGCACGCGAACGTGTACATCGACACCAGCGCCTACACCGCCCGCCGCTACCCCCCGGAGCTGGTCGCGTATCTGCGCGGCCGGGGACGCGAGAAGGTCCTGTTCGGCTCCAACTACCCCATGATCGAGCCGAGTCGGGCCCTGGAGCACCTGGACGAGCTGGGCCTGGACGAGGAGACCACCGCGCTGTTCCTCGCGGGCAACGCCCGGCGCGTCTTCCGCCTGGACGATCATTCGTGGATGCTGGAGCCCTGACCAGCGTCGACCCCGAGGTGAGGGCAGCCCGGCCATGGCTTTGCGGATCAGCGCCACCAACGCGGAGCATCCCGCGCTCCTGCTCGAACTGCCGTGGCAGCTGCCCCTGGAGGAGTGGCCCGAGCACCATCTGGTGCCGCTGCCGCGCGGCATCTCCCGGCACGTCGTGCGCTACGCGCGCGCCGGGGACGAGGTGGTCGCCGTCAAGGAACTCGCCGAACGGCCCGCGGTGCGCGAGTACGAGCTGCTGCTCGGCCTGGACCGGCTCGGGATACCCGCGGTCGACCCGCTCGCCGTCGTGACCGGCCGCACCGACGCGGCCGGTGAGCCCCTGGAGCCGGTGCTCATCACCCGGCATCTGGGCGGCTCACTGCCGTACCGGTCGATGTTCGAGACGACCATGCGGCCCGCCACCATGCACCGGCTGATGGACGCGCTGGCCGTCCTGCTGGTGCGGCTGCACCTGGCCGGCTTCGCCTGGGGCGACTGCTCGCTGTCCAACACGCTGTTCCGGCGCGACGCGGGCGCCTACGCCGCGTACCTGGTGGACGCCGAGACCGGCGATCTGCACCCGCGGCTCAGCGACGGCCAGCGGGACTACGACCTCGATCTGGCCCGGGTGAACATCAGCGGCGAGCTGCTCGACCTGGAGGCGGCCGGCGCCCTGCACCCCTCGGTGGACCCGATCGAGTTCGGCCGGGAGATCTGCGCCCGCTACCAGGGCCTGTGGGAGGAGCTGACCCGCACCTCCGTCTACCCGGCGGGCAAGTACCACTACATCGACCGCCGCATACGGCGCCTCAACGACCTCGGCTTCGACGTCGCCGAGATGCAGATCGCGAGCTCGTCCAACGGCGACACCGTCACCTTCGTGCCCAAGGTCGTCGACGCGGGCCACCACCAGCGCCAGCTGCTGCGCCTGACCGGACTCGACACCGAGGAGAACCAGGCACGGCGGCTCCTGAACGACCTGGAGAGCTGGATGGCCACCCAGGACGACTACGCGCCGGGCCCGGCCGCCTCCGGCACCAGGAGCGGCCGGGGCGAGGCGCGCGGGCCCGCCGCCCGTCCCGAGGTGCTCGCCCACCGCTGGGTGCGGGACGTGTTCCGGCCCGCGGTCCGCGCGGTGCCGCAGGACCTGCGCGGCTCCATGGACCCGGCCGAGCTCTATCACGAGCTGCTCGAACACCGCTGGTTCCTGTCCGAGCGCGCCCAGCACGACATCGGCCTGGACGCGGCCGTGAAGGACTACGTCACGAACATCCTCCCCGGGGCCCGCGCCCCGCTGCCGGCCCCCGCGGACGCGCCGCAGGCACCCGGTGCGTCCCCGGTTCCCGAGCAAAGGTGACCGATCGTACATACGATTGGCTCTGTATCCGCCCCGGGGCGCCCTCGGCGTCCACCGGGCCGGGACGCAACTGACCTGCTCGGGGTGGGAGAGGTATGACCCAGGCCGCCAGTCCGGCGCGGACCGTCATTCTGACCGTCGACGACGACCCCGGGGTGTCGCGGGCCGTCGCCCGTGACCTCCGGCGCCGCTACGGCGAGGGCCACCGGATCGTGCGCGCGGAGTCCGGGGAGGCCGCCCTCGACGCCCTGCGCGAGCTGAAGCTGCGCGGCGACCAGGTGGCGGTGATCCTCGCCGACTACCGGATGCCGCAGATGAACGGCATCGAGTTCCTGGAACAGGCCCTCGACGTGTATCCGGGCGCCCGCCGGGTGCTGCTCACCGCGTACGCGGACACGAACGCGGCGATCGACGCGATCAACGTGATCGACCTCGACCACTACCTCCTCAAGCCCTGGGACCCTCCGGAGGAGAAGCTCTACCCGGTCGTCGACGACCTCCTGGACGCCTGGCGGGTCAGCGACTACCGGCCGGTGGGCGCGTGCAAGGTGGTCGGGCACCGCTGGTCGGCGCGCTCGTCGGGCGTCAGGGAGTTCCTGGCCCGCAACCAGGTGCCCTACCGGTGGTACTCGTCCGACACCCCCGAGGGCAAGCGGCTGCTGAGCGCGGCCGGGCAGGACGGTGAGCGGCTGCCGCTGGTGGTCACCCCGGACGGCACCCCGCTCGTGGAGCCCGAGGACCCGGAGATCGCGGCGCACGTGGGGCTCGCCACGACCCCCACCTCGGAGTTCTACGACCTCGTCGTCATCGGCGGCGGCCCGGCCGGGCTCGGGGCGGCCGTGTACGGCGCGTCCGAGGGGCTGCGCACCGTGCTGGTGGAGCGGTCCGCGACCGGCGGACAGGCGGGCCAGAGTTCCCGGATCGAGAACTACCTCGGCTTCCCGGACGGGGTCTCCGGGGGCCAGCTCACCGACCGGGCGCGGCGCCAGGCGGCGAAGTTCGGCGCCGAGATCCTCACCGCGCGTGAGGTGACGGGACTGGAGGTCACCGGGGCCTCGCGCACCATCCGCTTCTCCGACGGCTCCGCGATCTCCGCGCACGCGGTGATCCTCGCGACCGGGGTCTCCTACCGCCAGCTCCAGGCGCCCGGTCTGGCCGAGCTGACCGGCTGCGGTGTCTTCTACGGCTCGGCGCTGACCGAGGCCGCCGCCTGCCAGGGCCACGACGTGTACATCGTGGGCGGCGCGAACTCGGCCGGCCAGGCGGCGATGTACCTGGCCCGGGGCGCCAAGTCCGTCACCATCCTGGTGCGCGGCTCCTCGCTTTCCGCCTCCATGTCGCACTATCTGATCGAGCAGATCGCCGACGCGCCGAACATCTCGGTGCGCACCGGCACGGTCGTGGACTCCGCGCACGGCGACGGCCACCTGGAGCAGCTGACCCTGCGCGATGTGGAGAGCGGCCACACCGAACTCGTCGACGCGCAGTGGATGTTCGTCTTCATCGGCGCGGCCCCGCTCACCGACTGGCTGGAGGGCACGGTCCTGCGGGACGCCCGGGGATTCATCGTCGCGGGTCCGGACATGACACCCGACGGGCAGCCTCCGCACGGCTGGGAGCTGGACCGGCCTCCGTACCACCTGGAAACCAATGTGCCCGGCGTGTTCGTGGCCGGGGACGCGCGCGCCGAGTCGGCGAAGCGGGTCGCGTCCGCGGTCGGAGAGGGAGCCATGGCCGTCATGCTCGTCCACCGTTATCTGGAGCAGTCGTGAGCGGGCGGCCGGTGCCGTGCGACGCGGCCGAACTGAGCACGCTGTTCCTGTTCGAGAAGCTCGACTCCGAGCAGCTCGACCGGCTGTGCAGGGAGGGCCGGACCGAGCAGTTCGACCCCGGTCCCGTGTACACCGAGGGCGATCCCGCCACCTGCTTCTACGTGCTCCTGGAGGGCACGGTCGTGATGTCCCGCCGGGTCGGCGCGGACGACGTGGAGATCAGCCGCACCTCGCAGCGCGGGGTGTACGCGGGCGCGATGCAGGCGTACCTCAGCGCCCCGGGCGACGCGCAGTACAAGGGCTCGATGCGGGTCACCGAGCCGTCCCGGTTCTTCGTCCTGCCCGCCGCGACGTTCTCGGCCATCCTGCGGGACTGGTTCCCGATGGCCGTCCATCTGCTGGAGGGCATGTTCTTCGGCAGCCAGAACACCCAGCGCACGATCGGGCAGCGCGAGCGGCTGCTGGCGCTCGGCTCGCTGTCGGCCGGGCTCACGCACGAGCTCAACAACCCGGCCGCGGCGGCCGTGCGGGCCACCTCCGCGCTGCGCGACCGGGTGGCCCACATGCGGCAGAAGCTCGGGATGATCGCCTCGGGGCCGTACGCGCGCGACGCGCTGGAGACGCTGGTGGAGATCCAGGAGCGGACGGCCGAGCAGGTCGCCAAGGCCACCCCGCTGAGCCCGCTGGAGGCCTCCGACCGGGAGGACGCGCTGGCCGACTGGCTCGACGACCACGAGATCGCGGGCGGCTGGCAGCTGGCGCCGACCTTCGTGCAGGCCGGTCTGGACACGGACTGGCTGGACCAGGTCGCGGCGGCCGTGGACGGGCCGACCCTCGAAGGCGCGGTCCGGTGGCTGAACTACACGGTCGAGACCGAACTCCTGATGAACGAGATCGAGGACTCCACCACCCGGATCTCGCACCTCGTGGACGCGGCCAAGCAGTACTCGCAGATGGACCGCGCGCCCTACCAGGTCTCCGACGTGCACGAACTGCTCGACAGCACCCTGATGATGCTCGCCGGGAAGATGGGCTCCGGCATCAAGGTCGTCAAGGAGTACGACCGTACGCTGCCCCGGATCCCCGCCTTCCCGGGCGAGCTGAACCAGGTGTGGACGAACCTCATCGACAACGCCGCCTCGGCGATGGCCGGCGAGGGGACGCTGACGGTGCGCACCGCGCTCGACGGGGACCATGTGCTCGTCGAGTTCCGCGACACGGGCCCCGGCGTGCCCGAGGAGATCCGCGACCGCATCTTCGACCCGTTCTTCACCACCAAGCCGGTGGGCGAGGGCACCGGTCTGGGCCTGGACATCTCCTGGCGGATCGTCGTGAACAAGCATCACGGCAGTCTGATGGTGCAGTCCGTGCCCGGCGACACCCGCTTCCAGGTGCGTCTCCCCCTGACCGCCGCGGATTCCTCCGAGGAGCCGTCATGACCACACCGAACGGAATCGACCCGTCCGTACCGCCGAGCGGCACCGGCTGCACCGAGTGCGACGCCGCCGGCGGCTGGTGGGTCCATCTGCGGCGCTGCGCCCAGTGCGGGCACGTCGGCTGCTGCGACGACTCCCCGGCCAAGCACGCCACGGCGCACGCGCGGGGCACCGGGCACCCGATCATCCAGAGCTTCGAGCCGGGCGAGGACTGGTTTTGGGACTACGACACCTCGGAGCTGTACGAGGCCGGTCCCGCGCTCGCTCCGCCGGTGAGCCACCCGCTGGACCAGCCCGCGCCCGGCCCGGCCGGGCGTGTTCCGGCGAACTGGGCCGAGACCCTGCGCTGAGGCCCCGGCCGCTCCCGCGGGTTCAGAGGACCTTGTTGCCGTACATCTCGCCGAGCGGATCGGCGAGCAGTTCGATCCGGGCGCCGTCGGGGTCACGGAAGTAGATCGAGGTGCCGCTCTCTTCCATGTACTCGACCCCGGCGGCGTCGAGCCGCTCGCGCAGTTCGCGCCAGGTGCCGGGGTCGACGGAGATGGCGAGGTGGTGCAGTCCGCCGAGGACCTCCGCGTAGGGGCCGAGGTCGAGGCCGGGGAAGTCGAAGAACGCGATCAGGTTGCCGTTGCCGAGGTCGAAGAAGAAGTGGGTCGAGCCCTTGTAGTCCCGGTTCTCGATCATCTCGGTGAGCGGGAAGCCGAGGACGCCCTGGTAGAACCGTACGGTCCGCTCCACGTCCGCGGAGAGCAGCGCGACATGGTGCACGCCGCGGGCCGTGCTGGGCGGCCGCTCCGTCTTCAGATGGGCGTCCCTGATCCGCTGACGCTCCGCCTCGATCGCCTGCTCGTCCGTCGCACTCATCGAAAGCTCCTCACCCGGAGAACCCGCTACGCGTTCCGTACCGCATACAACCACTCTCACACCGTCCTGCGACCGGTGTCCGCCCGTGTCCGTCCGCCCGTGTCCGCCCCGCCGGGATGCGCGGCGGGGCGCGAAGGACGATCCTGGATACATGTCCGGACGGGCTCCTTTGGTTGTGCATCCGGCCCTGGATACCAGCGGCCGTGAGGTGACCGCGCGCGGTGAGAACCTCGGCGTGGCGTTCTCCGACGAGGATCTCCTGGAGTTCCTCGGCCGGGCCGGACTCCCGGACGCCGAGGATCTGCTGGACGACCCGGCCTGGGTGAAGTGGCGCGGAGGACAGGCGCACTTCTACGGGACCGGGTGACCGACGCGGATCTCCTGCGGGCCGGGTGACCGGACCGATTCTCGGGCGTGCCCCTGAGGCCGGGCCCCGCGAGCGGTGACGTCTACTCCCCCACCGGTGGCGCGAGCACGGCGAGGGTCCCGTTGGCCTGCCGCAGCGCCAGCTCCAGGGGCAGTGCGGGGTGCAGCGCACCCGTCCCGTCCGGCGGCACGATCCACTCCAGCGGTCCCGCCGAGCGGTACGGCGGCGGTACGGCGATCCACGAGCCCCTGCCGAGATGGCGCAGCCCCGACCCCTCCCACCTGCTCTCGGGGTCGGGCGGCAGGAAGAAGCCCACCCGCCGTGCGGCGCAGTCGACGAGGGTGGGCCCCGGTACCCGGAGCGGTTCGGACCACAGGATGTCGAGGGCGAGCAGGCCGAGTTGCTCGGGCACGCTCAGCACGTCCCAGTAGCGTCCGGCTTCCAGGAGCACACCGCCCGTGCCCTGGTCCCACTGGCGTTTGCACGCCCTCGGATTCGTGGCGGCCGCCGCGAGCCATTCCACGCTCCGCGTCCACATCAGGTTCGTCATGCATCACCCCGGAGATGGTTCCCTCCGCCCGTCGGGCGCGCGGGCGGGGCGGGTCGAAGGCCCGCCGCGCCCCGTCAGGACCTCGGCATATGCATGGTGGTGGATATCTCTACGTGGCGGAAGGGGTGGCGAGGTGTGGCGTTTTCCGGGGACCGGTTGACGGCGCCCGCAGGGAGTCCAGGGAACGGGCGTGGAGCGGGGTCGTGTGCCAGCGGGCCGTGAAGGTGCCGCCAGGAAGGGCGCACTCCACGGTCAGCCGGTGCGGGGTCTCCAGGAAGATCACGTCGATCCGAAGGGTGCCCGGGGCGGTCCAGCCCCCGCCGACCGCCATCGGCGTCGGACCGGGATCGACGCTCCAGTCCGGTCCTTCGAGCCGCAGTTCGAGCCGCCGCTCCCCCTCGACCAGGGTGACGCGGGTGTCCTTGCCCGCCTCGGCGACGAGCACGCCCGTCAGTGTCCTGTGGGCCGCGCAGACGCCGCCCGCGGGCGTGAACTCCGCCCGCGCCCAGGCTTCCGTGTGCTCCGGAGGCTCGGCAGCGGCCTCCACCGGGGGCAGGGCGAGCCGGGAGAGCCGTCGGCTCAGCGCCTCGTCGCGCTCGTCCGCGTCGGGCAGGGGCACCGTCCCGAACGCGGGCAGCAGATGGCGCCACATCAGGTTCAGCAGTTCCTGCATCCGGTCGGTCGCCGCGGTCGTGACGATCACGGCGTCGTGTTCGGGCAGGACGACGCAGAACTGTCCGAAGGCCCCGTCCCCGCGGTATCCGTGCCGTCCGCGCCAGAACTGGAGTCCGTAGCCCTGCTGCCAGTCCGAACGGGCGCCCTCGGGGCTGCCGTCGGCGTTCGGCACGTGCACCCGGGTCGCCTCGGCGATCCAGGAGGCCGGCAGGAGCCTGCGCCCCTCCCAGACGCCTTCGTCCAGATACAGCTGCCCGAGCCGGGCGACGGCGTCGGTCGCGGCGTGCAGCCCGCTGAAGCCGATCTCCCGGCCGGCCCGGTTGCGTGTCCAGGCGGTCTCCCCGATGCCCAGCGGGTCGAACAGGCGGGGCCGCAGATAGTCGGTCAGCGACACCCCGGTCACACGCTGGAGGATCGAAGCGAGGGTGTAGGTGGCGGACTGGTTGTAGGCGAAGACCGTGCCGGGCTCACGGTCCGGCGGGATCAGCAGGAAGCCGCGTACCGCCTCCGTGCGGTCGGTCCGCATCGCGTCGGCCCAGGTCTCGGCGAGATGACCGCTCGCCATGGCGGCGACGTGCCGGACGAGCATCGCGCGGCTGCGCGGATCGGTGATGTCGGCCTCGAACTCGGGAAAGTACGAGATCACCGTGCGGTCGAGGTCCAACAGGCCCTCGCCCACGGCGAATCCGGCGGCCGTCGAGGTGAAGCTCTTGCTGAGCGAGTAGAGCAGCTGGACGCGTTCGGGGGTGTACGGCGCCCACCAGCCGGAGGCGACCAGGTGTCCGTGGCGCAGGATCATCAGACTGTGCGGTTCGATGTCCGGGTCCGCCTCGACGGCGTCGAGGAAGGCGGTGATGCCCGAGGCGTCGACCCCCTGCTCTGCGGGCGGGCTGACGGGCAGCGGTCGGGCACTCATACGAACGGCCTCCGGATGGCTCGGGCGGTGGGGACGGCGGAACACGGCGGACGGCGAGCATTGTGTGCATCTGGCATCTTTCCCGGGCCGCTCTCCGGTGTCGAGGTGCCGAGAGCGGGTGAACCGGCGGGAAACACCGGCCCGCGTTGTTCGTACGCGCGCGCGACGACACCGCGCCCGGGTAAAAACACACATCTCCAACCGTCTCCCGTTGAACACTCTTCGTCACGTCCCGCGTACTTCTGGGAAAGGCGGTGCCGGTAGACGACGAGGGATGACGATGGCCAAGGCGCAAGACTCCCCGGGCGAGTTGATTGCCGGGAGATACCGGCTGCTCGACGTCTTCCTGCGCGAGGAGGGCCGGGCCCTGTGGCACGGCGAGGACACCGCCTTCGGACGGCCCGTCGTCCTGACCCGGTCACGCGCCGCCGACCACCCGGGCGAGGAGAAACCGGAGCCCGCGGCCGACCGGATCCTCCGCACGGCGGGGATCCTCGGTCCCGCCTGTCACGGAGGAGTGGCCGCGGTCCTGGACGTGGCCGAGGAGCCCGGGTTCGTGTGGACGGTCACGGAGCGGCCCCCGGGCGCCCCTCTGGCCGAACTCCTCGGGAACGGTCCCCTCGATCATGTGCGCGCCGCCGCGATCGGGCTCGGCGCCCTCGACGTCCTCACCTCGGCCCACCGGGAGGGCGTCGTGCACGGCGAACTCGGCCCGAGCCAGGTGTGGGCCGACGAGCACGGCACCGTCACCGTCACCGGCTTCGGGCTGAAGCCGGCCGCCGCCGCTCCCCGCGTCACCGCTCCCTCGTACGCCTCCCCCGAACAGGCCCGCGGTGAGGCGACCACGCCCGCCGCGGACCTCTGGACGCTGGGCGCGATGATGTACGCGCTGGTCGAGGGGCGGCCGCTCGTGCAGGACCGGGGCGACCCGGAGGCCACGCTCCGGGCCGTCGACCGTCTGCCGGTCAGGCCGCCGCGGAGCGCGGGCCCGCTCGCTCCCGCCATCCTGGGCCTGCTGCGCTGGGACCCGGTGGAGCGGGTGCCCGAGGCCGTGGTGCGCGAGGCGCTGACGCGCATCCTGCGGCAGAACTTCGAGGAGGTCACGCCCCCGGAGCCGCTGCCCGACCTCCTCGGCCCGGCCGGGGACCACCGCGAGGGCGGCGGCGAGGACGAGGGCTCGGAGGGGGGACGCGCCGGACGCGGCCGGGGAAACCTGCCGGCGGCCCGGCCGCTGCTGCTGGGCGCGGCCCTCACCCTCGCGGTCGCCGCCGTCGGGACGGCCGTCCTGATGGGCGGGCTGCCGGGCGGGAGCGACGCCGCGGCGTCCGGGCCCGCCCCGTCACGGGCCGCCACCGGGACACCGACGACGGCCCCCACCGCCTCGGCCGCGCCCACCGGCCGGACGCCCACGGCGTCCTCGAAGCCGTCCCCCTCCCCTTCGCGCACCTCCGCTACGACGCTGCCGTCCGGCTTCTCCCTCTACCGGGCGCCGCAGGGGTTCGCGGTCGCCCTGCCGCTGGGCTGGAAGCCGGTGGAGACGCAGTCCTCGGACGACCTCGCCTACCGCGTGACCTTCGGGGCGAGCGGCGATCCGCGCACCCTGGCCGTCACCTACAGCACCCAGCTGGGTCCCGACCCGGTCGCCGTCTGGAGCGCCCTGGAGCCGAACCTCCGTGCCGTGTCCACCGGTTACGAACGGGTGGGCGCCATCCAGCCGGTGACCTACCGCGGCCTGAAGGGCGCCGACATGGAGTGGTACTCCGTGTCCGGGGGCGTGCGGATGCGCACCCTCGGCCGGGGGTTCCTCATCGGCGGTCACCGGGGCTTCTCGCTGCGCTGGACGACTCCGGCGGACGACTGGGACAGCGCCGCGAACCGGCGGGCGCTGAAGGTCTTCTTCGACTCCTTCCGGACGGGCGTGGGGTGACCGGCCGTTCACCGAGTGCTCATGTCAGTGTCCTTCCGGGATGCGCAGGCCCGGCCTTCGCTGCGCCAGCCACACGGCGACCTCGTCGGCGATGGGCTGTCCCGTCTCCAGCTCGATGAAGCCGAACTGGCCTCCCTGGTTGCACTCCAGGAACCACCAGATGCCGTCCGCGTCCTCGGCGAAGTCGAAAGCCGCGTAGGCGAGTCCGGTGAAGGCGAGATAGTCGTGGACCGAGCGGGCGATGCCCTGGGGCACCGGTGTGGGTTCCCAGCCGTTCTCCGTCTCACCGAACCGGCCGTCGACCTGCCCCGGCTCGGCGGCCTTGCGGGCGGCGAACAGCCGGGTCCCGATCCCGGTGAGCCGGATGTCGGCGCGTTTGGGGATGTAGCGCTGGAGCAGCGCGGGACCGGCCGCCACTCCGGAGAAGTCCGTGCCGGGTCCGACCAGTGTGGTGGGCAGGGCCGCCGGAGGCTGGCCCGGCGGCGGCCCGGAGGCCGATTTCACCACCACGTCCCCGTGTTCCTGGACGAACTGCTGAGCCACCCGGGGAGCGGTCGTGATGACGGTGGGCGGCACGGCGAATCTGCTGGTGTGGGCCACCCGCAGCTGCCAGGGCTTGTGCCGGGCCTGTTCGGCGCGGCGCGGGTGGTTCATCCAGCGGGTCGAGGCGGAGTAGAGCATGCCGAACAGGGCCTGCCTGGTCTCGGCGGTGAGCCAGGCCGAGGGTTCGGCGGCATGGGCCGCCGGCTCGCCCGGTCTGCGCACCCACACGGAGCGCAGGCCCCCCATGCTGAGCACATGGCCGTTGACCGACAGATAGCCGTCGAAGTCGCCGTGGGCGTAGTCGGCTGACAGCACCGCCTTGCCGGGCAGGTCGGCGGGATCGAGGCGCACCATGGGCACGCCCCGATCGTGCAGTCGCGCGACCACCATGTCGGCGGTGACGTCCTGTTCGGCCGTGAGTATGAGAACCGTCATGCGCGCGGCATCCGTCAGTCGTCGAAGTGCGTCTGGGAACCGGCGGTCGACGTCGTGGTGCCGGTCGCCATCAGCAGCGCGCGATCACTGACGGCCGGTCTGCCGTCCGGCAGCACGTTCAGTTGCAGGGACACGTCGAAGTGGTACGGGGGTATTGCGGCCGACTGCCCTGACGGCCGGGCGTAGTTGAGAGTGAACGGTCGCACGAAAGATCCTCCCGCGGTCGCGCGATGGCCAATACACACCCGTACGTGACACGGCCGTAAGGAATTCATCACTTTCTGCCACATCGGGGTGAAGGTCATCACATCGCGTCGTTTCTGAGCTTGCACATTTCGGATTTACTGGGGTGTCCGCTTGGTTCGCGGTCTCCGCGTGTCTCCTTGATTCCACGCAGACCTTAGGCCATAGCTTCATCCTCTGTGACATCAACGCCCCACCATCCCAGGAGAGTTCCCGGTGACCGCAGCCATCACCTCGTCCGAAGAATCCGCCGTACGGGCCGACGCGCAGGCCCTCGTCGCACGCGACGCACGGGACTTCGGCGCCTACGCACGCAACGGCGGCTGGGCCTTCGCGCTCAAGGTGGCGCGCAGCGTCCGCCCCGGCGGGCAGTCCGCGGACGAGACGGAGAAGGTGTCCGCGAAGGAGTTCGCGGAGCTGGCCGGATGCTCGCCGGAGCGGGTGATGCGCTACTACAAGGCCTGGGACAGGGCCGCGGACGACGGACTGGTTCCCCATTTCGAGACCCTGATGCCCGGCGCGGACGTCGAACTCCCGGACGGGGACGGCTGGTCGGCCTACTACGCCTCACGTTCGAGCGCCGCGTCCGAGCGCGGCGCCGCCATCTCGGAGGCGGCCGAGGCCGAGGGAATCCGCCCCACCAAGGCCCTGGAGGTGGCCGAGAACCCGACCGCGCTGCGGGCCGCGATCCTCGCCGACCCCTCCACGGCGAAGGCCGCGCGGGCCGCCCTGCTCGACCGCGTGAAGGAAGACCCGGCGCTCCAGACCGAGTTGGCCCGTGACATCGCCCGCACGGACGAACTGAAGAAGGCGGTCGCCACCGAGAACAGGGCGGCCGACCGCATCGGCTATGTGCGCCAGATCGCGGAGAAGGGGCAGATCAGGACGCCGGCCGGGCAGACCCTCGACGCCCCGGCCGAGCTGCGTTCCGAGGCCGAGCGGCATCTGTCCCTCCTCGACGAGCTCGACGAGGGCGAGGACGCGGGCGAGTGGGCCACGGAGGCGTACGACACGATGAAGAACCTCGTCGTCGAGACGGTGGAGGCCGACCCCGAACTGCGCGTCCAGGAACGCCGGACGAAGTTCTACAGCAGCCTCCAGAAGGCCACGAAGGTGTTCGAGGAGCTGACCTTCGACGACGCCGACGACATCTACGAGGACGACATGGTGCAGCGCCTGGAGGAGCTCCAGCAGGCGATCGGCACGGCCATCGCGGCACTGCGCGGGGCGGCCGGACGAGAGTGAGCCCGCCGGACGGATGTGCGAGGGCCCGGCTGAGTACCCGTACTCATGTCACCGCCCACGGGGTGCACCACGATGGGGCCCACCTGGACCAAGGAGGCCGCCATGCCCGGATCAGCCCTCGCACCGCACGGCCGGATCCACACGCCCTCGAAGCGCGCCCCGGGCGGGGCCCTTCCGGCCGCGCTCCTCGCGGTGGTCGTCGCGGGCATGGCACTCTCCGCGTGGCACGCCAAGGACGGGACGACCTGGCTGCTGGAGACCGTGTGGGTGCTGGTCGGGCTGCCGCTGGTGGTACTCGGCAGACGGCGGTTCCCGCTGACGAGCCTGCTGTACTGCCTGCTCGCGGCGCACGCGCTGGTGCTCGCGGTGGGCGGCCACTACACGTACGCGCAGGTGCCGTTGGGCGACTGGGTGCGCGACACGTTCGGGCTCGACCGCAATCCGTACGACCGGTTCGGGCATCTCATGCAGGGCTTCGTACCGGCCGTCCTGGTGCGGGAGGTGCTGAGCAGGACGTCACCGCTGCGCGGAAGCAGGTGGCTGGCTCCGCTCACGGTGTGCGCGTGCCTCGCCTTCAGCGCCCTGTTCGAGATGTTCGAGTGGGCGGCAGCCGTGATCGGCGGCCATGGCGCCGACGCCTTCCTGGCCACCCAGGGCGATGTGTGGGACACCCAGTGGGACATGTTCTGCGCCCTGATCGGCGCGACCGTCTCGGTGCTGGTGCTCGGCCGGGTGCACGACCGGCAGCTCGACGCGCTCGCGGCGCCGCGGCCCTCCGGGAACTGAGGGCCGTCGGCGCCGCGGGACGGCGGGGGCACGGTGAGGACCGGACGACGCGGGCACGGCGGGGCCGGACGGCCTGGGTCCAGCGGGGGGCCGGACGGCGCGGGATCCGGCGAGGGGGCCGGACGGCGTGGGGTCCGGTGGGGGCCGGACGGCCTGGGTCCGTTGGGGGGGGGCCGGACGGCGCGGGTCCGGCCCGCTGTCACCAGCGGCTCTCGACCTGCTCCTTGATCCGGCGGTCGTAGAGCTCGTCGATGGCGTCCAGCGTCGCGCGGGACAGCTCCGGCAGCTTCGCGGCCTCCGCGTTGGCGTGGGCCTGCTGGGGCGACCTGGCTCCGGGGATGACCGTGGTCACGCCGGGCTGCGCGATGATCCACCGCAGCGCCAGCTGGGCCGGCGTGTACCCCTCGGGAGCCAGGGCGGAGAACTCGGCCGCGGCCTCGACGCCCGTCGCGAAGTCGACACCGGAGAAGGTCTCGCCCTGGTCGAAGGCCTCGCCGTGGCGGTTGTACGTCCGGTGGTCGTCGGCGGCGAAGACGGTGTCCTTGGTGTACTTGCCGGAGAGCAGCCCGGAGGCCAGCGGCACGCGCGCGATGATGCCGACGCCCGCCTCCCGGGCGGCCGGCAGCACCTGGCGCAGGGGCTTCATACGGAAGGGGTTGAGGATGATCTGGACGCTCGCCACGTTCGGGCGGGCGATGGCGGCCAGGGCCTCGTCACAGGTCTCGACGCTCACGCCGTACGCCGCGATCCGCTCCTCCTCGACCATCGTGTCGAGGGCGTCGTACACCGCGTCCGAGGAGTAGACGGAGGTCGGCGGACAGTGCAGCTGCACCAGGTCGAGGCGGTCGACGCCGAGGTTGCGGCGTGAACGGTCGTTCCAGGCACGGAAGTTGTCCAGGACGTAGTTCTCCGGGACCTGGTCGGCACGGCGGCCCATCTTGGTGGCGACCATGACGTGCAGGTCCGGCCGCCCGCGCAGGAAGCCCGCGATGGTCTCCTCGCTCCGCCCGTCGCCGTACACGTCGGCGGTGTCGAAGAAGGTCACTCCCGACTCGGCCGCCGTCTCCAGCACGGCCAAGGCGTCCTTGTCGCTCACGTCGCCCCAGTCGGCTCCCAGTTGCCAGGTGCCGAGACCGATGACGGAAGCATGCTGGCCCGACCTGTCGAATGCGCGCTCGTCCATGGCGCCAGTCTGCCACCTCCCCCGGACCGAACCGGACGTCCTCGCTCCGCGCGCCCTCGCGGGCCGGTGCCCTCACCCGCGGACCCGGCCGCGTTCGCGGCTGCCCGCCATGCGCCAGACGGCCCGCTGGCCCCGCAGCGTGAGCGCGCCCACCACGATCAACACGGTCACGTTGATGAGGAGTTGGACGAACGACCCGCGCGCCTCGGTCCAGCTGCCGAAGGCGGCGGAGACGCTGAGGTCGGCCGCGGCCGGGATGGTGGTGACGGAGATGAAGACACCCAGCAGGGCGCTCGTCCTGGCCTCGCTCAGGGAGACGACGCCGACGATGCCGGCCAGCGTGGCGACCGCGAACGAGAAGAAGTCCGGTGTGGAGATGAGACGCGAGACCGGGCGTACGTTCAGGTCGAACGCCCTGGACTCCAGACCGAAGCCGCGGATCATCAGGGCGAAGAGGAACGTGACGGCGATCGCCAGCGCGAACCCGGCCGCCAGGGCGGTCAGCCCTTCGCGGACCCGCCTCCCCGAGCGCCGGTCGATGCCGAGCGCGACGCTCACGATGGCACCGTACTCGGGTCCGACGACCATCGCCGCGACGATGAGGATCTGGGAGTTGGTGACGATGCCGACCGCTCCGATGAGACCCGCGACCACCAGGTAGAGGTAGAAGCTCGGCGCGTACGTGCCCTGCGCGCGGATCCGGGCCTCGACCTCCTCCCAGACCGGCGCCCGGGACAGCACCCCGAGCCGCTCGGCGCCCGCCCGCCTGGCGTGGCCGGTGAACGCCATGTCCACGGGCTCGATGACGACGGAGCCCACCTCGTCGAGGCGCAGCTCCCGCAGTCCGCGCAGGACGTTGTTCGCCCCTCCGGTCAGCACGTCGCAGGCGAGGGCGTCGCCGTCCGGCTTCCGGGCGGCGCCGGGCTGCACCACGAGGTTCACGACACAGGGGTCGGCCGCGAGCAGGGCGGTCACGGCGCCGGTCAGCGCGGCGGGACTCACCATGCGCACATGGATCAGGTCCATGCGGGTACCTTCTGTCGCTGATCACGGCCGCCGTCCCACCCGGCGAGGCACTCGGGCGGGGGCGCCCGGGCGGTTGCGCCGCCGGTACGGCCCGAGGTCGTGTCCGGCTACACCCGCGCCCCGTGCACGTGCTTCGGCTCGGCCAGCAGCCCGTAGATGACCAGCAGGGACACGAGCATCGTGAACAGCGACCACCACGGGTAGACCGGCAGGAAGATCATCTGCGCGACCAGACAGAACGCGGCCAGGCAGACACCCGCCAGCCGCGCGCCCCTGGAGCCCACGAGCACACCGAGGCTCAGCACCGCCATGACGATGCCGATGGCGACGAAGATCCAGCCCCAGGCGGTGTAGTTGAGGATCAGCAACCGGTTGCCCCCGGAGTACACCTTCGAGTAGTAGCCGTGGTTGAAGACCGCCACGAAGCCGGTGAGGAGGTTGAACAGAGCACTGACCATCAGCAGGACTCCGGCGAAGGCCACCCAGTGCGAGCGCTCCATCGGCGGTACGAGGTCGTCTGGCTCGGAATCTTGTCGCTGCATGACAACCATGAGATCCAGCCGGAGGGCGGAGCGCAATCCACGCTCGACCGTTGGTGTCGTACGAGGCCGGCGGGGCCGTCGGGGTGCGGGCCGCGCCGCACACCGTCAGCCCGGCCGCACGGGCTCCGGTGTCCGGGCCGGACCGAGCAGGATCGCGGTGTCACGCGGCCCCGGCCGCGGGGTACGGGTGTCGGTGACGGGGTCGAGCCGCCCGTCGGGGCGTACGAGGAACAGCAGCGTGTGTCCGTCCGGAAGGCCGGCCCCGGTGGACCGGGAGACGATCCGGGCGCCGTTCGCGTAGCGGCGGGCCAGTTCGAGTCTGCTCAGCCCGGCCCCGAACAGGGTGTCACCGCTCGTGTAGGGGGCGACCACGCCGTGGCTGAGACCGGGCGGCCCCAGCCGGTGGACGAAGCCGTCGACCGTGCCGCGCAGGGTCTCCGAGGCCAGCGCGTTGAAGTCGTCCTCCTCGGTGAGCAGCAGAACGCCGGTGATCCCCTCCAGCTCCGCCCCCTCGCCGGTGGCCGCGGCGAGCAGCTCACCCGGGGCCAGGCCGAGCCCCGCGTCCCTGATCCGGTCGCGCTGCTCCTCCCGTCCGGCCCACATCAGCACGTCGAGACCGGCGGAGCGCAGCGCGCGGCCCAGGTCGACCGCCCAGGGGTCGCCGCCCACGAGCAGCGGGCGGGCCCGCGCGGGGCGCAGCACGCCGAGGCGCCGGGCGACGGGGTGCGCGCTCAGCCCGTACAGCGTCACCGTGGCGACGATCACCAGGAAGGTGGCGGGCAGGATCTTCTGGGCGCCGCCCACGTGATCGGCCACGAGCGTGGCCGAGAAGGTCGAGGCGGTGGACGCGGCGACGATGCCGCGCGGGGCCATCCAGCCGATGAACGCCCGCTCGCCGCGCGGCAGATCGGTCCGGACGGTAGACAGCAGGGCGACCAGGGGTCTGACCACCAGGACCAGGGCGGCGACGAGACCGAGCGTGGGCAGGATGATGTGGCGCAGGGACGCGGGGGTGACCGTGGCCGAGATCGAGATGAACAGCAGCCCGATGATCAGCGAGACCAGGGTCTCCAGGAAGGGGCGGCGCGCCGGGAGGGCGACACCCGGCAGATTGGCGAGGGCCATCCCCATCACGATCGCGGCGATGAGCCCGGTGTCGTCCCGGATCGCGTCGCACAGGGCCGCCACGCCGACCGCGGCGGCGAGTTGCGCCGTGGTGCCCAGGACCTCGCCCAGGTGCAGCCGGGTCAGGAGGAGCCACAGGACGGCGGCGCCCACCGCTCCCCCGATCAGTCCGACGGCCGAACTCGCCACGAACTGGCCGATCTTGCCCCGCACGTCGCTGCTGCCGCTCGCGACGACGGCGTGGAAGACGAGGGCGCCGAGGATGCCGCCGACCGGATCGATCAGCGAGCCCTCCCAGATCAGGATCCGCTGGAGGCGTTCGGTCGGGCGCACGAAGTGGAGCAGGGGGCCGACGACGGTGGGTCCCGAGACGACGAGGATCACGCCGAGCATGACCGCCGAGCTCTTCGACAGGCCCAGCAGCGGTACCGCGAGCACGGCGGTGACGGCCCAGGTGATCAGGACGCCGATCCAGATGAGCCGGGCCACGACCCGGTGCATATGTCCGTGCAGTCTGCTGACGTCCAGGCCGAGTCCGGCTTCGTAGAGGATCACGGCGACGGCGAGGGAGACCATCGGGGAGAAGGCGTCTCCCAGCAGTTTGTCGGGGTTGACGATGTCGGTGAGCGCGCCCGCGGTGAAGCCGACCGGCAGCAGGACGATCAGGGCCGGGATGCGCAGCCGGCTCGCCACGAGCTGGGAGCCGACGGCCAGGACGGCGATCAGCCCGAGGCCCTGGAGGATCTGGTTCTCCGTCATGGCTGCCTCCCTGCCGCTGGTTTCGGCCGGCGGTCGGTTCGCCGCGGTCCGTTGTCCGGGAGTCCGTCCCGGGGCGAATGAAGGAGGACCGTACGAGTCGCCGCGCTGTCCGTCCGCTGTCCGCTGTCCGCTGTCCGCTGTCCGGGGAGGCTTCGGGTGCGGCGGCCCCGCACCCGAGGCAATCACTCCCGCCGGGGGTCGGCGACGGCCAACTCGCCCCGCTCGGCCGTTGGGAGTAGCCGGGTCCCTCAGGCGGAGCAACGGCCCGGCGTCGGGACCCCGCCGCCCCGGCGGTCCTCGCCTCGGCCCGGCACGCACGGCGCCCCGGAAGTGATCCGGGGCGCTGTTCCGCGGCAGCCGCTTCCCTCGCCGCGGGACACGAACCGGCGGTGCCGGTCGGCGCGGTGGCCGGCGGTTTCCGTGTCTCTCCAGGACAGGAGTCACCGACCCGGAACCAGAGTGCCCCCTGATGCGGGCGGGGCGGGTGTGGTTCGCCATCACGTCATCACCATGTAAGGAACCACACACCCGACGCCGGACCGCGAACGCCTCATACGCCTCATACGCGTCATACGCGTCATACGCGTCAACACCACGGACAGGAAGCCGAGTTCAGAGTGACGACCGTCCTGATTGTTTCAACTCATCGTGCTTACAGGCCAATTGACGGGGTTCTTTGCTTCACATCTTGACGTCTTTGGTGCAGACCTTTAGGTTCACCCATCACCACGGCCCCATGGATGAGTTTGACGTTCACGGACGTGAACCCCCCACCAGCTCAGGAGTGTCCCGCATGTCCAGATTCCCCCTGCCCGGATCCCGAAGAGGGCCCCGGCGCCGTCGAACGGCCAGGCTGCTGGCGGTGACCGCGCTCGTGACGACGACGGCATCGGGCCTGACGGCCGCCTCGCCGAACGCCACCGCGCAGACCGCGCAGACCGCCGCGATTCCGGCCGACTGGGCCACCGTCGTCAACGCGGGCAGCGGCAAGTGCGTCGACGCCCGCGCCGCGGCGACGGCCGACGGCACGGCGGTGCAGCAGTACACCTGCAACGGCAGCCAGGCACAGCAGTGGCGGTTCTCCGCCACCTCGGGCGGGTACTCCCAGGTCGGCAACCGGGGCGACGGCACCAGGACCTGGGACGTCACCGGTGTCTCGACCGCGGACGGCGCGCCCGTGCAGCTGTGGGCGTACGGCGGCGGCGCGAACCAGCAGTGGCAGGCCGTGGCGGAGACCGGCGGCGCCTACCACTTCGTGAACCGGAACAGCGGCAAGTGCCTCGACGTCCCGAGCGCCTCCACCTCCGACAGCACCCAGCTCCAGCAGTACACGTGCAACGGCACGGCGGCCCAGTCCTTCTACGTGAACGCGGCCGACGCACAACAGCCTCCCGGAACACCGGACCTGGGCCCGAACGTCACCGTCTTCGACCCGTCGACGCCGGCCGCGACCATCCAGAGCAGCCTCGACTCGGCGTTCGCCCAGCAGGAGACCAATCAGTTCGGCACCGCCCGCAAGGCGTTCCTCTTCAAGCCCGGCACCTACAGCGCCGACGCGAACGTCGGCTTCTACACCCAGGTCGCGGGCCTCGGCCTGTCCCCCGACGACGTCGACATCCGCGGCGCGGTGCACGCCGAGGCCGACTGGTTCCAGGGCAACGCGACCCAGAACTTCTGGCGTTCGGCGGAGAACCTGTCGGTGACCCCCACCTCCGGCTCGGACCGCTGGGCGGTGTCGCAGGCGGCGCCGTACCGGCGTATGCATCTGCGCGGCAACCTGGCGCTGGACGACGGCGGCTGGTCGAGCGGCGGCTACATGGCCGACACGAAGATCGACGGTCAGGTGAACTCCGGCTCGCAGCAGCAGTGGCTGTCGCGCAACACCGAGTGGTCGAACTGGACCGGGTCCAACTGGAACATGGTGTTCGTCGGCGCGCGGAACGCCCCCGCGAACAGCTTCCCGAACCCCCCGTACACGACGGTGGGCCAGACGCCGGTCTCCCGCGAGAAGCCCTTCCTGTACGTCGACACGGCGGGCGCCTGGAAGGTCCTCGTGCCGTCCGTACGCACCGACTCCACCGGAACCAGCTGGAGTTCGGGCACCCCCGCGGGTACGTCCCTGCCGCTGTCCGACTTCTTCGTGGTGAAGCCCGGAGCGACGGCGGCGCAGATGAACGACGCGCTGGCCCAGGGGAAGAACCTGCTGGTGACGCCCGGGGTCTACCACCTCGACCAGACGCTCAGGGTCACCAGGGCCGACACCGTGGTGCTCGGACTCGGTCTGGCCACCCTCGTCCCCGACAACGGCCTGACCGCCATGACGGTCGCGGACGTGAACGGCGTCCAGCTCGCCGGGCTGCTGATCGACGCGGGCACCACCAACTCCGCGCAGCTGCTGGAGATGGGACCGAGCGGCTCCTCCGCGGACCACAGTGCCGACCCGAGCTCCCTGCACGACGTGTTCTTCCGTATCGGCGGCGCGGGCGTCGGCAGGGCGACCACCAGCCTGACCGTCAACAGCGACGACGTCATCGGCGACCATCTGTGGCTGTGGCGCGCGGACCACGGCAGCGGGGTCGGCTGGACGAGCAACACGGCCGACACCGGGCTGGTCGTGAACGGCGACGACGTGACCATGTACGGCCTGTTCGTCGAGCACTACCAGAAGTACCAGACCGTGTGGAACGGCAACGGCGGCCGCACGTACTTCTACCAGAACGAGATGCCCTACGACCCGCCCAACCAGGCCGCGTGGATGAGCGGTTCGACGCAGGGCTACGCGGCCTACAAGGTCGCCCCCTCCGTGACGAGCCATCAGGTGTACGGCTTCGGCAGCTACTGCTACTTCAACGTCAACCCGGCCGTCGCCGCGGAGCACGCCGTCGAGGCGCCCGTCACCGCGAACGTCCGCTTCAAGGACCTGGTGACCGTGTCCCTGGGCGGTACCGGAACCATCCGCCACGTCGTCAACGACCGGGGCGGACCGTCCAACTCCTCCACCAACGTCGCCGACCTCGTCAGCTACCCGTGACCACCCCTGACACGTACGGGAAGGAGAACCGGATGCGCCTCAGCGAATCCGTACCGGCGCGCGATGTCCGGCGGGTCCCGGTCCCACGGGTCCTCGTCCTGCGGGTGCTCGTCCTGCTGGCGGCCCTGCTCGGCCTCGCGTCGCCACCGGCCGCGCGCGCGAACACCACGGCGGCCCCGTTCAAGGTGCTCGCCCTCTACAACGGCACCTACGACGCGGCCCACATCAGCTTCGTCCACGAGGCCGACGACTGGTTCCCCAGGCAGGCCGCCGCCAACGGCTTCACCTACACGGCCAGCAACGACTGGGACCTGCTCGCCAATGGGGGCGTGAAGGCGTACCAAGTCGTCCTGTTCCTCGACGACCTGCCGCAGACCGCGGCCCAACGCGCGGGATTCGAGCAGTACATGCGCGGGGGCGGCGGCTGGATGGGCTTCCACGTCTCCGCCTTCACCACCGACGCCCAGAGCTGGTCCTGGTACCACGACCAGTTCCTCGGCAGCGGGAACTTCAGGTCCAACACCTGGGGACCGACCACGGCCGTCCTGAAGGTCGAGGACCGCACGCATCCCTCCACCGTGAACCTGCCCGCCACCTTCACCTCGTCGGTCAGCGAGTGGTACAGCTGGTCCAACGACCTGCGGCAGAACCCGGACATCCGGATCCTCGCCTCGGTCGACCCGAGCAGCTTCCCGCTGGGCACGGACCCGAACCAGTCGTGGAACAGCGGGTACTACCCGATCCTGTGGACCAACACGAAGTACCGGATGCTGTACGCGAACTTCGGCCACAACGCGATGGACTACGCGACGAACACCACGCTGTCGTCGACGTTCGCGAGCACGACCCAGAACCGGTTCCTGCTGGACGGGCTCAAGTGGCTCGGCGGAGCGGACACGTCCGTGCCCCCGGCGGACCCGATCCCGGAGACCACCTGGTACTCCGCGGCCGGCACGGGCAACGGCACCTGCTTGGACGCCCGTTCGGCCGGCACCGCGAACGGGACCGTGGTCCAGCAGTACGCGTGCAACGGCACCGGGGCCCAGCAGTTCCAGTTCCGTCCGACGGACAGCGGCTACACACGGATCGCGCTGCGGCCGGCTCCGCAGCAGGTCGTCGATGTCACCGACCGCTCGGCGGCCGACAACGCGCCGCTCCAGCTGTGGAGTTGGTCCGGCGGCCAGAACCAGCAGTGGCTTCCGGTGAGGGAGGGCCCGGGGCGCTATCACTTCGTCGCCCGCCACAGCGGCAGATGCCTGAGCGCGGCGGCCTCCGCGGCGAACGGCGTCCAGCTCACCCAGCGCGGGTGCGACGGATCGGCCGCCCAGAGCTTCACGCTCACCGCTCAGCCCTGACGGACGCGCGGGGGGTGGCTCCGCCGCATCGGCGGCGGAGCCACCCCCCGCGACACCCCTCGGTCAGGTCGGCCGGCGGCGTGGGCTCACACCCTGCGCCACCGTGCCATCGCGAACGAGAACAGTCCGAACAGGACGAGACCGGCCGCGACGCAGGTCAGCAGCCACGGGCCCATCGGCGCTCCGGCGAAGGACCGCAGTGTGCCGTCCATCCCCTTGGCCTGGTCGGGCCGGTAGTCGACGGCGGCGCGGACCGCGAAGGCTCCCGCCCCCGCGAACACCACACCCCGCGCGGCGCCGCCGCCCACGCCCGCCGTGTCCACGGCCCGGCGGACCCGCCGTGACATCTCGCCGAGCTTGAGGTGCTTGTGATACTTGCGCATCACGGCCCGTACCGCGATCCAGCCACCCGCGACGACCAGGCCCACCCCGGCGGCACCGACGATCCACTGGCCGCCGGGCATCCCCAGCGCCTTGGCCGTGACGTCACGGGACTGCCGGTCGCCCGAGCCGCTGCCGCGCGCGCCGGCCGCGAAGGCCAGCACGGAGTAGGCGACGAACCCGTAGAACACGCAGCGAGCGGCCGCCATCAGGCGTTTTCCCGCCTTGCCGCCGTCCTGTCCCGCGCCCCCGAACACCGCCTCGGACAGCCGCCACAGCGCCATGCCGACGAGCCCGGCGCCGAGGGCCCACAGCAGAACCGAACCGAACGGCTTCGTGGCGATCTCCTGAAGGGCACCGCTCCGGTCGGCCTGCCGGCCGCCGCTGTCGCCGAAGGCGATGCGCAGGGCCAGCAGGCCGACCAGGACGTAGATCACCCCCCGGGCGATCAGCCCGGCGCGGGCCGCGCCGTCACGTGCCGAGCCCGTCGCCGCGCGGCGGACACCGACGTCCCCGCCCCGGGCCATCGCCCCGGCGTTCACACGGACCGCGTCTCGTGCGCCGTACCCGAATCCAGCCGCAGCTTCATCTGAACCTCCTGGTCACCGGCCTCCGTGCCCAGTTCGTGCACGGTGAAGGCGGCACCGAGGGCCTCCCGCAGCCGCTGTGTCGCCCGGGGACCGCCCTGTGCCTCCACAGTCGGCTGCCCCGAAAGTTCCACGACAGGCCCGGCGGGACCACCGGGATCACCCGCGGTGTCGAACAGCACGGTCCACACCGTCGGCCGGCCGCCCACGGACTCGTGCGGCTCGTCCGCCCTCTCCCGGTCCGCGGTGAAGCGGCCGCACAGGACGCCGAGCACCGCTTTGGCGTCGGTCGCGGAACAGTCCCCGAGCATCACGTGGACCGTTGACGCGGGCAGTTGTTGCACGCTCATGAAAACCCTCTCCCTCGCGTCTGCGAACAGACGGGCACGCCCACGGACGGGCCCGCCGTGACGCTTGTCCGAGTACCCCTCGAACACGCGTGAAACGAGGAACGCAGGCATTGCTTGCGCCAATACCGGCCCAGGTCAGAAGGGTCGGTGAGCTATGTTGAGTTCTCGTGGGACATGAAGGAGGACGCGCACCGGTGCCATCGCCGCAGCAGGCACGCGCACAGGCATCCGCGATCACCTCGGGAAAGACGGCGCCCGAGGCCGACGTGGCGCCCACGTCCCAGCTCAGGGAGCTGTTCGACGGCCCGCGGCTCTCTCCGGGCCAGCGGCGCATCGCCCAGTATCTGATCGAGCACATCACCGAAGCCGCTTTCCTGTCGATCACCGACCTCGCCGAGCGGGTCGGCGTGAGCCAGCCCTCCGTGACCCGTTTCGCGGCGGCCGTCGGCTTCAGCGGCTACCCCGCGCTGCGCGAGAGCCTCCAGGCCATCGCGCTCAGCACCCTGGGCAGCACTCCGGGCACCCCGGCCGAGGTCACGAGCAACGAGCTCCAGGCCGCGGTGGACGCCGAGATCGAGAACCTGGAGAACCTCAGGCGGGACTTCACCGACCCGGACCAGATCATCCGCGTCGGCCGGGCGCTGTCGCAGTCGGCGCCGCTGACGGTCCTCGGGCTGCGGATCTCCGGCTCGCTGGCCGAGTACTTCGCGTACGCGGCCCGTCGCATCCACCCGGACGTGCGGGTGGTGACGCGCGGCGGCTCGGTCGCGTACGACGCGCTGCTCCAGTCGCGCGAGGCGGGCGGCACCTGGGTCCTGGCCTTCGGGATGCCCCGGCACGCCCACGAGACGCTCACGGCGATGCGGGTCGCGCGCAGCGCCGGCCTCCAGGTGGCCCTGGTCACCGACCTCGGCCTCGGCCCGCTGGCCGACGAGGCGGACGTCACGTTCGCCACCGGCACCGGTTCCCGGCTCGTCTTCGACTCGTACGCCGCCCCCGTGGTGCTGTCCGCCGCACTGCTCCAGGCCATGACCGACGCCGATCCGGAGCGCACCCAGGCGCGCCTGGAGGAGTACGAGCAGGTCGCCGAGCAGCACCAGTTCTTCCTGCGCGACTGACACCGTCCCGTCCCACATCCGGCCCCGGCCGCATCACGGGATCATTCACAACAAAGCACGCATGAATGTTTTCATGCCCTTGCGCTTACGGCGGCATATATAAATACTTCTTTCGGATCGTGCCCCGGAGGCTTCCTGGTCACGACCCATGAGCACTCGGGGCCCTCCGCTCCTACCCGCATCGGGTCCCGGGTGTTCGAGCGGGTCTCGCCTGCGAGACCCGTGGTGGCGGCCCCGGTACCCCTATGCCGGGGCCGCCCCCAGAGTCCCCCGCCGACGTACCCCGGAAGCGATGAACATGGCCCTGACGTATTCACCGATCACCTCGGACTGGCCGTGCCAGGTCAAGACCCCCGGCAGCTTCGACTGGGAGCGCTCGGCGGTGAAATGGCTGCGCGAGCTCGTACCGAGCCGTTACGCGAGCTACCCCGTCCTGCACAAGCACCCCGTCCTGCTCGCCCGCCACGCGCACCTCCAGGTGCAGCAGGAGATACGGGTGGCCCGCACGGCACTCCAGACCGCCCGCTCCGAGCTGCCCGGCCTGGGCCTCCAGGAGGGCGTGATCGAGCACTCCATCAAGATGTACGCCGCCGAGGTGATGCAGCTCCAGCACATCGCCCGCAGCATCCGTACGGTGTCCCAGGCGCTCGTGGACCACGCCCACCAGCGAAACTGATCTCCGGGCCCCTGCCGAGGCCCGGCAGGACCGAGCCCAGGGAGACGGCGTGGACAGTGCAGGCAAGCGGACCGACGGCGTTCGCGGAGGCGGTGGAGCCCCGGCGGCCGCGCCGCTCGACGTGCGGTGGATCCACGGCTCGCCCTCGGCCAAGCACAACACGGACCCCGACATCCAGGTCCACGCCTACGACGAGAACACGGTCGTCCTGCGCCAGAACATGGCGGTCGACTACGAGGCGCCCTTCATGTTCCTGCTGTTCGGGACCGCGCGGGCCGTCCTGATCGACACGGGCGCCACGGCCGCCGCCGACCACTTCCCGCTGCGCCGGGTCGTCGACGAGGTGATGGAGTCCTGGCTGGCCGTGCACCCCCGTGACGACTACGGGCTGCTGGTCCTGCACACCCATCCGCACGGCGACCACATCGCCGGGGACGGCCAGTTCACCGGCCGTCCCGGAACCGAGGTCGTGGACGCCTCCCTCGACAGCGCCTGGGACTTCTTCGGGTTCCACGACGATCCCGACGCCGTCGCCCGGGTCGACCTCGGCGGCCGGGTGCTGGAATGCCTGGCCACGCCCGGGCACCACGAGGCAGCGGTCACGTTCTACGACCCCTGGACCGGGATCCTGTTCACCGGCGACACGGTCTACCCCGGACGTCTGTACGTCGAGGACTGGCCGGCCTTCACCCGTACCGTCGACCGGCTGATCGACCTGTGCGAACGGCGCCCCGTCACCCATGTACTGGGCTGCCACATCGAGATGACCCGGGAACCGGGGCGTGACTACCCGGTGCGCACGACGTACCAGCCCGACGAGCCACCGCTCGAGATGACCACGGAGCAGCTGCTGGACCTTCGCCGGGCCGTCGAAACCGTCGGCACGCGGCCCGGCAGGCACGTCTTCGACGACTTCGTCATCTGCCGCCGCGACACCCGGGAGTGAGGGAAGCAACGCCCGGACGGCCCTGCCGGAGCGGTAACCGGGGCAGGAGCGGGCACACGGGTGGGGAAGGCCACCCGACGACTCTCTGGACGGACGCATGGACTCGACCTCGTGGACCCTGGTCCTCGTCATCGGCGCGGTACTCGCGGCCGCCGCGCTCGCGGTGGCGCTCGTACTCCTGCGCCGGCTCGTGCGCACCCGCCGTGATCTGCGGCGGGCCGGACTGCCGACCGGACCCCGCTGGGTGTTCTGGGGCGCCGTCGTCTATCTCGTCCTGCCGACCGATCTGCTGCCCGACCCCATATACCTGGACGACATCGGCGTCATGCTGCTCGCCCTGCGCTCCCTGCGCGCCGCGGCACCCCCTGTACCCCTGCGGGCGACGGCCTCCGCCCTGCGCGGCTCCGGCCGCCCGATCACACGCCGGTCGCGGGAACCGTAGGACACGGGCGGTCCGTTGAGCGGTCGACGGCCCGTGTCCTGCGCCCCTGGCGGGAGGGCACGGATCACGACATCGACGGGCGGCGGCATGAGCGAGCTGGTTCCCGGGGGCAACACACCCCTGCCGGACGGGGTCCTGACCTTCAGCGTCCCGGGCCCCTTCGACCTGTCCGCGCTGATCACCGACGACGGCGGCAAGGTGCGCGGCGACGGCGACTTCGTCTTCTACAACCAGCCGGCCGCGCCCGGCGTCCGGCTCGAAGGCGACCGTCTCACCGTCGATCCCCCGCGGCTGCGGCCCGGAGCGACGCGGGTCACCCTCCTCGTCAGTCCCGCGGATCTCACCACCGCCCTCGGCCGGCTGCCCGCACCCACGGTTCACATCACCGCGTCGGACGGCCGCTCCCTCGCCCGGTTCACGCCGCCCCGGCCGCAGCGGGAGACCCTGCTGCTCCTCGCCGAGCTCTACCGGCGCGGTACGGCCTGGAAGGTCCGTGCGCTCGGGCAGGGCTACGCCGACGGACTCGCGGGCATCGCCCGGGATTTCGGCGTCGATGTCACCGAGGACGGCCCGCCGTCGGCCGGCGTACCGGAATCCGGCGTGCCGGGAGCCGGGTCCGTCGCGGCCGCGCGGGGCGGGTCTCCGCGAGCTTCCCGGGGCCACCGCGGCGCGGGCACGGGCCCCGGCTCGGGCTCGGGCCCACGCCCCGACCCTGGAACCGAGGATTTCCTGGGTCCGGTGAACTCCGCTCGTGCCGCCGCCGGTTGCCCGCCCGTCCGCCTCGACGACCGGCTGACCGCCGCCGCGCGGGACCACGCGGGTGCCATGGCGGCCCGCGGCTCGCTCGGAGTGGAGAGCCCGGACGGCGTCAGCGTCTACCACCGGGTCGTCTCGGCCGGTTACCCGTACCTGACCATCGGCGAGCATCTGGTGTCCGGGCCGCGCTCCCCGCGGGAGTTCGTCGAGTACTGCCTGTCCGCCGACCAGCCACGGCGCACGCTGTGCGATCCCGCCTTCGACCAGGCGGGGATCGCCCGCGTCCCCGACCCCCGCACGGGCGACGTGTACTGGACGGCTTTGTGGGCGCGGCCGTTCAGCCCCGCGGGCCTGGAGCGGACGGCACGCGAGGTCGTCGCGCTCACCAACACCGAGCGGGCGGCGGCCGGGCTGCCGCCCCTCGGCACCGATCCGACGCTCACCATCGCCGCCCAGGCCCACAGCGCCGACATGGTGGCCCGCGACTTCTACGCGCACGTCTCCCCCGAGGGGAGCCAACCGTGGGACCGCGCCGCCGCGGCGGGGTGTACCCGGGGTGCCATCGGCGAGAACATCGCCTGTGGACAGCGCTCCCCCGCCGAGGTCGTCCGGGGCTGGATGGACAGTCCCGGTCATCGCGCCAACATCCTCAAGCCGGACTTCACCCACATAGGCATCGGCCTGGCCGGGGGCAGCAGGGCGGGCACGTACTGGACCCAGCTCTTCGGCGGCTGAGCCGACGTCGGCCCTCGGTCTCCCGGACGGGCGAGTCGAGCCCGTCCTCGACGGGTGGGTGTGGCGGGGCGGCCCCGGTGCGGCTGCTTTCCGCCAATTCGCCGATTCCGGCCCGCCGTTTCCGCTCCATCCCCCGGCAATGCGACAGGTGGGCCGCTTCAGCGCGTACAGATGGTGCCGTCGCCCGCGTCCGCGGCGCGGTCCGGGCCGGGACGCGAGCCGGCAGATGGCACTCGGGAGAAAGCACATGGTCTCAGCAACGGCGGTTACGGGGACGGCGCTGGGCGCGGTCATGGTGTCCCTGCTGGCGGCCCCGGCACAGGCCGGGACGCCCACGGGCGCGGGGCACGCCCGCACCGGACGGACCGCGGTGGCCGCCGCCGCGCCGGACGACGCGGGTCTGCGGGCGATCCTGCGGACGGCACTCGCCCAGGGGGCACCCGGCGCGATGGCCAGGATCGACGACAACGGCACGGTGCACCGGCTGGTCGCGGGGGTCGACGACCGGGCCACCGGGCGGACCATCAGCACGAACGACCGGTTCCGCGTCGGCAGCGTCACCAAGTCCTTCTCCACCGTGGTGCTGCTCCAGCTGGTCGACGAGGGCAGGCTCGAACTCGACAAGCCGGTCGACACCTATCTGCCGGGACTGCTGCCCGACGACCGGATCACCGTGCGGCACGTACTGAGCCACCGCAGCGGTCTGTACGACTACACGAACGACATGTTCGCCCGGTCGGTCTCCGGCTTCGAGGCGGTCCGCAACAAGGTGTTCGGCTACCGCGACCTGGTGAGACTGTCGTTGCAGAAGCCGCGCACCAACGCGCCGGGTGCCGCCTACTCCTACTCGAACACCAACTTCGTCGTCGCCGGCATGCTGATCGAGAAGCTGACCGGACACACCGTCGCCACCGAGTACCAGAAGCGCATCTTCACCCCGCTGAACCTGAACGACACGTTCTACGTCCATCCCTCGACCACGATCCCGGGCCGCCACGCCAACGGGTACCTCACGTCCGACACGGCGGGGGCGCCCCCGGTGGACGCGACGAAGCAGACGGTCTCCTGGGCCCAGAGCGCGGGTGCCATCATCTCCACGCCGCACGACCTGGACACCTTCTTCTCCGCCCTGCTGCGCGGCAGGCTCATGTCCGCCGCCCGGCTCACCGAGATGACGAAGTGGACCCGGGTCAACAGCACCACGTCCTACGGACTCGGGCTGCGCCGCCGTGACCTGTCGTGCGGGATCTCCGTGTACGGGCACACCGGCACCGTGCAGGGCTACTACACGTACGCCTTCACCACGAAGGACGGCAGGCGCAGCCTCACCGCGCTGGCCAACACCTCCAACAACACGGCCGTGCTCAACACCATGTACCGCACCCTGGAGCCCGCGTTCTGCGGCACGTCCGCGGCCAGGTCCGCCGCGCGCAGTGCCGTCCCCGGCGCGGCGCCAATGGAGGACCACGAGGACATCGCGCCCTCCGTCACCCGCGACTGACGCGCGGCGGGTCCGTGCCGCGTCTCATCCCCGGGAGTTCGGCCGCCGGTGCGGCGGCTGGTCCGGGGCGGGGCGCGGCCGCTGCGGCGGTATGGGCAGGCTGCGCGGCTTGTCGGCGTCGACGGTGAGGGTTTCGCGGTGGTGGCGGATCTCCAGCGGGCCGCCGGACGCGAGCGTGTAGGTGGCGGCGTCCTGCCCGATCTCCACGCGCAGCCGGCGGCCGAGGACCTCCAGGGAGAAGGCCAGGCGGCTGAAGCGTTCCGGCAGCCGGGGCGCGAACTCCAGGGTGTCCCCGTGGTGGCGCAGCCCGCCGAAGCCGGCCACCAGCGCCGTCCAGGTGCCGGCGAGCGAGGCGATGTGCAGCCCGTCGCGGGTGTTGTGCTCCAGGTCCTCCAGATCCATCAGCGCGGCCTCGACCAGATAGTCGTAGGCGAGGCCGGAGTGGCCGGTCTCGGCGGCGATCACGGCCTGGCAGCAGGCCGACAGGGAGGAGTCCCGGACGGTGAGGGGCTCGTAGTAGGCGAAGTCGCGGGCCTTGTGCTCCTCGTCGAAGAAGGGACTGCACTTGTACAGGGCGAGGACCAGGTCGGCCTGTTTGACGACCTGTTTGCGGTAGATGTCGAAGTACGGGAAGTGCAACATCAGCGGGTACTGGTCGGGGCGGGTGGCGGTGAAGTCCCAGCGCTGGCCGCGGGTGAATCCGGCGTGCTGCTCGTGGACGCCCAGTTCGTCGTTGTACGGGACGTGCATGGCCTCGGCCGCGTCGCGCCAGGCGGCGCTCTCCTCCTCGTCGACGCCGAGCTCCGCGGCCCGGCGGGGGTGCCGCTCGACGGCGTCGGCGGCGGCCAGGAGGTTCGCGCGGGCCATGAGGTTGGTGTACGTGTTGTCGTCGGCGACGGCGCTGTACTCGTCGGGCCCCGTCACCCCGTCGATGTGGAACCCGCCCCGGTGGTCGTGGTGGCCCAGGGAGCGCCACAGCCGTGCCGTCTCGGTCAGCAGCTCGACGCCGGTGTCGCGTTCGAAGGCCGTGTCGCCGGTGGCGGCGGTGTAGCGGACGACGGCGTCGGCGATGTCGGCGTTGACGTGGAAGGCGGCGGTGCCGGCCGGCCAGTACGCCGAACCCTCCGGTCCGGCTATGGTCCGCCAGGGGAACGCGGCTCCGCGCAGGCCGAGTTGGGCGGCCCGTTCGCGGGCGGCAGGAAGGGTGTTGCGGCGCCAGCGCAGCGCCTCGGCGACGGCGCCGGGCGAGGTGTAGGTGAGCAGCGGCAGGACGAAGGTCTCGGTGTCCCAGAAGGCGTGGCCGTCGTAGCCGGAGCCGGTCAGGCCCTTGGCGGGGATGGCGCGCTGTTCCGCGCGGGCGCCCGCCTGGAGCACGTGGAAGAGGGCGAAGCGTACGGCCTGCTGGATCTCCTCGTCGCCGTCCACCTCGACGTCGGCGCGGTCCCAGAAGTCGTCCAGGTAGGAGCGCTGTTCGTCCACGAGCCGGGACCAGCCGCTGTGCCGGGCGGCGGCGAGGGCCGCGTCGACCTGGTCGCGCAGGGCGGGCAGGGAGCGGGTGGCCGACCAGCCGTAGGAGACGGTCTTCTCCAAGCGCAGTGCGCTGCCCGGCTCCAGCACTGAGGTGACCGTGAGGCGGGCGAGGTCGTCGCCGCTCTCGCCGCTCAGGGTGGTCCCTTCGGGTCCCGTGACGGTGTGGTCGGCGGCCGCCGCGACCCGCAGGCCGCTGTGCCGGGTGCGGTGCAGGAGTCGCAGACGGCCGCCCGCCGCGAAGTGTTCCTCCGCCTCCAGCGGCGCGTCGAGGGCGACGGCCGTGCGCGGATCGCCGTCGTGGCCGGGCAGTTGTTCGTTGGCGACCAGCTCCGACTGGACGACCACCCTGATCGGGCTGTCGACGGGCTCGACCTCGTAGGCGACGGCCGCGATCGCCCGCTGGGTGAAGGAGACGAGCCGGGTGGAGCGCACCCTGACCGTGGAGCCGGCCGGTGAGGTCCACTCGCAGGTGCGGGTGAGCAGCCCGGTGCGCAGGTCGAGAACGCGCTCATGGGAGCGCAGCCGGCCGTAGCGCAGGTCGAAGGGTTCGTCGTCGACGAGCAGCCGGACGATCTTGCCGTTGGTGACGTTGATGACGGTCTGTCCGGACTCCGGATAGCCGTAGCCCGCCTCCGCGTAGGGCAGGGGATGCGTCTCGTGGACGCCGCCGAGGTAGGAGCCGGGCAGACCGTGGGGCTCGCCCTCGTCGAGGTTGCCGCGCCAGCCGATGTGGCCGTTGGCGAGAGCGAACACGGACTCGCTCTGCGGCAGCAGGCCGAGGTGCAGTTCGCTCTCGCGCAGGGCCCAGGGCTCGACTCCGTACGACGCGTGCGTGATCACGCGCGCTCCCCCAGTTCGTCCAGATCCTCTACGACGACGTCGGCGCCGTGGGCGCGCAGGGCGTCGCTCTGGCCCACGCGGTCCACGCCGACGACGTACCCGAAGTGGCCGGAGCGGCCCGCGTCCATGCCGGCGAGCGCGTCCTCGAAGACGGCCGCCCGGGACGGATCGACCCCGAGGTCCTTCGCCGCGGCCAGGAAGGTGTCGGGGCGCGGCTTGCCCGGCAGCCTCCGCTCGGCGGCGACGACACCGTCGACCCGCACGTCGAAGAGGTCCTCCGCCCCCACCGAGCGCAGGACGTCGCGGCAGTTGGCGCTGGAGGAGACGACGGCGGTGCGCAGGCCGCGGGCCCGTACCGCCTCGATGTAGCGCAGGGTGCCGTCGTAGGCCTCGACCCCGTCGGTGCGGATCATGTCGAGGAGGAGCTCGTTCTTGCGGTTGCCGAGGCCGTTGACGGTGGCCCGGTCCGGCGGGTCGCCGGGGGTGCCCTCGGGGAGTTCGATGCCGCGTGAGGCGAGGAAGGACCGTACGCCGTCGGCGCGGGGCATGCCGTCGACGTGGGCGGAGTAGTCGGCGTCGTCGAAGGGGCGGAAGCCGTCGCCGTCGCGTTCCCGCAGGAAGTCGTCGAACGTCCTCTTCCAGGCGGCCGCGTGGACGACCGCGGTCTTCGTGATCACCCCGTCGAGGTCGAAGAGGCACGCCAGGATCTGTTGCGGCAGGCCGAGCTCAGTCATACGAGGAGTCTGCCCCCGGGATCCGTCTCCAGCGGGTGTCGAGCGCCACATCACCGCCCTGGCCCAGGGTGATACTTGAGGGCATGGAGATCGCTGTTGCCGTGCCCCGGTGCGGGCTCGTATGACCGAGGCGTGCGCGTCCTTCGAGGAGTTGGCCGAGCGGGCCGCCGCGCTGGTGCGGCCCGGCCGCCGCGCCCTGCTCGGGATCGCCGGGAGTCCGGGGGCGGGCAAGACGACGCTCGCCGAACGGCTGGCCGCGCGGCTCCGCGAGGTCGCGCCGTTCCGTGTCGCCCATGTGCCGATGGACGGGTTCCATCTGGCGGACGCCGAACTGGACCGGCTGGGCCGCCGGGACCGCAAGGGCGCTCCGGACACGTTCGACGCGGCGGGGTACGCGGCCCTGCTGCGCAGGCTGCGCGAGGACGAGGAGGAGCTCGTCTACGCGCCCGGTTTCGAGCGTGTCCTCGAACAGCCGCTGGCGGGAGCCATCGCGGTGCCCCGGGACGCCCGTCTGATCGTCACCGAGGGGAACTACCTGCTGCTGGGCGAGGACGCGTGGCCGCGGGCCCGCGCGCAGCTCGACGAGGTGTGGTTCTGCGAGCTCGACGAGACCGAGCGCGTCCGCAGACTGGTCGCACGGCACGAGGAGTTCGGGAAGGACCACGGCACGGCGGTGGCCTGGGTGCTCGGCACGGACCAGCGCAACGCCGATCTCGTCGCCGCGACCCGGGACCGCGCCGATCTGGTGGTCGGTCCCGCGGTCGTCGGGCAGCGGGCCGGCGGGGGCTGAGCCCCGCCTGGCGCCGGACGGGCGGGAGCCGGGTCGGCGCCGGACGGGCGGGGTCGGCGTCGGACGGGCGGGAGCCGAGGCGGCGTCGGACGGGCGGGAGCCGAGGCGGCCGTACGACCTTCCCTGCCTCCGGCCGTGGTCGGGGAGGCCGGGGCGGAGGGAGCGACCGTCACCGCGCCACCGCCCCGGCCGGTCTCAGGGGGCCGCCGTCCTGGATTCCAGGTCGGCCCGGGTGTCGTTGCCGTAGACGCCCGACTCGTCGCCGCGGATGCCGTACCAGAGCTGGAAGCGGGCGACGGCGGCACGGAGGGTGGCGTCGTAGGTGCCGTCGGTGCTGCCGTGTTCGTACACGTTCGGGATCCGGCGCAGCCGTTGCTGAAGGGCCGTCACCTCGGGACCGCTGTCACCCTCGCGGAGGGTTCCGGTGCCGTCCGGATCAGCGGCACCGGCGCCGGACCCCACGGTCGAGGAGTGTCCCGCCGCTCCCGTGGAGGCGTCGCCCCGGTCGGCGCCCGGCAGCAGGAGTGCCAGCGCGAAGCCGGTCAGGCCCGCCGCCACGATCCCGAGAGTGATCGCGGCGCGGCGCAGTCCCGCCCCGCGCGGCGGGCCGTGGGCACCCTTGGGCCGGTCCGCGGCCGGGTGCCCGCCGATCGCGGACGACTCGGGGGCCGTGGCCGCCCCGGAAGGCGGCGGGGTGTCGGCCGTGTAGTCCTCGCCTTCGAGAACCGGGGGCAGTTCCTCGGTCTCCTCCTCCTCGAGGACGGGCAGGAGCCGTACCGCGGGTGCCGGCGCCGGGAGCGGTTCGAAGCCGTCGTCCGCGTCGTCCATCCCCTCCTTCTCGCGCACCTGCCGCAGCAGCTCCGCGAGCGATTCGGAGCGACGGCGGCGCTCGATGTGCGTGGGTTCGATCACGGAGCGCCCGGAGGACCCCCCGCGTTCGGGCCGTGTCGGCACACTGCTCTCCTTCCGTGCACGCGGTCTCCCGCCGTCCCTGTGCACTGATACGCGGGCACGGGCCGGGGCGTTCACCGCTCGGTCACACCGGTGATCACGCCGGAAGGTCCGCCGCCGCGTCCGGTTAGGAAGGGGTGAACTGAGGCTCCCTGAGCGGTTGTTGGCCTCCGTCCGTCCCGTACGGCCCCGCACGGACGCCGGACGCGCCGGTCTTGGACGTTCCATGAACCGAGTTGGCGGAAGGTTGACCAATTCCGTGGCGATCACTGACGGACGCGTCTATAGGGTCGGCCGCATGCCCCCACAACCCCCGAGGTCACCGGCGTTGCCGGTGCTCCCCTACCGGAAACCCACCCGTGACCGGGACTACTGGGTCTTCGACGACGTACTGCCCGACCCGGATGCCGTGCGGGCCCGGTGTGTCGACAGGGACGACTGGACCAAGGGCCATCCGTACACCGCGGAGAGCTGGCCGGGCATGCGGACGATGCCCGGTCTGGAGCCGGACGAACTGGCACGCGTGGAGCGGCTCGTGCGGAAGGCCACCGGGGCGCAGAAGCTGTGGCAGCAGTCGACTCCCTCGGGCGCCACGCTCAACCACAACTGCGTCCAGGTCGTCGGCAGGGACGAGGGGGAACCTCGTCCCCACACCGATTCCCGTGCCCTGTGCCGTTACGCGGCGGTGCTCTATCTGAACCCGAACGTCCCCAAGGACTGCGGTACGGCCTTCTTCCGCCAGGCCCTGCCCGGCGGGCGGCTGGGCGGCAACGTCGTCGTCGCCCCGCACAACAATCTGGTCGAGGCGCTCGGAACACGGTTCGTCCCGCCGGACTCCTTCGTCGAGGACATCCGCGTACCGCACCGCTACAACCGACTGCTCCTCTACAACGCCAACCTGATGCACAGCGCCACCGCCTACTGCGGCACCACCATGGACGACAAGCGGATGACCGCGGTCTTCTTCTGGATGGCGTGATCGGGAGCCGGCACCCGCCGGGCCCCGTGAGCCTGTACGGCCCCGGACCGTCGAGTCCGGGGCCGTTCCGCGTCCCGCCACCCGTGTCTTCCGGGGCGTTCCGCGTCCCTCCCGCCGGCGTCCCGGATTACCAGGCGAAATCCGGGCATTCCCAGGCGGCCGCCGGATTACGTTCCCGCCAAGTCCTGGTGGCCGACAGATGTGCTCGTCATGATGGGCGCATGACCTTGGCCTCCAGAGCCATGACGCGACTGGCCGACTGGCCGGACCTCGCGGAGTCCCCGCCGAGTTGCGGCACGGGGCGGGCACTGTGCGCGGCGCAGTGCGAGATCATCCACTTCCACTCGGATCACGATGTCGACCTGCACCTCACCGACCGGGCCATCCGGCGCTTCGAGGAACACCTCAGGACGTCGACGGCCGTCCGCATGGTGCCCGGTTCCCGCTGGGTGACCATCCATCTCGAGGTCGACTCGGACATCGACCTGCTGCTGACCCTGGTCAGCGTCGCCCTGCAAGCCCACCGGAACGGGCACATGGCGGGCGACGACATCTTCTCGCCGACCTGCAACGACCACTGACCGTACCTGCGGGCGCGCCGGCAGGAGGACGTCGAGCCTCGGCACTCGTGCGGGAACGAGTGCCGAGGCTCTTCTCACCGTGTCATCCGGGGGGTGATGACAGCGGTGCGTCAGGGGCGGGTGCCCGTCACGCCCTGCGGCGGGCGGCGGCGGTGACGGCGCACCGGCCCCGGGGACAGCCCCGGCCACATAGTCGATCACCACTGATGGACTGTCAACTCGACTCCGTGCAGGGGCAGTTCGCGAACACGTGCTTCTCGGCCACCCGGGTGGCCCGGTGCTCCGAGGTCCGGGACGAACACCCGGGGCGGGTCGGGCCGGACATCCCCGGTGAAAACAGTCAGGGAACTCAGTTCCCTGCCCGGAGTGCACCGAGTGCCACCACCTCGGCTTCGATGCTAGTTTCCGACCATGAACGAGGCACCGGGGCGCCGGGAACCCGCCGACGCGACCACCGTCAAGCCGCCGATGCGGGACGCCCTGGTGGGAGCCGCTTTCCAGCTGTTCCTTGAGCGCGGCTACGAGGAGACGACCGTCGACGACATCGTGGCGCTCGCCGGGGTGGGCAGGCGGTCGTTCTTCCGCTACTTCCCGTCCAAGGAGGACGTGGTCTTCCCCGACCACGAGCGCTGCCTGGCCGACATGACGGCCTTCCTGGCCGAGGACGCCGGGGCCCAGGACCCGGTGCAGCGCGTGTGCGACGCCGCCCGGCTCGTGCTGCGCATGTACGCGGAGAACCCGACGTTCTCCGTCCAGCGCTACCGCCTGACCAAGAAGGTGCCCGGACTGCGGGCGTACGAACTGTCGGTCGTCTGGCGGTACGAGCGCGCCCTCGCCGACCATCTGCGCGGGTGCTCCGCCGGGGCCCGCGGGGACACCCTGCGCGCCGACGTCGTCGCCGCGGCCGTGGTCGCCGCGCACAACAACGCCCTGCGTTCCTGGCTGCGTTCGGACGGGACCGGGGACGCCGAGGCGGCTGTCGACCAGGCACTCGGATATGTGCAGAACACCTTCGGTTCGGCGCCCGCCGATCCGGCGCGCACGGAACCGGCGCGCACGGAACCGGAGGACGTCGTGGTCGTCGTCTCGCGGCGCGGAGCACCCATGTGGCGGGTGGTCCAGGAGATCGAGTCGGCCTTCGCTCGGGACTGAACGCGGAGCGGCCGCCGCACTCTTGTTTATTTTGAGGGTACGGAGTGCCTTGTCGGGTGACACTCAGTGCCATAACCTGTGGTCGTGCACGGCACTCCGCGCACATCAGATTCCGGCCGAGCGCAGGGAGATGACATCGTGTACCACCCAGGAATCGCCCTTCACCCGGGCCTCGGAGCCTCGGCGGATCTATTCGACACGGGTTCCGCGGAACGCCTCGACACCGCTTCGGCCGAACGTGCCGGGGACGTACTGCACTTCCAGCGGTGCCACTGGTGCGGCACCGCGATGTTCAACCGCCTTCTGTGTCCCGTGTGCGCGGGCAGCGATCTGCGTACGGAGGCGAGCGCCGGGACGGGCGTCGTACGCCACTCCACGGTGATCCACCGCAACACCCCGGCGGCCCGCAACGTCTCCCTCATCGAGATGGCGGAGGGCTTCACGGTCCGGGGCCGGGTCATGGGTTCGCCCGCCACCATCCACAGCGGCGACCGGGTCCAGCTCTCCACGGCCCAGGACCCGGTGCGCCGGCAGCCTGTGTTCCAGCTCGTCGACGGCCCGTACGGCGGCGGCTGGGGCTGAGAGGCGTCGCTCAGGGCGGGCCGGTCGACAGGCCGCCCCGGCGCCGGACCGCCTCACGTCACCTCACATCACGAGGTCAGGGTGATGCGGATGCCGACCGTGCCGCTGTCACCGCGGCGCAGCCGGCTGCCGAGCAGGGTCAGACGGCCCATCACCCCGTACTTGCGGGCGAGGAGTTTGCGGTACCGCGCGGTCTCCGTCGCGTCCAGGATCTCCGCCGTGGCAGGGACCGCGTCGCCCGTCGGCCTGCCGCGCACGTCGCAGGGACCGACGAGGACATCGGCGCGGTTGCGGATGCGCTTGACCTTCCAGCTGTCCGCCACGGTCCAGGCGCCGAGCGCCGCACCGTCCCGCACCACCCACACGGGCGTGGCGACCCCCGTGCCGTTCTTTCGGAAACTCGTGATCAGCAGGTACTTGCCCGATCCCAGCGTGTCCAGCGTGACCTCGTCCATGGCCGAAGTGTAGGCGCGCCGGTGAACCGCCCCCGACGCGCCCGGGCCGTCCGGGTCAGGACAGCTGACCGTCGTAGTCGGGCAGCTTGAACGTGCGCTCCGCGTGGCCGCCGACCAGGTCGGTGGTGTTGTTGCCGACGTTGGCGATGATCGTGTAGCCGAGGGACTCGATCTCCGCGCGCTTACCGGTCTTGTAGGCGCCGACCTCGTCGAAGAGGTCCGGCAGATCACGTACGTAGAGCCCGTCGACCGGATAGCCGACGGTCTTGAGGTTCCACTTCGTCTCGCTCGCGATGATGCCCGGACGGGCCGTCACGAAGAAGACGGCGACGCCCCGGGAGTGCGCGTAGCGGGCGAGCGCCAGCGAGGCCTTGACCGCCGGCGTGGGCAGCTCGTACCACGGGTGGAAGTCGGTCTCCAGCGTGGTGTTGTCGATGTCGAAGACGACCGCCAGCTTCCGGCCGCCGGCGTTCGCGGTGCGCTGCTCGACGTACGGCACCGCCTGGTCGATGACCGCCTGGACGTCGCTCTGCCAGGTGGCGTAGTCGACTCCGGCCGTCGCGGACGCGCTCGCCACCGCCTGGGCCGGGGCCGCGGCGGCGGACCCGGCCGCGGTGACCGTCCCCCCGATCCCGAGTGCCACGACCGCCGACATCACGCCCATCCGGCGCACCACACCGCGTCTCGTCATGCCTGTCCCCTTTTCACATCTGTCCGTAGGAACGCGTGAGTCGGTCGAACCCACACGCCGAGGCGGCGACGGTGCCTGGCTCCGTCGCCGTGGCGGAAATGATCCTGGCAGCCCGTGTACGGCGGGGGAAGAGGTAGTTACTGATCGGTAGAGATCGCGTGCTTCACACGCCCCGGGGTACGCGCGGTGAGTGGCACACGTCCGCGACCCGTGTGAGCCTGGGCTCGCGGCTGGCACCAGTTGAGAGAGGCTGCTCTGATGCAAGGACCGAACATCGTCATTGTCGGTGCGGGATTCGCAGGAGTCGAGGCCGCCAGGAGCCTGGAGAGGACACTCACCCCGGGCGAGGCCAGGGTCACCCTGATCAGTCCCACCGACTACCAGCTCTATCTGCCCCTGCTGCCCCATGTCGCCGCCGGCGTCGTCACCCCCCAGTCGGTGGCACCCTCGCTGCGCCGGATCCTGAACCGCACCGCGCTGGTGCCCGGCGGCGTGATCGGTGTCGATCCGCAGGCCAAGGTGTGCGTCGTCCGGAAGATCACCGGAGACCTCGTCGATCTGCGCTACGACTATCTGGTCCTCACCCCGGGAAGCGTGACCCGCACCTTCGACATCCCCGGTCTGGCGGAGGAGGCGCGCGGGATGAAGACGCTCGCCCAGGCCGCCTATCTGCGCGACCACGTGATCGCCCAACTCGACCTGGCGGCGGCCACGTCGGACCATGCCGAGCAGGCCTCGCGGCTCCAGTTCGTGGTGGTCGGCGGCGGCTACGCGGGCACCGAGACGGCGGCCTGCCTCCAGCGTCTGACCACCGCGGCGGCACGGCGCTACCACCCCCGCATCGACCCGGACCTCATCAAGTGGCATCTGGTCGACCTCGCCCCGAAGCTGCTGCCCGAGCTCGGGGACAGGCTGGGCGCCGACGCGTTGCGGACGCTCAGCGACCGCGGGGTCCAGATCTCCCTGGGCACGTCCGTCGCCTCCGTCACCAAGGACGAGATCACCCTCACGGACGGGCGGGTGCTGCCCTCGCGGACGCTGGTGTGGACCGCGGGTGTCGCGGCGAGCCCGCTGGTCGACTCGCTCGGCGCGGAGACCGTGCGCGGACGGATCGTCACCGAGCCCGACTTCAGGGTTCCGGGCCTCGACGGGGTGTTCGCGCTGGGCGACGCGGCCGCGGTGCCCGACCTGGCCAAGGGCGACGGCTCCCCCTGCCCGCCCACCGCTCAGCACGCGGCCCGGCAGGGCCGGCACGCGGCCAAGGTCCTGACGGCGAAGCTGCGAGGGCAGCCCACTCTGCCGTACCGGCACAAGGACCTCGGTCTGGTCGTCGACCTCGGCGGCCACGACGCCGTGTCCAAGCCGCTCGGCATCGGCCTCAAGGGCGCGCCCGCACAGCTCGTGGCCCGCGGATACCACCTGTACGCCCTGCGCACGGGCGCGGCCCGGTTCCGTACGGGTGCCAACTGGCTGCTGAACGCGGTCGCGGGCGACGACTTCGTCCGCACCGGCTTCCTCGCGGACCGCAAGGCGACCCTGCGGGACTTCGAGCGTACGGACGTGTATCTGACGCGGGACGAGGTGACCGCCAGGACGCGCGCTCTGACGTAGGACTGTCCGACACCTCCCGTCTGTCCGGAGGGGCCCCGCGCGCGCTCACGACGCGAACCGGCCACCTCGGTGAGAGCTCCGGAAGGCGGTGAACGCGCGGGCCGGAGCACACGTATGAGGGGAGGGCCCTCGACCGGGGCCTTCGGCGGCGGGTACGCCGCCCCGTACGGCTTCGGGAGCCCACGCATGAGGCACGCACGACGACGGATCGTCCGACGGGGGGCGCGTCTCGCGGCCGTCGGCGGGCTGCTCTGCGGAGGGTTCATGGTGACGCGCGCCATGGCGAGCGAACCGTCCGACGCCGCGCGTACCACCGTGAGTTCGGCGCAGGCCGCGGCGGACAAGGGCGAGGGTCTGGTGTCCCGGCTGGGCGCCACGCGGACGGCAGGCAACTGGATAGCCGCCGACGGCCGTCCCGTCGTCGCGGTCACCGACGCGGACGCGGCGGACGCCGTGAAGCGGGCCGGGGCCCGGCCGAAGGTCGTCAAGCACAGCATGCAGGACCTCAAGTCGGCGGCCCACGACCTCAGTTCGGCGCCGCGGGTGCCGGGTACCGCCTGGGCGGTCGACTACAAGAAGAACGAGGTGGTGGTGCAGGCCGACAGCACGGTCTCCGCCACCGACTGGAAGCGCATGACCGAACTCGCCCACGGCATCGGTGATTCGGTGCGCATGCAGCGGACCCAGGGCACGTTCACCACGCGGGTGAACGGCGCGCAGGCGATCTTCTCGACCGGCGGACGCTGCTCGGCCGGGTTCAACGTGAGCAACGCGCAGGGCGAGTTCATCCTGACGGCCGGGCACTGCGGACCCGCCGGATCGGTCTGGTTCTCCGACAACACCGGCCGCCAGCAGGTGGGCCGCACGATCACCACCGCGTTTCCCGGCAACGACTTCTCGCTGATCCAGTACGACAACGCGCAGCAGGCCGGGGCCGGGACCAACGTGGTCGCCATCGGCGGCGGCAACGGCGTACGGATCACCGGCGCCGCCGATCCGACCGTGGGCCAGCGGGTGTTCCGCAGCGGCAGCACCAGCGGACTGCACGACGGGCAGGTGACGGCGCTCAACGCGACGGTCAACTACCCGGAGGGAACGGTCACCGGGCTGGTCGAGACGACGGTGTGCGCCGAACCGGGCGACAGCGGCGGCCCGTTGTTCTCCGAGGGCATCGCGCTGGGGGTGACCTCGGGCGGCAACGGGGACTGCAAGAGCGGTGGCACGACGTTCTTCCAGCCCGTCACCAAGGCGCTGACGGCGCTGGGAGTGACGCTCGCGGGTCAGCCGGCGCAGGGCGCGTCCGGCGGTGCGGCCCAGCAGTCCCCCGCGACGTCCGCTTCGGCCATGGCCTCGCAGGGCGGAGCGCCGGGTGCGGCGGCTCCGGGCGCGGTGGAGACGGTGGGCGGGGAGGGGGTCGCGCAGACGTTCGTCGCCGAGCTCACCGACCCGAACAATGTCGGGCCCGGTCTGCTCGTCATCGGGGGGAGCATCATCGCGTTCGTGGCGACCCGCTTCATCCGCACCGAGCAGGACCGCAACGCCTACCGGCGGCAGTATTCACAGAGCTGGGGCTGAGCGGTCGGGCGCCGGAGCGCCGTCGCCGAGGTGTGAGGCGAGGGCTCCCCCGAGCGGGGAGCCCCGCCGATGGCGGAGAGTCAGGCGGCCTGGGTCGCCGAGGACGACGGGGCGGCCTTCGCCCACTCCAGGACGAGGCGCTGGTACTCGCGCCGCTCGTCCATGTTCAGCGACCCACCTGCCCGGAACCAAAGAGCCCGGATCTCCTCGTTGACTTCGGCAGCGGATCGCTGAGTGTCGTTGTCAAGAGTGGTGCACATGTCGTGAAGCATACGGCCCTTGACGTGAAGATGATGTGAGTAAAGACCCACCGGGAGACATAACGGACCGTGAAGCTCGTCACTCGGTCAGGTGCCGGGCTTGCGTCCGTACACGTAGACGTCGTCGCCGTTCTTGAGCAGCGACCAGTACTTCTTGGCCGTGGTCGGGGTCATGTTGACGCAGCCGTGCGAGCCGGGCGGGTTCCACATGCTGAGCCCCACCGAGTGGAAGGCCTGGCCTCCGTCGAAGAACTGGCTGTAGGGCATGGACACGTTGTAGATGGTCGACACGTGGTCGATGTCACGCCAGTAGATCTTCTTCAGGCCGGTGCGGGTCTCGTAGCCGTCCCTCCCCGTGCGGACCGGGACCGGACCGTAGACGAGGCGGCTGCCGTCCTGGATCCAGCTGAGCTGGAGCGTGAGGTTGACGCAGGCGATGCGGCCCTTGTTCACCGGGCACGTGCCGTCCCGGTTGGGATTGCTCCCCACGGCCTTCTGCTTGTTCATGAGGTCCATCACGCCCCAGGTGACGGGGCCCGCGTACCCGATGTTCGGGGTGATGCCGTGCTTGTTCTGGAAGGCCTGGATCGCCTTGCAGTCGGCGGCGGACTGCCGGCCGTCCACGGGCCGCCCGAGGAACTTCTCGACCTGCTTCTGGTACGGACCGGCGGCCGTCGTGCAGCTCGCGGCCTGCGCGGGCGTCGAGCCCAGGGCGAGGGTGAGCGGTGCCACCAGTCCGGTGAGTCCGAGCGCGACAGCTCCTCTTCTGCGTATGTCCCCCATGGCGGGCCTTCCTGTCGTGACCGTCGTTTTGTCTGCCTGCTAGACCGCCCTTGAGGGTATTGCGTTGTACGGGCCGCCGGACAGCGACGAAACCGTGACATTCCTCGCCCGGCAGGATCGGTCCGCTTTCCTCGAAGTGGACCGGTCGCGGGGCGGGCGTTCCTTCTAGGCTGCCGTCATGCACCCCGCTCTCTCCGGCGACCTCGACCGCCTCCCCGAACTCCTCCAGGCCGCAAGGGACTTCGCCGTCCGGGAGGTGGCCGGCCTGGACGGCCGTCCGGTCGCCCGGCTCGGCAAGGCGCCCGCCCCCGATCCGCTGCCGGCCGCCGGCGCGGGCGCCGAGGGGGCCCTGGCCCGGTTCGCCGGGCGCTGGGCCCCGGGGTTCTCCGGCTCCGCGGGCCCGCGCTACCTCGGGTTCGTCACCGGCGGCGCGACGCCCGCCTCGCTCGCCGGGGACTGGCTGACGGGCGCCTACGACCAGAACGTCTCGGGCGCCGCCGGATCCTTCGCGAGCGCGCTCGAACACGAGACGCTGGGCTGGCTGCGCGAGCTGTTCGGGCTCGGCGAGGAGCATCGCGGGGCGTTCGTGAGCGGCGCGACGGTGTCGAACACGGTCGGGCTGGCCATCGCGCGGGAGTGGCTCGGCGAGCGTCTCGGGGTGAGGGTCGCGGACGAGGGGGCGGGCGCGCTCGGCCGGGTCGACGTGCTGTCGGCCACCCCGCATTCGAGCGTCGCCAAGGCCCTGTCCGTACTCGGCCTCGGTCGCGGCTCCCTGCGCCGGGTGCCGGTGCTGCCCGGCAACCGCGAGGCCGTGGACGTCGAGCGCCTCGACGCCGCCCTGACCGCGCTGGGCGGACGTCCCGCCGTCGTCGTGGCGAACGCGGGGACCGTGAACACCGTCGACTTCGACGATCTGCGGGCCGTCGCCGCGCTCCGGGAACGCCATGACTTCTGGCTGCACGTCGACGCGGCGTTCGGTGGATTCGCCGCGCTCTCGCCCGAGTTCTCCTCACTGGTGGCCGGTCTGGACGAGGCCGACTCCGTCTGTGTCGACCTGCACAAGTGGCTCAACGTCCCCTACGACGCGGCCGTCCAGTTCACCCGCCGTCAGGACCTCCAGGTCCGGGTCTTCCACAACGCCTCGCCCTATCTCGGGCTTCCGGGCGGCGACCCCGACTTCCTTCACCTGACGCCGGAGAACTCGCGGCGGCTGCGCGCGCTGCCGGCCTGGTTCTCGCTCGCCGCCTACGGGCGCGAGGGGCATCGCGAGATCGTCGAGCGGAACGTCGCGCTCGCCCGGCGGCTGGGCGAGCGCGTCGCCCGTGCCCCCGCGCTGCGGCTGCTCGCGCCGGTGCGGCTGAACGTCGTGTGCTTCACCCTCGCCGAGGATCCGACGGAGCGGCGGGTCCGCGCGCTGGCCGACGCCGTCGCCGCCTCGGGCGAGGCGTTCGTGACGACGACGTGCTACGACGGAACCCACGGGCTGCGCGCCGCGTTCAGCAACTGGCGTACGTCCGAGGCGGACACGGACCGGGTGTTCGCGGCCGTGGAACGCCACAGCGCGGAACCGCGGCTGTGACGGCCCGTGGTCCTCGCGTCAGGCGGGCTGCCAGAGTTCGACCCGGTTGCCCTCCGGGTCGGTGACCCAGCCGAACCGGCCGACACCGTCCATGTCCTGGGTCTCCTCCGCCACGTCCGCTCCCCGGGCGCGCAGTTGCGCGAGCATGGCGTCCAGGTCGCGGACCCGGAAGTTGAGCATGGTCTGCTGGGCCGGTGACCCGAAGTAGCTTGTCCCGGACTCGAAGGCGGCGAACACCGTCGGGCCGGCCTCGGGCCGCCACAGGCCGTTGTCGTCGGCGTCCAGTCCGAGGCACTCGCGGTACCACGCCCCGAGGGCGGCGGGGTCGGCGGCCCTGAGGAAGTATCCGCCGATTCCAAGCACACGTTCCATGCCGTCATCCTGTCAGGAAGGGAACCCCTCGCACCGGCACCACACCCGCCGCCCATCTCAGACCGCGTCGCCGCCGCCGGTGACCGCCTCCCGGAAACCGTGGTTGACGGCCAGCAGACCGCCGTCGACGCACAGGGTCGTACCCGTGATCCAGGACGCGTCGCGGGAGGCCAGGAAGGCGACGGCGGCCGCGATGTCCTCCGGTTCACCGACCCGGCCGAGCGGATAGAGCCGGGACGCGGCGGCGAGGTCCTCGTCGCGTCCCTCCCAGGCCGTGGTGCGGACCGTTCCCGGCGCCACCAGGTTGACCCGGACACCCCGTCCCGCGGCATGGCCCGCCAGGGTGCGCGTGAGCGACATCAGCCCCGCCTTGGCCGCGCTGTAGGCGTGGTTGCCGAAGTCCTGGAGGCCGTTGACGGAGCCGATGGTGACGATGGCACCGCGGCCGGAGGCGACCAGGTGCGGCAGGGCCGCGCGGGCGCAGCGGTAGGCGCCGGTCAGGGTGATGTCGAGGTCGCCGGCCCAGGCCTCGTCGCTCTCGTCCTCGAAGAGCGGGGCGTCCTGACTGCACCGGTAGGCGTTGTTGACCAGGACGTCGAGGGAGCCGAAGGTCTCCACCGCGTACGCGACGGCGGCCTCGACCTGTGCCCGCCGCCCGACGTCGCAGCCGAACGCCTCGGCGCGCGAGCCGAGTTCGCGCAGCGCGGCGGCGGTCCTCCCGGCCTCGGCCTCGTCCACGTCGGTGACCAGGACCTGAGCGCCCTCCTCGGCCAGCCGGCGGGCGGTCGCCGCGCCGATCCCACGGGCCGCGCCGGTGATCAGGACCCCGTACCCCTCGAAGCGCCTCGTCGCTGTCATGGCTGGGAAGGTACCTCCATGATCGCCGCGGCGACAGAGGCCGGTCCGCACGGGCCGCTCGTCAGCGGTACCCCGTGGTGTCCGCGGGCTTCCCCTTGTCCTGCACCTCGACCAGATAGCGCCAGGCGTCCGGACGGCTGCCGTCCCGGTCGGTGAAGCCGTACACCCCGGCGAGCTGCCCGCTGGAGAGTGACTGCCCGTTCCAGCGCGCGCGTTCGGGGTCGGCGGCCAGCGCGGCGACCGCGCGTCCCACGTAGAACGGCGTCTCGGAGATGGCGAAGTGCGGCTCGTGCGCTTCGGCGTCGTGCCAGTTCTCCTCGGTCACTCCGAAGGTCTCCAGCATGATCTCCGAGCGCATCCAGCCGGGGGTGAGCGCGACGGCGGTGGCGCCGCGCGGGCCCAGTTCGTGTCCGAGGGCGAACGCCATGCGCAGGACGGAGGACTTGGCGAGGTCGTAGAAGAAGGAGACCCGGTAGGTGTCGCGGTTGTACTCCGCGGTGCCGTCCGTCATCTCGACGACGAGACCGCCGGGGCGGCGCAGCAGCAGGGGCAGCGCGTGATGGCTGGTGATGGCGTGGGTCTCGACGGCGAGCCGGAGCATCCTGCGTCCGTTGTCGAGGTCGTGCTCCCACAGGGGTGTGTCCCATTCGAAGAGCTTCTCGGCGCCCCAGATGTCGTTGACCAGGACGTCGAGGCGGCCCTGCTCGTCGGCGATCCGGGCGACGAGGGACTCCACCTCGGCGGGGACGAGGTGGTCGGTGGGGACCGCGATGCCCCGTCCGCCCGCCGCGGTGACCAGGTCCGCGGTGTCCTCGACGGTCTCCGGCCGGTCGTACTCCGAGCGCCGCTCGCGTGTGGTGCGGCCGGTGACGTAGACGGTGGCGCCGGCCGCGCCGAGTTCCACCGCGATCCCGCGGCCCGCCCCTCTGGTCGCTCCCGCGACCAGCGCGACCGTGTCCCGCAGTGTGCCTTCCGACGGCCCTGACATGTCCGACCTCCGTGCGCGTGGCCTTCACGGGCGTTCACCCGTGTCGCTCCGAGCGTCTCGTGGAAGCCGGACATCTTCTGTCAGGTATCCGTGTGGCGTTCCCGCCGTGTCGCCGGGGGCGGCGGCACGGGGTCAGTGCCCTCGTTCGATCCAGGCCTCCAGGTGCGGCGCCTCCGCTCCGATGGTGGTCGTGTCGCCGTGTCCGGTACGCACGACCGTGTCGGCCGGCAGGGTGAGCAGCCGGTCGCGGATGGACTCGATGATCGTCGGGAAGTGGGAGTAGGACCGGCCGGTCGCGCCGGGGCCACCCTGGAAGAGGGTGTCACCGGAGAACAGGGTGCGAAGGCCCGGGTCGTAGAGGCAGACCGCGCCGGGCGCGTGCCCCGGGGTGTGCAGCACGGTCAGATCGGTGCCCGCGGCCTCGATCACCTGGCCGTCCTGGAGCCAGGCGTCGGGCATGCGGTCCGGGTGGGTGAGCTTCCACAGCGGCAGGTCGTCGGGGTGGAGCCAGATGGTGGCTCCGGTGAGCTCGGCCAGGGCGGGAGCCGCGTCGATGTGGTCGTTGTGCGCGTGGGTGCACACGATCCCGCGCAGCCGGCGGTCGCCCACCGCCTCGGCGATGGCCGCTGCGTCGTGCGCGGCGTCGATCACGACGGCCTCGTGGTCGTCGCCCACGATCCATACGTTGTTGTCGACCTCCCAGCTTCCGCCGTCGAGCTCGAACGTGCCCGAGGTGACGAGGTGTTCGACGCGCGCGGCCATCAGAGGACCACCACCGAACGCAGCACGTCGCCGTGGTGCATCCGCTCGAAGGCCGCCTCGATGTCGTCCAGGGCGATCGTCTCGCTCACGAACGCGCCCAGGTCCAGGCGTCCTTGGAGGTGCAGGTCGATGAGCATGGGGAAGTCGCGGGAGGGCAGACAGTCGCCGTACCAGGACGACTTGAGCGACCCGCCCCGGCCGAAGACGTCGATCAGCGGGAGTTCGAGCTTCATGTCGGGCGTGGGCACGCCGACGAGGACGACCGTGCCGGCGAGGTCGCGGGCGTAGAAGGCCTGCGTGTACGTCTCGGGCCTGCCGACGGCCTCGATGACGACGTCGGCGCCGAAGCCGCCGGTGAGTTCGCGGATCGCCTCGACGGGGTCGGTCGAACGGGAGTTGACGGTGTGCGTGGCGCCGAGCTTCTCGGCGGTCGTGAGCTTGCGGTCGTCGATGTCCACGGCGATGATCTTCGCCGCGCCCGCGAGCCGGGAGCCCGCGATCGCCGCGTCGCCGACTCCGCCGCAGCCGATCACCGCGACGGTGTCGCCGCGTCCGACATTGCCCGTGTTGATGGCGGCGCCGATGCCGGCCATCACTCCGCAGCCGAGGAGTCCGGCGACCGCAGGGGAGACCGCCGGGTCGACCTTGGTGCACTGTCCGGCCGCGACCAGCGTCTTCTCGGCGAAGGCGCCGATGCCGAGGGCCGGGGACAGTTCGGTGCCGTCCTTGAGCGTCATCCTCTGCTTCGCGTTGTGGGTGTCGAAGCAGTACCAGGGGCGTCCGCGCAGACAGGCCCGGCACTGTCCGCACACCGCGCGCCAGTTGAGGACGACGAAGTCGCCGGGCGCCACGTCCGTGACTCCGGCGCCGACCGACTCCACGATTCCGGCCGCCTCGTGGCCGAGCAGGAACGGGAAGTCGTCGTTGATGCCGCCCTGCTTGTAGTGCAGGTCCGTGTGGCAGACCCCGCAGGCCTGGATCTTCACCACGGCCTCGCCCGGCCCCGGATCGGGCACGACGATGGTCTCGACGCGCACCGGCTCGTTCTTGCCCGGCGCGATCACGCCCCGTACTTCCTGCGGCATGTGAGTAAGCCCTTCCCTAGGTGGACCTTCCGTCGACCGACCCTACGGTGTGACCGGCCGGTAGAGGGCCAGCCGGTCCGCGACGACACCTTCCTCCGGGCACGTACCGCCCCGGGCACGCACTGCCCCGGGCACGCCCCATGCCCCTCGCAGACCCGAGCCCCGGCAAGACGCCCCCGCCCTCGCCTCGCCGCCTCCGCGCGGTCGGCACCGCACGGACGGCACCGCACGGACGGCACCGCTCACCCCCGCGTCCGGATACCCCCGGGGGTACCTCTGGTGGATATACCCCCGGGGGTAATTTCACCGGGGCGGACCGAGCCGGGAAGCCCTCGGGTTTTCCGCGGGAGAGGAGTGCAGCCGTGTTCTTCGTCGACACCATCGAGGTGGCGGGCCTGGGCAACCGGAGCTATCTGGCCGGAGGCCCGCGCACCGCCGTCGCCGTCGATCCGCCCAGGGACGTCGAGCGGGTGATCGCGGCAGCGGCCCGGCGGGGCGTGCGGATCGCGTACGTCGTCGAGACGCACCTGCACAACGACTACGTGAGCGGCGGGCGGGAACTGGCCCGGCTCACCGGGGCGGCCCACCTCGTCCCGGCAGGCGCCCACGTCACGTTCCGGCGGGTGCCCGTGGCCGACGGGGACACGGTGGAGGTCGACGCCGGGCTGACCCTGCGGGCCCTGGCCACGCCGGGACACACACCGCACCACACTTCGTACGCCCTCCAGGAGGACGGACGGGCCGTCGCGGCCTTCACCGGCGGCTCCCTGCTCATCGGCACCGTCGGGCGGCCCGATCTGGTGGAGCCGCGGCTGACCGGGGAGCTGGCCCGGGCGCAGCACGCCTCGGCGCACCGGCTGGCCGCGGAGCTGCCCGACGACACCGCCGTCCTGCCCACCCACGGCTTCGGCAGCTTCTGTTCCGCCGGGACCGCCGAGGGCGACGCGACGACGATCGGGCGCGAGCGCGCCGGGAACGAAGCGCTGGTCAAGGACGTCGACACGTTCGTCGCGGACCTCCTCGCCGGACTCGACGACGTGCCCGCGTACTACGCCCACATGGGCCCCGCCAACGCCCGTGGCCCCGCCCCCGTCGATCTGACCCCGCCCGCGCTCGCGGACGCCGCGGAGATCGCCGCGCGGCTGGCGGCCGGCGAATGGGTCGTGGACCTGCGCAGCCGGCTCGCGTTCGCGGCGGGGCATGTCGCGGGAGCGGTCAACTTCGAGGCCGACGGACAGCTCGCCGTCTATCTGGCCTGGCTGCTCCCCTGGGGCAGGCCGGTCACCCTGCTCGCCGAGTCCCCCGAACAACTCGCCCGGGCACAGCGCGAGTTGGCGCAGGTCGGCGTGGACCGTCCGGCCGCCGCCGCGATCGGGTCGCCCGCCGACTGGGTGCGCGAGGGGGAACGCCCACGCACCTTCCGGCGCGCCTCGTTCGCGGAACTGGCCGAGGCACACGACTCCCCGGGCCGGACCGTGGTCCTGGACGTCCGGCGCGACTCCGAGCGGGCCGCGGGCCATGTCGTGGGTTCGGTGCACATCCCCGTCCACCAGGTGCGCGACCGGCTCGGGGAGATACCCGCCGGGACCGTCTGGGTGCACTGCGCCGGGGGCATGCGGGCCGCGATCGCCGCCTCGCTGCTCGACGCGGCGGGCCGGGACGTCGTGGCCGTCGACGACGCCTTCGCCGCCGCGGCCGCCTCCGGCCTGCCCATGACCCAGCCCTCGACGACTCCCGTCTCCGAGGACCCCGCGGCGTGAGCGTCCTGATCCTCGCCCTGGCCGCCGGAGCCGTGACCGGGCTCGCGCTCGGGGCGCTGGGCGGCGGCGGCAGCGTACTCACCGTGCCCGCCCTGATCTATCTCCTCGGATTCACGCCCTCGGCCGCCACCACCGCGAGCCTGGTCATCGTCACGCTCACCTCGGCGACCGCGCTGTCGGCGCACGCCCGGGAGGGCACGGTCCGCTGGCGCGCCGGCGCGCTGTTCGCGGCGGCCGGGCTGATTCCGGCGGTACTGGGCGGCGCGGTCTCGGGGCTGCTGCCTCCAGCGCTGCTCACCGGCGCGTTCTCCGTGATCGCGGCGCTCGCGGCGGTCCGGATGCTGCGGCCTGCGGCGGAGCCGGGGGCCGCGCCCGCCGGGACCGGCCGGATCACCACGGCGGGCGCCGGTCTCGGCGCGGTGACCGGGGTGCTGGGCGTGGGCGGCGGCTTTCTCGCCGTACCGGCCCTGGTGAACGTCGTCGGGCTGCGGATGCGGGCCGCCGTCGGCACCAGTCTGCTGGTGATCACGGCGAACTCGCTCGCCGCGCTGCTCGCCCGCGCGGGAACGGCGCAGAGCCTGGACTGGGCGGTGGTCGCGCCGTTCGCCGGGGCCGCCGTCCTCGGCGCCTGGGACGGCAAGCGGCTCGCGGGCCGGGTCTCGGGCGGCACGCTGCGGCGGATCTTCGCCTGGGCGCTGCTCGGCGTGGCAGCGCTGATGCTGCTGGACGTCGTGCTGTGAGGGTCAGGCGAGCGAGAGGAAGAGCTTCTCCAGGCGGGCCCGCATCTGCTCGCTGCTCTCGCCGTTCTTCGCGCCGTTCTCGACGTCGGTCAGACACTGCTGGAGCCCGGTGGCGATGATCGCGAAGCCGGCGCGGTCCAGGGCGCGGGAGGCCGCGGCGAGCTGGGTGACCACCTCCTCGCAGTCACGTCCCTCCTCGATCATCCGGATCACTCCGGAGATCTGTCCCTGCGCCCGGCGCAGCCGGTTCAGCACCGACTTGAGCTCGGCACCCGCGAGTTCCAGTTCCACGAACACTCCTCCGTCCATACCCCTAGGGGTATCGTACTCCGCCCTGCGGGGCACCCCCGAAGAGCAAGGATGACACTCCGCATGCACACCCCGATCTCCCTCGACGCCGACCAGGCCCACGGCCGCCTCGGCGAGCTGACCGTCATCGACGTCCGCACTCCCGGCGAGTACGCCTCCGGCCATCTGCCCGGCGCCCTGAACATTCCGCTGGACCGGCTGCGCCGGGCGCTGCCCGTGCTCGGGAACGCCCGTACCGAACTGCTGCTCGTCTGCCGCTCCGGTGCCCGCTCGGCGAACGCCTGCGCCCTGCTGGCCAAACACGGTGTGCCCGCCGCGACGCTCACCGGCGGCACCGGCGCGTGGGCGGAACGCGGACACGAACTGCACCGCCCGGCCACCGGGACCCGGGCCGGCTGGTCCATGGAGCGCCAGGTCCGCCTCACGGCGGGCACGGTCGTTCTCGCCGGCCTCGGCCTCGGACTCCTGCACCCAGCCTGGCAGTTGCTCTCCGCCGGTGTCGCGGGCGGACTCGTGTTCTCCGCGCTCACCGACACCTGCGGCATGGCCGCGCTGCTCGGCAGGCTCCCGCACAACCGGCCCCGCGCGGCGGACCTCGACGCCACGCTGGCGGCACTGGAGGAACGCGTCGCCTGAGTCTTCGGGCCGTCACGGCGGTCGGGGCGGGCGGGGGCGGGTCGTCGACGTAGCCTGAACGCCCCGCCTCAACTCCCGCAAGGAGCACCGTGAGCCTGACCGAGACCGCGCCCGAGGCGCCCGCGTGGCGCCTGCTGCTCGGGTACGTACGACCGCATCGCCGTGCCCTGTTCGCGGGCGCGCTGCTGGCGCTCACGACCGGGGCCACCGGACTGCTGCTGCCGCTGGTGGCACGCGGGCTCATCGACGACCTGTCGCACGACAAGTCGATCGGACGGGCCCTGCTCGGCATGGCGGCCCTCGTGGTGACCAACGCGACGCTGGGAGCGCTGGGTTCGTACGTGCTGCGGCGCACCGCCGAGTCGGTGGTGCTGGGCGCGCGGCGCACGCTCTCGTCGTATCTGCTGCGGCTGCGCATACCCGCCGTGGACCGCAGCGAGCCGGGTGATCTGATGGCGCGCATCACCTCCGACACGACCCTGCTGCGCGAGGTCACGACCGACTCCCTGGTCGGCCTCGGCACCGGCGGCCTCACCCTCGTCGCGACGGTGGTGATGATGGGCCTGGTCGACGTGGTGCTGCTCGGTGTCACGCTGGGCGTGGTGCTGTGCGCGGGCACGGTGCTCGGTCTGATCCTGCCCCGCATCAACCGGGCGAGCAGGCGGGCGCAGGACGCCGTCGGGGCGATGGGGGCCTCGCTGGAGCGCACGCTGGGCGCGCTGCGGACGATCAAGGCGTCGGGTGCCGAGCACCGGGAGGAGCGGAGCGTCCACGAGGCGGCCGAGGAGTCCTGGCGGCAGAGCGTGCGGGCGGCCAAGTGGTCGGCGGCCGCGGGCAACACGGCCGGTCTGGCCATGCAGATCGCCTTCATCACGGTCCTCGCGGTGGGCGGCGCCCGGGTCGCGACGGGCGCCATCCACGTCGGCACCCTGGTCGCCTTCCTGCTGTACGTGTTCTACCTGATGTCCCCGATCCAGCAGGTGGTCGGCGCGGTCACGCAGTACCAGAGCGGCGCCGCCGCGCTCGCCCGTATCCAGGAGGCCCTGCGACTGCCCGCCGAACCCGCCTCCCTGCCCGCGCCGCTGCCCGCGCCGGACGCGGAACCGGCGGCGCTCGCCTTCGAGGACGTCCGGTTCCGGTACGCCGACGACCTGCCGTACGTCCACCGCGGCGTGACGTTCACCGTCCCCGCCCGGGGCCTGACCGCGTTCGTCGGCCCCTCCGGCGCGGGCAAGACCACGGTGTTCTCGCTCATCGAGCGGTTCTACGAGCCCGAGGCGGGCGTCATCAGCGTGGACGGCCGCGCGCTCGACGACTGGGAGCTGCCCCGGCTCCGGTCCTCCATCGGCTACGTGGAGCAGGACGCGCCGGTGCTGTCGGGCTCCCTGCGCGACAACCTCCTGCTCGGCAATCCGGAGGCCGGTGAGGGCGAGCTGACCCGGGTGCTCAGGACGACCCGCCTCGACGGCCTCGTGGCCCGGCTGCCCGGAGGCCTGGACACGCTCGTCGGCCATCGCGGCACCAAGCTGTCCGGCGGCGAACGCCAGCGTGTCGCCATCGCGCGGGCCCTGCTGCGCCGCCCCCGGCTGCTGCTCCTGGACGAGGCCACCTCGCAGCTCGACGCCGTCAACGAGGCCGCGCTGCGCGACACGGTGGCCGATGTGGCCCGTACGACCACGGTCCTGGTGGTCGCGCACCGGCTGTCCACCGTCACCTCGGCCGACCGGATCGTCGTGATGGACGCGGGCCGTGTCCGCGCGGTCGGCACCCACCGCGAGCTCGTCTCGGCGGATCCGCTCTACGCCGAACTGGCCGCCACCCAGTTCCTCGCGACCGCCGGATGACACGGGCACGCCGGTCGCGACCGGGCACCGCGCTCCGCCGAAGAAGCCCGCGGGGGTTCCTTGGCGAGGGCCCGGCTCTCCTCTAGGGTGATGTCTTCCTTCCCGCCCCGGGGGGCGGTCGTGCGCACGCGGCCGGCCCCGACCGGGCGGCGAGGCACGCCCCACCCGATCCACAGGCGACTGATCATGGTCATGAACCGACACGCGCCCGGGCAGGCCGACCCCGGGATCATCTTCGCGGCCCCCACCGGCACACCCGCCGGCCTGGAAGTGATCTCCCTGGCCGCGCTGCGCGCCCGGGCCCGTGCCCGGGGCGCCGATCTCGGCGCGCCGCAGCGTCCGGGCTTCCACCAGATACTGACCGTCGCCCGCGGCGCCCTGCGCCAGACGGTGGACTTCACCGGGCACGACGTCGAGCGCGACTCCTGGCTGTGGACGCGCCCGGGGCAGGTCGTGCAGTGGGGAGACCTCGCCGGGGCCGAAGGGACGCTGATCGCCTTCGAGCGGGACTTCCCGGGCGCGGCGACCGTCCGGACGGTCCGGCTCGACGATCCGCACGCCCGCGTGCTGCGCGTCCCGGGAGGCGAGGCGGCCACCTCCCTGCGGGTGGCGGCGGCGCATCTCGAACACGAGTTCCACTCCGCCGGGCGGCTGCCGCGCGACGCGCACGGCGCCGTACTGCGGCACCTGCTGGATGTGCTGGTCCTGCGGCTGGCCCACCCGGACGGGTCCGACAGCCGGGTGGACGGGTCCGACAGCCGGGCCACCCCGCCCAGTGAAACCTTTCTTCGCTTCCGTGCGACCGTCGAACGGGATTTCGCCCACACGCGCCGGGTGGACGACTACGCCCTCACCCTCGGCTACTCGGCCCGCACCCTGTCCCGGGCCGCCCTCGAAGCGGCGGGGATCGGCGCCAAGGAGTTCATCGACCGCCGGGTGATCCTGGAGGCCAAGCGGCTGCTCGCGCACACCGACCTGGCCGCCGCCCACATCGCCGACAGGCTGGGCTTCTCCAGTGCCACGAACTTCGCCAAGTACTTCCACCAGCGCGCCGGACAGCCACCCATCGCGTTCCGCACGGCGGTCCGCGGACGGGTGGACTGATCCGGCGTTCGGCTCTCGGCTCTCGGCTCTCGGTTCCCGCTAGCCCTGGATGCCCGGGAGCAGTCCGGTGACGGGGGCGGCGAGGTCGGTCACCTGGTGCAACTGGTTCAGGTCGTTCAGCCGGTTCAGGCCGGCGAGCTGGGCGGAGGGCCGCGGAAGCTGGGCCTGCGCGGCGGCGGGCAGGTCGCTCGTCGCCAGCGAGTCGAGCGTGGTGATCGGGTTCAGCTGCCCGGCGTCGTGGGCCCCGGAGCCCGCGGCCGTCGCCATCGGCGCGGCGAGCCCGGTGACGCCGACGGCGAGACCAACGGCGGCGACGATACGTCGTGTTGAGATCATGCAACCAGCAACGGCGCGGGCCCCGCGGCGGACACGGCCCGGCACCCGGGCTCACCCGAGAGGCGGATCGCGCGTCTGCGTTTGCCGTGGGCCGCGAGGCGGAGGAGGCTCGATACCGAGGCGCTTCGCGGTCGGCTCGTGACCGGCCCGCGCCTTCCTGAGGAGGACACCGCCCGAGGAGGTCACCCATGGGCACAGCGACAACCCCCGCCTTCGACACCGAGGCGCTGCGCCGGGGCATCGAAGGACACAGTGCGGCGGATCTGCTGTCGCTCTACGCCGACGACGCGGAACTGCGCATCGTGGACCGCAACACCCAGCCGAGCCACCCGATGGTCAAGCACGGCCGTGCCGAGATCGCCGAGATGCTCAACGACGTCTACAGCCGGGACATGACGCACAGGATGGACCAGTGCGTCGTCCAGGGCGACCACGTCGCCTACACCGAGACCTGCGTCTACGCGGACGGGGTACGGGTGATGAGCACGTCGATGATGTCGTTGCGCGACGGCAAGATCATCGAGCAGACGCTGGTACAGGCATGGGACGAGTAGGGAGGAACTGGCCGAAGGTCCAGGTCACGTCTCGTGTGACCTGGACCTTCTCGGCGGGCGCCGCGCTGGGGAGATCCCGTCCCGACCGGTCCCGGCGGCGGGCGGTGACCGCCGCCGGGCTGCGGGTGTCCGCCTCCCTGCTGGACTCGCTGCTGCGGACCGCCCGTTCGCGTTCACGACCGCCGGCACCCCGCCCGCCCCGCAGGCTGCGGATCCGGCCCCGGTGAACCGTGGCCGCCGGGTGCCGCTTCCCGTACGCCCGCGCCGCCTTCAGAGCTGGGTCGGAACCGCTGCCGGGACGGCTTCCCCCGCCCGGAGGAGCATCGGGGAGGCCCGGTCCACGAGGTCGTGCAGGAGCGCCGCGTAATCGGCGTCGCCGCCGAGTTCGCGCAGCAGGGCATGGGCCCGGTCGCGGAAGACGCCGATGCCCTCCTCGTAGCGGCGCAGCACGTCCGGTGCGAGCAGGATGCCGATGAGGGCCGCCGCCGCGTCGGTCGAATGCCGTGCGGCGGCGTGCAGTTCCAGGACGTGGCCCGCGGCTTCGCGGCCCGCGCTCTCCACGGCGCACGCCAGCAGATAGGTCACCGTGCCGTTCGCGAGGTCCTCGTTGCGGCCGGTCAAAATGTCCTGCTGATCGTTGAACAGCTGCCACAGGACGCCGAAGACGTTCCCGAACTCCCGCCAGAGCTCGACTCTTTCGTCCGGCCGGCAGGCCAGCCGCGCGGCCATGGCGGTGACCATGCTGTACGGCGCGCCCGACTTGCCGAGGTACGCCGTGACCACGGCCTCGCGTGTGGCCGTGTCCACGTCCGCGCGCAGATCCCTCAACTGCCCCTCGGTGGCGCCTATCCAGCACCTGACGATCTCCGCCGACAGCGGGGCGCGCGCCTCCTCGGGGATGCGCGGCGACTGGACCATGAGCAGGGGAAGGGGAATTCCGCCGATGACCGTGGCGAGCAGTGCCTCGCTCTCGCGGAGGCCTCCGGCGGCGAAGACGGCCTGGCCGTCGGCGAGGTCGTCCAGATAGCACGCGGAGGTCCACCACAGTTCGTGGACCACGGCCAGGGGAACGGCCGGTCCGGGGGCTCCGGTCTCCACGGCGTGGACGATCAGCGGCAGCACGCAGTGGGGGTAGGCGAAGGTCCGGTGTTCCAGGAGTTCGGCGACCGCGGCCCGCACGGACGGGGCCGGACCCAGCGTGTCGAGCGCGCGTTCCCGCTCCGCGTCGATGTCCGCGGACATCTCCCGATGCAGCTCCTTGTACGACTTCGCTCGCACGCAGCCCACCCCCACCACTCTTTTGTTCGAGCACCGATTCGATCATTCGCCATGATGGCGAGCCAGAGCAACTTTGCGCCATGGCCGGTTTGTTGAGGAACCGGCGCCCGCCGGTGAAGCGCGGGTCCGCCGGACGCGAACCCCCGCCATACTGGCCCTCGTGCGAGTAGCGATCATGACCGCGGGTTCGCGGGGCGACGTGGCGCCGTTCACCGGTCTCGGTCACGGTCTGGTGCGGGCGGGGCACGAGGTGACCCTGGTGACGCACGGATGCTTCGCGGACCTGGTCGCGGGCTCGGGGGTGAACTTCCACGCCCTGCCCGTCGATCCGCGGGCCGAACTGGAATCCGAGCGAGGGCGGCGGCTCCACCGGAGCGTGACCGGCGCCGGAAAAATCTTCCGGCTCGCGGAGCTGGCCCGGTCGCTCGCCGGACGGCTGACCGGCGACATGATCGCGGCCGCCCGCTCCAGCGACGCGCTCCTGCTGTCCGGTTCGCTGGGCCCGCTCGGCCACTGCGTCGCCGAGGGACTGGGTCTGCCCAGCATGGGGGTGCATCTCCAGCCGCTGGCACCGACGCGGGAGTTCACCCCGCCCGTGGCCGGCGTCCGCTCCTGGGGCCCCGCCGTCAACCGGGCCGCGGGGTACGGGGTGAACCTGGCCGTCGAGCGGGTCTTCGCCCGGACGGTGCGGGACCTGCGCGGGCAGTTCGGTCTGCCGCCCCTCGGCCCCGTCGCGGCCCGCCGCGCCAGGGAGCGGGGCGCCTGGCCGGTGCACCACGGATTCAGTCCCCTGGTGGTGCCGCGGCCGCGGGACTGGAGACCGGGGCTCGACGTGGGCGGTTACTGGTGGCCCTACGACGGCGAGGACGCCCGGCTCCCCCCGGCACTGTCGGACTTCCTGGACGCGGGCCCGGCTCCGGTCTTCGTGGGCCTGGGCAGCGCGACCGTCCCCGATCCCGGCCGGCTGAGCGGCGAGATCGTCCGTGCCCTGCGCGCCGCCGGGCTGCGCGGGGTGATCCAGCGGGGATGGGGCGGGCTGCACGCGACCGGCGAGGACATGTTCACGGTCGGCGAGGTGCCGCACTCCGTCCTGTTCCCCCGGATGGCGGCGGTCGTGCACCACGCGGGGGCCGGCACGACGGCGGCGGGTCTGCGGGCGGGGGTCCCCGCGGTGCCCGTGCCGGTCCAGTTCGACGAGGGCTTCTGGGCGGGGCGGCTCGTCGCGCTCGGGGTCGCGCCCGGCGTCCTGTCGCCAAGGGGCCTGCGGGCCGAAGGGCTGGCACCGGCCCTGGTCCGGGCGACCACGGACCCCGCGTTCCGGCGGAACGCGCGCGACCTGGCGGAACGCCTTCGCGCGGAGGACGGCGTGGCCCCGGTCGCCGAGGCCCTGGCCCGGCTCGGACACCCCGGACGCTCCTGAGGACCCCGCAGGTCGGAGCGGTGGTCCAGGCGGCCTCCTCGCTCGTGCGGGGGCCGGGCTCTCTCGCGAACCCGGGGTCCCGTCCTTCCCGGGGCCTACGGGTTCGCGGCCCCGCCCGCGCCCCAGCCGGCGGGACGCAGGATCCCGAGCAGCTGGCGGACCAGCTCCTCCACCACCTCGTCCAGGGTCGCGTCGACCCAGCCGGCGTTCCAGTCGTGCAGCAGTCCGTTCACGCTGCCGATGAAGGCGGTGGCGGCCAGCCGGTAGTCGCGCGGCGCCGCCTCCCGGCGGGCGACGGCACCCGCCGCCTCGCCGCAGATGAACTCCACCCAGCGGGCACGGCGTGCCAGCCGCTGCTCCTCCAGCCGGGCGCTCACGCCGATGATCTCGACGAAGGTGATCCGGATGCGGCGCGGATCGCTCGTCACGTTCGCCGCGTAGGCGCGGAAGAGCGCGGTGGCACGCTCCGCGAGCGGAAGGTCGCGCGCCTCGGCCAGCGCGGCCAGGGCGGCTTGCTCGGCCCAGTCGTTCACCTGGAGGTGGAGGGCCGCCAGTACGTCTTCGAGGCCGCGGAACTCCTCGTAGAACTGGCGCGTGGACAGTCCCGCCGTCTCGCTGAGGGCCGCCACCGTCGTGGAGCGGTACCCGGGGCCGGCTCCGAACAGCTCGAGCCCGGCGTCGAGAAAGCGGCGGCGGCGCTCCGCCCGCCGCTCCTCGGCCGTCCTGCCGCCGTACCGCCCGGTGGGCTGTCTGAGTCTGCCCGCCACGCGCACCTCCCCTGGACGCCTGCACGAACCGATGTTCGCCCCTTCGGCGATTTTCTCCCGCACCGCCCCTTGTGAAGAGGCTCCCCGAGTCCTTACTTTCCAGTAAGTGCACTTTGAAAGCGGGCGTGTTCAGATTGCCGCTTGTCATGCTCTTGCCATTCGCGCGTCTCGCGCACAGCACAGCACGCTCCTGGTCCACCGTGCCGCCACCCGCACTCCCCCACTACGACAGGGACCTGCTCATGTCCGTCCACGGAGTCAGACACCTCTGCACGCTCGCCGCCGCCCTGACGCTCACCCTCGGCGGTACGGCGACCGCCGCCTCCGCCGTCGGCGCGCAGGCGCAGGCCACCGATCTGCGGGAGGTGATGTTCGTCGGCAACAACTGGGAAGGGACGGCGGACGTCATCAGGTCCTCAGGCGACTTCGCGAAGGTCGGCCGGATCGACGTCATCCCGGACAAGGCCGAGCGGCTCGCCGCGATCAACGCCGACCCCATCAAGTGGGCCTACTTCATGGGCATCCGCAATGGCGTCGGCGAGGGACACGACCAGTTCGTCGACGACATGTACTCCACACCGGACGGCAGGTCGGTGGTGGTCTCGCGGCCGAGCTTCGCCGACGTCGTGTCGATCGACCTCGCCACCGGCCGCATCAACTGGCGTTTCCCCGTGGCGGGTTACCGCTCCGACCACATGGCCGTGTCGCCCGACGGGACCCGGGTGGCGGTGTCGGCCTCCACCGCGAACACCGTGCACGTGCTCGACATCACGACCGGCGCGCAGCTCGGATCCTTCGCCACCGGTGACAAGCCGCACGAGAACATCTTCACCCACGACGGCAAGTACATCTGGAACATGGCGATCGGTGACGTCACCACCGCTCTCGACGACCCCTGGCTGGACTGGACGAAGGGCGACCGGAAGATCACGGTCGTCGACGCGGCCACCTTCAAGCAGGTCAAGGTGATCGACATGCGTCAGCGCCTCGACGCGATCGGCCTCAGGGACTTCTCCGACGCCGTCCGCCCCGCGGTCTTCTCGCCGGACGAGTCCAAGCTGTACTTCCAGGTGTCGTTCTTCAACGGCTTCCTGGAGTACGACGTGGCCACCGACCGGATCACCCGGGTGAAGACCCTCCCGAAGAACCCCGCCACCAGCAGCGACCGCACGACCTGGGTCAACGACTCGCGCCACCACGGCATTTCGATGAACCCCTCCGGCACCAAGCTGTGCGTCGCGGGGACGATGGACGACTACGCGACGGTCGTGGACCGCGCGACCCTCCAGGAAGGACCGCTGGTCCCCGCCTCCAAGCCGTACTGGGCGACCGTGAGCGGTGACGGCAAGGACTGTGTCGTCTCCGAGAGCGGCGCCGACCAGGTCACCGCCATCGACTTCGAGACGGGACTGAAGACGGTGTCGGTGCCGGTCGGCGACCACCCCCAGCGGGTCCGGCTCGGCCATGTGCAGGCGAACTGGACGGGACCGAGCGCAAACTGACGGTCTCTCAGCCAAAGCGGGCGGCGGCCCAGGCGGCGAGTTCCGCCCGGGCCCCGTTCAGCAGCGCGGTGGACGGGGCGCTCGCCCCGTTCGTGACCAGCGCGTAGTGCACGGTTCCCGAGCCGGACGCGGTGAGCAGGAGGCGGCGGCTTCCGGTGCCGCCCGGTTCGGGAGCCACGGCGACGGGCGTGGCCGTGGTGTAGGCGGGCGGGGAGAGCGTCGCTCCGAGGTCGGACACCACCGTCGTGGCCGCCGTGGGGAAGGAGGCCGGCAGATGGAGTTCCGTCGGGGCGGTGCCGCTGCCGGAGCGCCACACGAGCAGGCCGTACTGCCCCGTTCCGACCAGCTGGGAGACCTGGGGCAGGGTCGAGGGAATCGGGTTCCAGGTCAGCGTGGCGGAGCCGTCGCGGGAGCGGTCCTCGTAGGTGAAGGCGAGGGCGGAGCCCGCGGTGGCCGAGGGATAGAGGCGGTCGAGGAGCCTGGCGTCCTGGCGCAGTACGGGCGTGCCCGAGTCGTCGAGGCGCACGGCGGACATG